>NZ_BAABJO010000016.1:0-167944 GCF_039543345.1 Pseudonocardia adelaidensis | reverse complement strand
GGGTAAGTCGGTGGATCCAGGTTCTCGCTGCGTGTGCCGGGCGGCGGCCCTCGTACCGGGCGTACTCGGGACGTCGGCCGGTGCGCGCAGCGTGGGGCTGGGCCGCCGAATTATTCGGCGGACTTCCGGCGGGGGGCACTAGCTCCAGAGCCGGTCGTGGCTGGTCTCGCCGTCCCAGTGCGCGGTGTCGGTGAAGTACACCGGGTCGCGGGGATCCAACTGCTGGCGGAACAGCTCCTCGTTGATGTCACCGAACCCGAGACCGGGGGTGTCGGGCACCGTGATGTGCCCGTCCTGGATCAACGGCCGCGGCAGCCCGGTGACCAGCTCACTCCAGAACGGCACGTCCGCGGCGTGGTGCTCCAACGCCAGGAAGTTCTCGGTGGCCGCCGCCAGGTGCACACACGCCATCGTCGCCACCGGCGACGCCGCCAGGTGCAACGCCATCGCCACCCCACGCTCCTGCGCGTAGTCGCCCAACCGCTTGGTCTCCGCGATCCCACCCGAGGTGGCCGGGTCCGGGTGCACCACCCGGATCGCCCCCGCATCCAACAGCGGCTTGAACCCCTCGGTCAGGTAGATGTCCTCCCCCGTGCAGGTCGGCACCGCCACCGCCTCGGTCAGCTGACGCCACTGGTCGGTGAACTGCCACGGGATCAGGTCCTCGATCCAGGCCAACGTGAACGGCTCCAGGGCCCGCCCGATCCGGATGCACGAGTCCAACGCGATGTGCCCGAAATGATCCGCCGCGATCGCCACGTCGTACCCCACGATCGACCGCACCGTCTCCACGTAGCCGGCCAGGTACTCCACCCCCTTCGGGGTGACCTGGATCCCGGTGAACGGGTGCATCGTGGTCACGTCCTCCCGCGCCCCCGGCGGCGCGATCAACGTGCCCGGCACGTCCCACAACAGCGAGATACCCACATCCATCTTCAGCATCGAGAACCCGCGCTGCTTGCGCTCCAGCAGCCGCTGCCCCATCTCCTGCGGATCCGCCAGCGACGGGGTATCGGCATAGCAGCGCACGGTGTCGCGGAACTTGCCACCCACCAGCGCGTACGCCGGCACCCCGTAGGCTTTGCCGGCCAGGTCCATCAACGCCATCTCGATGCCGGACACCCCACCGCCCTGGCGGCCGTGGTGCCCGAACTGCTTGATCTTGCGGAACACCTTGTCCAGGTTGCACGGGTTCTCACCCACGATGCGGCTCTTGAGCATCAGCGCATAGGTGGCGCTGGCCTGGTCGCGCACCTCCCCCCAGCCGACCAACCCCTGGTTGGTGTCGATCCGGATGATCGACGAGCGGAACGGCACCCCGTGCAGGTTCGCCACCCGCACATCGGTGATCCGCAGATCACTGGGCCGCGACGCGGTGCTGACGTACTCCTCGCTGATCGTGCTGGCACTCATGCCTTCTGCTCCTTGCGCCACTGCTGGAAATCGGCCTCGATGTCATCGGCCCAGGTCGGAACGTCGATCTGGGCGCTCGTGTAGCGGCGCTCGGACAACCGCTGCTTGCCGAACACGTCGCGGATGCGGGTGTCCTCGCTGGTGGCGGCCACCGCCTCGGCCAGGTGCGCGGGGATCACGGCCACCCCCGTCGGCGTGCCGAGGATGACGTCACCCGGCAGCACGGTGGCCCCACCGATCCGGATCGGGATGTTGATGCCGGCCAGCGTGACGCCGCGGATCGGCGTCGGGTCCACCGCGCGGTGGAAGATGTTGACGCCCCCGGGCAGCTGCTGCAGGCCCTGCAGGTCGCGGATCCCGCCGTCGATCACCGCACCCACGCCGGTGCGGGAGGCCACCGCCGTGCCCAGGTTGTCGCCCACCACGGTGCCCTCGACGACCTTGCCGAAGATGTCGACGACCATGATGTCGCCGTTCTCCAGGGTCTCGATCACCCAGGAGTTCTGGCGGTCGCCCTCCAGGTGCCCCTCCCGGGCACCCGCGGCCACGACCACGGCGTCGAAATCGGGCCGGTGCGGCAGGAACTGGGCCGTCACCGCCCGGCCGACGATCACCGTGCCCGGGTGCGTCTCACGCCAGTCGCCGGCGAACTGCCGCACGTAACCGGCCTGGAACAGGTGACCCCACGCCTCCTCCGTGGTGGCGAGCCTCAGGCTCGCCAGCACCTCGTCGGGCACGCGGGGCCGGCCCGACCCGAAGCGCTCACCGGTCCACTCGCCGGTGAGCTCCTCGAGGTCGTCCTTGCCGGGATGGATGCGCACGTCCGCTTCGCCTTCTTCCTCGCTCGTTCCATGGCTAGATCAGATCGGTCATTCCGTGAACGGTGGCCTTCAACAGCGGCGCGTAGCCGAGCAGCTCGGCGCGGTCGACCGCGAACGTCACCGTCGAGATGCTCACCCCCCCGCGAGGCCGGCCCGCCCGGTCGAGGATCGCGGCGCCGAGGCAGCGCACGGTGGCCTCGTTCTCCTCGTCGTCGATCGCGAAACCGCGCTCGCGCACCGCGGCCAGCTCGGCGTGCAGGGCCGGGAGGTCGGTGATCGTGGCCGGGGTCCTGGCCGGCATCCCGGCCGAGGCCACCACCGCATCCACCTCGTCGGGCGGGAGGTGCGCGAGCACCGCCTTGCCGATCGCGGTGCAGTGCAGCATCAGCTGGTTGCCCACCCGCGAGCGCATCTCGTACGGCTTGTCGCTGTCGACCTTGTGCAGGTACACGGCGTGGTCGCCGACGCGGACCGCCAGGTGCACCGTGTTGCCGCCCGCGCCCTCCTGCAGCCGGCGCAGCGCGGGCCCGACTCCGGCCGACACGACCGACACGAGCTGCGCGCCGAGCCCGGACAGGCGGCCCCCGACGCCGTAGCGCCCGTCGCCGCAGTTCTCCGCGAATCCCTCCGCGGTGAGCGTGGACAGCACCCGGTAGGCCGTGGAGCGGGGAACCGCCGCGCGCTCGGCCACGTCCATCAGCCGGTGCGGACCGCCGGGCACGGCGAGCGCCTCCAGGATCCGCATGGCCTTCTCGACGGACGTACCCGCTGCGCTGGTGCGGCCCCGGCGGGTGGGAACTGCTGAGGTCATCCCTTCACGGCACCCGCCGTCAGTCCCTCGGTCAAGAACCGTTGGCCGAACGCGTACATGAGCACCACCGGGATGCTGATCAACAGCGACGCCGCCGCCAGCTGACCCTGCGGCACCACGTCACCGAAGATCATCGACTGCATGCCGACCGGCAGCGTCTTGTAGTCGTCCCGGGTGATGAACACGAAGGCGAACAGGAACTCGTTCCACGCGTTGGTGAGCGTGAACAGCGCGACCGCCAGCAGGCCCGGCTTCGCGAGCGGCAGCACGATCCGCACGAACGCACCGAACCGCGTGCAGCCGTCGACCAGCGCCGACTCCTCCAGGTCGGCCGGGATCGACTTGAAGTAGCCCACGAGCAACCAGGTCGCGAACGGCAGCGTGAACGTCGGGTACGTGATCACGAGCGACCACAGGGAGTCGTTCAGCCCGACGCCGCTCATCATCTGGTAGAGCGGGATGAACAACAGCGCCCCGGGCATCACGTAGGTGAGCAGGATCGTCACCGTGAAGCTCTCCGAGCCGCGGAACTTCAGCCGCGCCAGCGCGTAGCCGGCGAGCGCGGCGCAGATCAGCGCGATCACGGTGGACGCCGTGGCCACCAGGACGGTGTTGATGTACCAGGTGCCGAACTCCCGGCCGGAGAAGAGGTTGGTGAACTGCTCGGTGCTCCACGGCGTGGGCCACAGGTCGCTGGTGCGCATGACGATCTGGGTATCCGACTTGAACGCCGTGACCGTCATCCAGTACAGCGGGGCGAGCACGAACCCCAGCAGCGCGATGAGCGCGGCGCCCGAGCTGACGCCGTTCACCAGCCGGGCCGCCATCTGGTTGCCCCGCGCGGCCAGCGTGGAGACGACCCGGCCGATCACCGCGGCGAGCAGCACGAACACGCCCAGCACGAGCACGGCTTTCCAGATGATCTGCGGCGACGCCCAGGCCAGCGCCACGGTGGCGATGGCGAGCCACACCCACGGCATCGCCTTGCGCTGCGCGGGGGTGAGCCGGCTGCGTCCGAGGTCGCTGGTGCCCGGCAGGTCGCTGCGGCGCATCAGCCGCACCAGGATGACCACGAGGATGCCGATGATCGGCAGCATCACCAGGGTGACCGCCGCGCCCGCGCCGAACTGCAACTGCTGGATGGCCTTGGAGTAGGCCACCATCACGTACGGCGCCGTGGCGTCGCCGGGACCGCCCTGGGTCATCAGCCAGATCAGGTCGAAGTTGTTGAACGTCCAGATGGACGACAGCAGCACCGTGACGATCATGACGTGGCGCAGGCCCGGCAGTGTCACGTGCCGGAAGCGCTGCCACGGAGTGGCGCCGTCCACCTCGGCCGCCTCGTAGAGGGTGCTGTCGATCGCCTTCAGCCCGGCGAGGAAGGTCACCGTGAAGAACGGGATGCCCTTCCAGACGTTCACCAGGATGACCGCCGGCATCGCGAGCGCGGGGTCGGACAGCCACTCCGCGGGCCAGCTGTCGACGAGCCCGATCGCGGCGAGCATCGGCCCGATCCCGGAGTCGGTGAGCACCACGTTGACGCTGCCGAAGATCGGGTCGAACAGCGACCGCCAGGTGAACGCGGTGACGACCGTCGGCACGACCCACGGCAGCAGGATGATCCCGGCGAGGATCGCGCGGCCCTTGCGCATGTGGTGCAGCATCAGCGCCGCGATGAGGCCGAGCACCACCTTGAAGATCTCGGCGTACGCGGTGAAGACGAACGAGTTGATCACGCCGGTGTGGAACACCGTGTCGTGGACGAGTGCGGTGTAGTTGTCCAGCCCGACGAAGACGGACTCCGCCCCGTGCCGCTCGGTGGTGCTCGTGACGATCCCGCTGATGATCGGGAACAGGATCAGCGCGGCGATCAGGAGCCCGGCGGGTGCGAGGAACGCCGTGGCGAGGCGCCAGTCGCGCCCGAGCCTCCGCTGAGTGCCGGTGAGCGAGGACGCCGTGGCGGTGCTCGAGCGGGCTGGCGACGGCCGCGGGCGCAGAACGGTCACTGCTTGAGGCCCTGCTGCTCGAAGATCTGGACCATGCGGTCGTGGGTAGTGGCCACCGCCTTCGCCGCGGGGGTGCCCTGGACCACCGACTGCATCATGTCGGTCAGCAGGTAGGCGGCCACCGCCGCCTGCTGCCCGGGGCTCGGCGGCTGCGGGAACGAGAAGCCGGTGGACGTGGTCATGGGGAGCGCTGTCCTGGTCTGCTCGCGGATCGGGCCGAACGCCGGGTCACCGTTGGAGTAGTACGGGTCGGAGTCCCACACCTTGTCCCACGCCGGGTTGACCAGGCAGGGCGCGCCCTGCGCGACACCCAGCAGGGCGGTGCCGCTCACCATGAACTTCGCCACCTGCTTGGCCAGGTCGGGGTTCTTGGCTCCCTTGAAGATGACGAACGAGTTCGACTGGCCGTATGCCAGCGGGCGGTCGATCGCCGGGCCGGTGGCGCCGCTGATCACGTGCGTGTTCGGGTAGACCGGGTTGCCCTTGGTCTTCGAGTCGGCGTAGACGCTGAACTGGTTCAGGGTGAGCCCGAGAATGTTGGCCAGCCAGTTCTCGTTGTTGCTGGAATCGGTCCAGCTCTCGATCCCGGGCGGGAGCATCGGCTTGTACTTCGGATTGGAGTAGATGTCACCGATGAACTCGACGGCCTTGACGGTCTCCGGCGAGTTGAACGTCACCTTCTGCCCGGTGTTGTCCGCGATCGCGCCGCCGTAGGTGTTGACGACGTTCTCGATGAACCCGTTGGCGTCGCCGGAACGGTTCACCGTGATGCCCCAGCCGAAGCGCCGCTTCGACGGGTCGGACACCTCGAGGGCGTTGTCGCGCAGCTCCTCCCAGCTGTAGTAGGGCTTCAGCGCGATGCCCTTCTCCTGGTACCAGTCCTTGCGCAGGTACATCCCGGACGCGATGAAGTGGTACGGGATCGCGTACCAGCGGCCGTCGAACACGCAGTAGTTGGTGGCCTCGGTGGCCGGCTCGCCGTAGAGCCCCTTCATCTCCTCGACCACGTCGGTGACGTCGGTGAGGTCGCCGAGGTTGTGGAGCTGGCCGACGAACCGGGAGTCGCTCATGAAGGCCAGGTCCCGGGTGGTGCTCGCCTTCACGTCGGCGTCCATCTTGGCCACCATGTCGCCGGCGTCACCCGACACCAGGTCGTTCTGCACGGTGGTGCCGGTGGCCTGCGCGAACGCCTGCAGCGAGCGGTCGAGGGCCTGGTTGGCGGCCTCGGAGTACAGCTTCTGGGAGAGCATCCCCACCGAGCCGCCGCGGTAGGGCGCCGCGGCGTCGAGCACCGCCTGCGGAACCTGAACATCCACCTTGGGAGCGGCGGGCTGGCCGCCGCACGCCGTGAGCCCGACAGCTCCGAGCGCGCTCATTCCCAGGAACTTCCGCCTCGACCAAACGAGTCCGGACTTCTGTGCCATGACGACTCCTCCCGCGTCCTTGCGGTGAGACCAGGTGTCTTCGGGTGATGTGCTGCCGACCGGGTCGGGAGGCACGAGCCCTTCGGGGGGACCCGCATCCGCCCTTGCGCCAGGAGCGAGCTTTTCGCCTAGTGGAACGCCGTGCCGGGTAGTGCGATCGCGGTCACACTATGGGTGACCAAGGCGCGTGTCAACGGGTCATTCGGCCGAGATCTCGCGCGTCCCGGGGAGGCCGTCGAAGAGACCCGCGGACCCCCGCGGGCGCCACAGCGGAACGCCCCCCTCGGTGGGGTTGTCGAGCTCGACGACCGCGGCCTCCTTCGCGGAGTCCAGCGCCGCGAGGACGATCCGCATGTTCGCCACGCTCTGCGCGATCGTCCCGACCACCGGGCCGCCGTGGCGCACCGCGTCGGAGAAGTCGCAGAGCTCGGCGTAGTAGCCGTTGTCGATGCCGCGGAAGACGTCGCTCCTGGTGGTGCCGTCGGCCCGCAGGAGCGTCACCCGCCGTTCCGCGTCCGGCCCGGACAGCACGAGCACGCCCTCCGTGCCGTAGAGGCGCATGTCGTTCGGCTCCGCGGGCACCGGCACCTCGGAGTAGCACGCGGTGTAGTTGCCGATCGCGCCGCCGGCGAACGTCAGGTTCAGCGCGAGGTCCGACGGCGAGTCGATCGTGCTGTTGGCCCACTGCACCGCCCCGTGCACCCGCACCGCATCACCGCAGAGCATGCGGATCTGGGCGATGTCGTGCACGCCCGCGTCGAGGTGCACGCCGCCGCGGTACTGCGGCTGCTGCCGCCACGGCGTGCTGGTGAACCGGCCCTCGCGCGGCACGAGCTGACCGGCACGCCGGTACGCCATGAGGTGCAGCTTGCCGATGGCGCCGTCGTCGACCAGCGCGCGGGCGTGCCGGATGTCGTCGCGGTAGAAGTAGTTCTCCCCGACCAGCACCACGCGGTCCGGGAACTCGCGCTCGAACGCGAGGAACGCCCTCGCCTGCTCCTCGTCGGTACCGGTCGGCTTCTCGCACAGCAGGTGCTTGCCCGCGACCAGCGCGTCCCGCGCGATCCCGTAGAGCAGCGGGATCGGCACCGAGACCAGCACCGCGTCGACGTCGTCGCGGGCGAGCAGGTCGCGGTGGTCCTCGTGGGACCGGGCGGCGTCGACGCCGCTGTAGGCCGCGAAGCGCGCCGCCTGCTCGGGCGACCGGTCGGCGAACGCCGTGACGACGAACCGGTCCGGCATCCGGCGCAGCGCAGGCCAGTGCAGCTTCTCGACCGCCAACCCGGTTCCGATCAGCCCGAGCCGGATCGGACCCTCACCCACCGCTGCCATGCCTCACCCGTCCTCCTCTTCGATTTCGGATCCGCCCGCCGCGGCGTGCGACCGGCTACTGGGCCATGCCCTCGTCGGTGCCGCCCCGCGCGCTGCCGACGTCCTGCGCCGGGCCGCGCTCGCCCCGCTGCTTCGCCGCGAGGATCGGCGAGTTGCGGAGCAGGTGGGCGCGCATGGTCTCCCGGGCCGCGTCCGGGTCCCGCGCCTGCAGCGCCGTGAAGACCTGGGCGTGCGCCTCGGTGGCGCGCCGCAGGCTGTCCGGGCTCGCCTGGTTGGTGACGCGGCGGCTCGCGGTGCCCAGCCAGCGGGCCGAGTACATGATCCGATCGAGGATCCGGTTGTTCGCCGCCCGGCAGATCTCCATGTGGAACTCGTGGTCGACCTCGAGGTAGGCGTCCGGATCGTCCTCGAGCCCCGCCATCCGGTCGAGCTCGGCGCGGAGGCGGGCCAGCGTCTCGTCGGTGATGCCGGCCGCCGCCATCGCGGCGAGCTCCGGCTCCAACAGCACCCGCACCTCGAGCAGCTCCTGCAGCAGCTCGTCGACGAGCTCCTCCGGCAGCCACTCGACCAGCAGCGGACTCAGGTAGTCCCACTCGGCGCGCGGCCGGACCGTGACCCGCCGCCCCTGCGCGATGTCGACGATGTCGAGCGACGCGAGGATCTTGAGCGTCTCGCGCGCCACCACCCGCGAGACACCGAACTCCCGGGAGATGTCCAGCTCGGAAGGCGCCCTGCCCTCGCCGATCTCACCGTTGACGATGCGCCGGGTGAGGTGGGCGGCCACCTGCACCGGGAGAGTCCGGACCTTGACAGCGTCCGAGGACTCTTGTCTCCTGTGCATGTCATCAGCTTATAGGACAAGCTGACCCTCCGCGCCCCTGGCACCCGGAAAATCCCGCAGCCGGGGCGCGCCGCCCAGGCGGTCGACCACCGCCTCCAGTCCCAGCGTCGGCGACCCCAGGGGGCGAGCACACATGGAACCCGCAGCTCGTGCGGCCGCGTTCCGCACCCCCGACGTCGTGCGCGCCCACCTGGCCGGCATCCTCGACTTCTGGGCGGGAACCCGGGACCCGCGCACCGGCGGCTTCGTCTCGCAGGTGCTCGCCGACGGCACGGTCCGCGACGGCGGCACCCGGCACCTCGTGGCCAGTGCCCGGTTCGTCGTCCAGTTCGCGCTCGGCGTGCTGCACGGCGCGGGCAGCAGGTCCGCGGGGGCCGCGGCCGAGGCGCTGGAGTTCCTCACCCGCGCCCATCGGGACCGCCGGCACGGCGGCTACCACTGGGTGCTGCGCGTGACGGGCACCGGCATCGAGGTGGCCGACCCGCGCAAGGAGGCGTACGGGCACGCCTTCGTGCTCCTCGCGGGCGCCACGGCGACGAGCGCCGGCGTGCCGGGCGGGCGGGAGCTGCTCGACGAGGCCCGCGAGATCTGCGAGGAGAAGCTCCTGCGCGGCGGCCACCTGGCCGTCAACACGACCTCGGCGGACTGGACCGAGGTGTCGCCCTACCGCGGCCAGAACGCCAACATGCACCTCTGCGAGGCGTTCCTCGCCGCCTACGACGCCTCCGGCGACCCGAGCGACCTGCACCGCGCCTACCGCATCGCGGACGCCATCGCGCGCCGGATCCCCACCGGCATCGGCGGGTTCGTGTGGGAGAACTACCAGGAGGACTGGTCGCCCGACTGGGCGGAGGCGCCGCGCGACCCGGTGAGCGTCGAGAGCGCGTTCGGGATCTCACCCGGGCACCAGGTCGAGTGGGCGAAGCTGCTCGGGATCCTCGCCCGCCACGACCCTGCGGAGTGGCTGCTGCCCCAGGCGGTGCACCTGCACCGGCTGGCCTGGGACCACGGCTGGCTCCCCGCGCGGGGCGGCTTCGCCAGCGGCCTGCGCCGGGACCTGACCGTCAGCCATCCGGCATCGGCCTACTGGGCACCCGCGGAGGCGATCGGGGCCGCGGCCGTGTTGCTCGAGCGCACCGGCGACGAGGGCTACCGGCACTTCTCCGACCGCGCGTGGGAACACGCGCTGACCCACCTGGCCGATCACGAGCACGGCGGCTGGTTCGTCGCCGCCGAGCCCCGCGCCGCCCGCCGCGACCTCCGCAAGGGCGACGCCTTCGAACCCGACTACCACGCCGCCGGCGCGTGTGCCGAGGTCCTCCGCTCGTACGCGGGGCAGGGGCATTCGCAAGGGCAGCTGAGAAGCCCCGACCTGAAAGACCTCGACCTGAAAAACCTCGACGAGGAGGTTCCCATGGGAGGTACGCATCATGTCTAGTGCCCTGAGCAGGCGCCGGTTCCTCGGTGGCTCGATGGCGCTCGCCGCGGGCGCCGCGGTCGGGCCGTTCCTGGCCGCCTGCGGCGGTGGCTCCGACGGCCCGGTCACCGAGATCGACGCCCTGCTCATCACCGGCGGCGACCGCTACCCGGCCTACTGGGAGAAGGTCACGTCAGCGTTCACGCAGCAGACCGGGATCACGGTCAAGTACGACCTGCTCCAGTTCACGCCGCTCACGTCCAAGGAGATCACGCTCGCCGCCGCGCGGAGCACGCAGTACGACGTCTACAGCACCCACACGGCGCAGATCGGGGCCTTCTTCCCGCACTTCGAGCCGCTCAACAACTACTTCGACCAGGCCGACCTCGCGGACTTCTTCCCCGTCGCGATCCAGTACATGACGAACCCGGCCTCCGGGGAGCTGGCCGCGATCCCGCGCAACATGGACGCGCGCACCCAGTACTACCGGCGCGACCTCTACGAGGCAGCGGGCGTGCAGCCCGCGACGACGTGGGAGGAGCTGGTGTCCGTCGGGCAGCGGCTCACCAGCGGCGGGCAGTTCGGCCTGGTGCTGCCCGGTCAGGGCGACCCGGCGCAGCGCCAGTTCGCCGACTTCCTCTGGCAGGCGGGTGGCGAGTGGCTCGACCAGAACAACAACGTCACGTTCAACTCGCCGGCGGGCGTCGAGGCGCTGACGTTCTACCGAGACCTCATCCAGCAGTACCGGGTCACGCCGTCGGACGTGGTCACCTACCAGTGGAACGAGAACTCGGCAGGCTTCACGAACGGAACCTGCGCCGCCGTCTTCGACTGGCCGGGCGCGTACGCCAGCTTCGGTGACCCGTCGCTGTCCACCGTCTCGGACAAGTACGCGACAGCGCCGATGCCGAGCCACAAGACCGGCACCTCCTGTGCGATCTCGCACGGTCTCGCGATCAACAAGTACTCCCGCAAGAAGGACGCGGCCGCCCAGTTCCTGAAGTTCACGGTCACCCCGGAGGCCCTGGTCGACCAGTACGCGGAGTTCAAGAACTACCCGAGCCGCAGGTCGACGGCCGAGCAGGTGACCAGCCAGGCGCAGGGCATGGAGCACCAATGGCTCGCCGACCTGCGCACCACGATCGACAACGGCAAGGAGTGGCCGAAGGTGCCCGGCTTCGACAAGGTCTCGACGGTCGTGCAGACGGCGGTGCAGAACGCGCTGAGCGACCAGATGAGCCCGCAGGCCGCGCTCGACGCCGCCGCCGCCGAGAGCACCCGCATCCTGCAGCAGGCGGGGGCGCTGCGCTGACGATGGCCACCTCCCAGATGTCCCGTCCGCGAGCGCCGGTCGCCGGGCGCTCGCGGACGACGCCGAAGTGGCTCACCGGCTACACCCTGGCGGCACCCGCGATCCTGCTGATGCTGGTCATCTTCCTGTACCCGCTCGGCCAGTCGTTCGTGATGAGCTTCTTCCGCTGGGACCTGAACTCCGCGGAGAGCCCGTTCCTCGGCCTGAGCAACTACACCGACCTGTTCACCGGCACCTCCTTCGGCCAGACGCTGCGCAACCAGGTGATCTTCACCGTGGCGTCGCTCGTGATCGAGGTGGTGGGCGGCATGGCGATCGCGGTGCTGCTCAGCAGCAAGCTGCGCGGGCTGCGGCCGGCCCGCACCCTGCTGCTGATCCCGCCGATGGTGGCGCCTGCGGTGGTCGGGCTGAACTTCCGGTGGCTGTTCAACGAGCAGTACGGGCTGATCGACGCCGTGCTCGTCCGGCTGGGGCTCCCGGCGATCCCGTGGCTGTCCGACCCCGGGTGGGCACTGGTCTCGGTGATCATCGCCAGCGCGTGGCAGAACACGCCGCTGCTCGTGCTGCTGTTCCTCGCCGGGCTCCAGGCGATCCCGCGCGAGCCCCTCGAGGCGGCGGCGGTGGACGGCGCATCGGCGTGGCGCACGTTCTGGTCGATCGTGCTGCCGCTGATGCGGCCGGTCGTCGTGATCGCCCTGATGATCCGGATCATCGACCTGTTCCGGACGTTCGACGTCGTCTGGCTGATGACGCAGGGCGGGCCCGGCAACGCCTCGAACCTCCTCACGGTCGAGGCCTACAAGCTGGCCTTCCAGAGCGTCGACTTCGGCCACGCCGCGGCCGTGTCGTACGTGGCGCTCGTCCTGTCCCTGCTCGTACTCGCGCTCCTCTACGGGATCCCGCGGCTCACCGCACGGAGGTCGGCGGCATGGCAGGCTTGACGCTCGAGACCACCAGACCGGTACCGGTGCACCCGCGCCGAACGGGCGCCACCGTGGGCCTGGTCGCCCGCTACGTCGTGCTCGTGCTGACGGTGCTGGTGTCGATCTTCCCGCTGGTCTGGCTGCTGCTCACGTCCCTGCGCACCTCCGACGAGCTGTTCGCGGTGCCGGTCCAGCTGCTGCCGAGCACGGTGACGCTCGACCAGTACGTCACCGTGTTCACCGAGTACGAGATGGCCGACTACGTCTGGAACTCCATCGCGGTCTCGCTCGCGACGGTGGCACTGGTGACGGTGCTCGCGCTGCCGTGCGCGTACGTGCTCGCGCGGTTCCGGCTGCCCGGGGTCAAGGTCGTGATCACGGTCCTGCTGATCATGCGGATGATCCCGGTGATCGCGCTCGCCATCCCGCTGTTCTCCGTGTTCTCCGGGATCGGCCTGCTGGACACGGTGCTGGGGCTCGTCCTCACCCACGCGGCCTCGAAGCTGCCGGTGGCGATCTGGCTGCTCATGGCCTTCATCCAGGACCTGCCGAAGGAGATCGAGGAGTCGGCCGAGATCGACGGCGCGGGTGTGATCCGCAAGCTCGTGTTCGTCGTCGCCCCGCTCATCGGACCGGGGATCGCCGCGAGCGCCGTGCTGACGTTCCTGTTCACCTGGAACGACCTGCTACTGGCGCTCACGCTGACCTCGAGCGAGGCAGCCCAGACGCTCCCGGTCGGCCTCACGAACTTCGTCACCCAGTTCGGCATCGACTGGGGCCCGATGTCGGCGGCCGGCGTGCTGATGGTCGTCCCGACCCTGCTCTTCGTGTGGTTCGCCCAGGGCTATCTCGTCAAGGGGCTCGTCGCGGGCGCGGTCCGCGGCTGACCGGTTTCGACAAGGAGATGTGACAACCAGTGGATCTTTCACTCGACGGCAAGGTGGCGATCGTGACGGGCGCCGCGTCCGGCTTCGGCAGGGCGGTCGCCACGACCCTCGCGGCCGAGGGTGTGCGGGTCGCCGGCGCCGACATCAACGAGGCGGGCGTCGCCACCGCGATGAAGGAGCTCGGCGGCGGGTCGGGGTCGTGCCGCGGCTACGCGCTCGACGTCGCCAGCCGGGCCAACTGGCAGGAGGTCGTGCGGTCCGTCGAGGAGGACCTCGGCCCCGTCGACATCCTCTGCAACATCGCCGGTCCCGCCCCCGGGCCCGTCAGCGGGCACGTGGACACCGACGACGACGAATGGCACCGCCAGATCGAGGGGCACCTCTCCGGCGTCTTCCGGGGATGCCAGTCCGTGCTCCCCGGGATGATGGAGCGGCGCTACGGGAAGATCGTGAACATGTGCTCCTTCACGGCGCACGGCACGGTCGCGAACATCCCCGGCTACGACGCCGCGTTCGGCGGGATCCTCGCCTACACGAAGGACCTCGCGCGGTTCGCCGCCCCGTACAACATCAACGTCAACTGCGTCTCCCCCGGCAACGTCGAGACGCCGATGACGCAAGGGTGGATGTCCGCCCCCGGCGCCCGCGAGCGCCTCCTGGAGAACACCCTCATCGGCCGCATCGGCCAACCCGACGACGTCGCCAACTGGGTCGTCTTCCTCGCCTCCGACCGCGCGCAGCACGCCGTCGGCATCGAGATCAACGTGTCCGGCGGCCAGCTCATCGCCTGACCGGCAGGTAGTTCGTCCACTCGGCCCGCGAGGGCCGGAAGGAGAAGCATGAGAATCGTCAACATCACGACGGCGGTGGTCGCGTACCACGGACAGGCCACGCTCGTGCGGATCGACACCGACGAGGGCATCACCGGCTACGGCGAGGCGAACCCGGACGCGGGCGCGGGCGGCGTCGTGGGGCTGATCGACACGTTCAAGCACCTGCTGATCGGCGAGGACCCGCGCAACGTGGAGCGGTGCTGGGAGAAGCTGCGGCGCCGCGTCTTCGCGGGCCCGCAGGCGGGCGTGTTCGTGATCGCCATGTCCGGCATCGAGCTGGCGCTGTGGGACATCGCGGGCAAGGCGGCCGGCCAGCCGGTGCACCGGATGCTCGGCGGGAAGTTCCGCGACCGGATCCGGATCTACGCCGACTGCGGCGACGGCGACGACCCCGGCGGCTCGGTCTCCGGCTGCGTCGACCGCGCCCAGCGGATGGTCTCCGAGGGCTTCACCGCGATCAAGTTCGACATCGACGACCTGCACCACCCGGCCAAGTACGACGAGTACAACCACACCATCAACGCCGCCGAGCTGCGCTCGATGGTCGAGCGGGTGGCGGCGGTGCGCGAGGCGATCGGCCCGGACGTCGACCTGGCCATCGACCTGCACGCCCGCTACGACGTGCCGAGCGCCTGCAAGATCGCGTGGGAGCTCGAGCCGTTCAACCTGATGTGGCTCGAGGAGCCGGTGCCGGCCGAGAACATCGACGCGCTGGTACGGGTGCGCGCGCAGACCCGCACCCCCATCTGCGCGGGCGAGAACCTCTACCTGCGCTGGGGCTTCCGGGAGCTGCTCGAGAAGGGCGCCGTCGACGTCATCGAGCCGGACGTGCCCAAGTGCGGCGGGCTCGCCGAGGCGAAGAAGATCGCCAACCTCGCCGAGATGCACTACGTGCCGTTCGCCCCGCACCTGGTCTCCACGCCGCTGGGCACCATGGCCACGGCGCACCAGTGCGGCGCGATCCCGAACTTCCTCGTGCAGGAGTGGCACGCCCTCGAGGAGCGCGAGGTCTGGGACAGCTACGTGCACGCCCCGGACGGCAGCGGCTCGATCGTCAAGGACGGCTACATCACCCTGCCCGACGCGCCCGGCATCGGCGTCGAGCTCAACATGGACGGCGTCCGCAAGCACGCGGTCCCCGGGTTCGGGATCTTCGAATGACGGTGGCGGGCGTGGACGTGGCCCGGACCGCCAAGCGGTTGAAGGCGCTCTACACGGCGGTGGCCTACGACATCATGGACGAGATGGGCCTGCCCCATCAGTGCCTCGACCTCGCGATCGCGCCCCTCGACCGCTCCATGCAGGTGGCAGGCCCCGCCTACACCGTCATGGCAGGGCCGGACATGCGCGAGCGCGACGAGATGCCGCCGAACACGAAGCTCGCCGACTTCGGCGTCTTCACGCAGATGTACGACGGCTGCGTGGTGGTCGTCGGGGCGGCGGGCGAGCGCCAGAGCGGCATCTGGGGCGAGCTCATGAGCAACGCCAGCCGCGCCCGCGGTGCCACCGGCGTCGTCATCGACGGCGGCATCCGCGACGGCCGGCTCGTCCGGGAGATCGACGGGCTCGGCGTCTTCGCCCGCTACACCTCGCCTATCGAGTCGCTGCGCCGCTCCCGAATCCGCGACATCGAGGTGCCGATCTCGATGACCGGCACCCTCACCAGCCAGGTGCGGGTGAACCCGGGCGACTGGATCTTCGGCGACGAGGACGGCGTCCTCGTCATCCCGAAGGACGCGCTCGAGGAGGTGCTGGCGAAGTCCGAGGAGGCCAAGGACATCGAGGACAAGGTGCGGCAGGAGGTGCAGGCGGGCGTCCCGGTGATCGACGTCTACAACAAGTACGGCCGCTTGTAGATCAGTTCGGGGCCAGGCAGAGGACGTAGCCGTCGAATCCGCTGCCGCGCTGGATCCCCGACGTCGCCTCCGGCGACGACCCGCAGGCGAGCTCGACGCCCATGATGCCGCTGTCCACCCGCTCCACCACGCGGTAGGCGGCGTAGGGCGCTGCGCAGTCGACCTTCTGGTACCCGGGGTCGCCCGACGTCTCGGCCAGGCAGTCGCCCACCTGGGCGGTGTCCGGCGAGGAGTTCGGGTCGACCCCGGGCGGGCCGAGGCAGAACAGCAGGTCGACGCCCATCTTGTCGATCGAGCTCAGCCCGTACGGGTCGTCGCCGGTGGTGACCATGTCCCAGCTGTAGCTGGAGCTGGTGCCCGGCACGTCCGAGCACTGGTCCATGCCGCCGATGGTCGTGGCGTTCTCGATGCGGCGCAGCACCACGGCCTCGGCGGCGCCGTCGCTGCAGTCCACCCGGTGCACGTCGGCGTTCGCCGCGACGCCCACCACGCAGTCGCCCTCCTCCGCCACGTTGATCGCGGCCGCCGGGTCGACGTCCCGCGGGCCGATGCAGAGGGTGGATCCCGACCCGGTGTCGGAGAAGCTCTCGGTCACCCCGGCGACGGCGATGCAGTCGCCCGACGTGTCGTCGAGGCGCTGCAGCACCCGCAACGACGCCGACGCGCAGTCGGCCTTCACGTAGGTGTCGTCGGACTTCTCGACGCAGTCGCCCGTCTCCGGCCCGGTCGAACAGGCGGTGAGACCACCGCCCGCCAGGACCGCCACGACGAGCAGCAGCAGGACACGCACCACCATCTCGACCTCCCCCTCCGGGATCACCCCAGCAGACCCGCGCTCCACGCCGGTGGTTGGGGGCGGTGAGGATGATCGCACCGCATGAGTTCGTACGAACGGCACCTTCGTTCGATGGGGCGGGACGAACGTGCCGCTCGTCCACCGGCAGCGCCACCCCGGTGACGTGCGGCGCGGCCATGGACGATCAACCCACCGCGGCGGCGGCCACCGCAGCCGTGCAGATGCGGGCCAGGTCGTCGTCGTCCGTGACATAGGGCGGCATCGTGTAGACGAGGTCGCGGAACGGGCGCAGCCACACGCCTTCCCGCACGGCAGCGGCCGTGGCGGCCGCGACGTCGACCTCGTGATCGAGCTGCACCACGCCGATGGCGCCGAGGGCACGCACGTCGCGCACTCCGGGCAGGTCACTGGCCGGCTCCAGGCCCGCGTGCAGGACCTTCTCGATCCGGGCCACCCCGGCGCGCCAGTCGCCGCCGAGCAGCAGGCCGAGCGAGGCGTTCGCCGCAGCGGCCGCGAGCGGGTTGCCCATGAAGGTGGGCCCGTGCGCGAGCACGGACAGCTCGCCGCGGGAGATCCCGTCGGCCACCTCGGGGGTGCACAGGGTGGCGGCCATCGAGAGGTACCCGCCGGTGAGGGCCTTGCCGACGCACATGACGTCCGGGCTGACGCCGGCGTGGTCGGCGCCGAACAGCTCGCCGGTGCGCCCGAAGCCGGTGGCGATCTCGTCGAACACCAGCAGCACGTCGTGGGCGTCCGCGAGCTCGCGCAGCGCCCGCAGGTAACGCGGCGAGTGGAACCGCATGCCGCCCGCGTTCTGCACCACGGGCTCGACGATGATGGCCGCCACCTCGTTGGCGTGCCGGGCGAGCAGGCCGGCGAGGTGCTCGACGTAGGCCTGCTCGAACTCCCGGGGCGGGGCGTCGGCGAAGACCTGCTCCGGCAGCGCGCCCGCCCAGATGTGGTGCATCCCGCCGTCCGGGTCGCAGACGGACATCGGGTGCCAGGTGTCGCCGTGGTAGCCGCCGCGCCAGGTGAGCAGCCGCTGCCGCTCCGGGCGGCCGCGGGAACGCCAGTACTGCAGGCACATCTTGATCGCGACCTCGACGGAGATCGACCCCGAGTCGGCGAGGAAGACGTGCTGCAGCGGGTCCGGGGTGATCTCCACGAGCGTGGCGGACAGCCGGATCGCCTGCTCGTGGGTGAGCCCGCCGAACATGACGTGGCTCATCCGCCCGAGCTGGTCGCGCACGGCCTCGTCGAGCACGGGATGGGCGTAGCCGTGGATCGCCGACCACCATGACGCCATCCCGTCGACCAGCTCGCGCACGCCGCCCACCGGCTGGGCGAGCCGCAGCCGGACGCCGGACGCCGACTCCACCAGGTAGGGCGGGCGCACCCCGGGCATCGGCGAGTACGGGTGCCAGACGTGCTGCCGGTCGAGGTCGAGCAGCTGATCGGGGGTGAGGTCACCGGTGGGCACGGGGTCTCCTCGGTAGTCGGCCAGGCGCTGCGACGATGCCAGCCCGCGCGCGGCCCCCGGACGGGAGCCCTCCGGGCGACTAGAATCTAGAGCACTCGCTCAGGTTTCTGCCCCGGAGGTCCCCGTGCCCTGGCTCTTCCTCGCTGGTGCGATCCTCACCGAGGTGGTCGCCACCACCGCGCTCAAGCTCTCGGAGGGCTTCAGCAGAACCGTCCCGTCGGTCGTCGTGGTCGTCGGCTACCTCGCGGCGTTCGGCCTGCTCTCGCAGGCGTTGGTGCGCGGGATGGCGATCGGGGTGGCGTACGGCGTGTGGGCCGCGGTCGGCGTGGCGCTCGTCGCCATCGTCGGGGCCGTGCTCTTCGGCGAGGGCCTGACGGCGGTGCAGCTCGGCGGCATCGCGCTCGTGATCGCCGGGGTGCTCGCCCTCGAGCTGGGGGCGGCACACTGACCACCGACGGGCGCAGGCGCAAGGGCGAGCAGCGCCGCAGGCAGCTCCTCGACGCCACGATGCGGGTGATCGAACGGGCCGGGGTCGCGGCCGTGAGCCAGCGGGTGGTCGCCCAGGAGGCGGGGGTGCCGCCGAGCGCCGTCACCTACTACTTCCCGGCCGTCGACGACCTGCTCGTCGCGGCGCTCGCCGACTGCAACGACTGCTACCTGCGCCGGCTCGACGACTGCGCGCGCGAACCCGATCCGCTCGCGGCGCTCGCCCGCCTCATCGCCGAGGGCGGCGACTCCCGCCGGGCGCACACGGCCGCCGAGTACGAGCTCTTCCTCATCGCCGCCCGCAGGCCGGAGCTGCAGCCGGAGGTCGAGCGCTGGACGGCCGCCGTCGACGCCTACCTCGCCCCCCACGCCGCCGACCCGGTCGTGCGGGCGGCAGCGGCCGCCGCCGTCGACGGGCTGTTCCTGCACTGCTTCGTCGCGGCCGCCCCACCGAGCGCCGACGAGGTGCGCGCGGTGCTCGCGAGCATCCTCGGCTGCTGATCAGGCCGAGCGGCGCGGGCCGGGCAGGATCCGCTCGACGACGTCGGTGACCAGGTCGTGGACCTGCTCGTCGGGGAACACGTCGGGCAGGGTGAGCCGCTCGAGGATCAGCCAGTTCAGCGCGAGGTAGAGCACGACCACGGTGGTGGCGTCGCCCGGCAGCCCGGCCTGCACGTGGTTGCGGATGTTGAAGTCGATGTCGGCGCGGATCCGCTTGCTGAGCAGCTCCCGCAGCTCGGGCCGACGCGTGCTCTCCAGGCGCAGCTCCAGCAGCGCGAGGTAGCCGGAGCGGAACGTCATGACCCGCTCCACGACGTCGTGCATCAGCTCGGTGACCCGATCGCGGTCGCGTGGCCCGGAGAGCGCCTCGGCGAGCGCGGCGGCATCGGGCTCGAGCCGCTCGTAGTAGCGGTGGCCGACCTGCGTGAGCAGCTCGTCGCGACTGCTGAAGTAGTTGGACGCCGTGCCGACGGGCACCTGCGCCTCCGCGTCGACGGCGCGGAAGGTGAGCCCCCGGGCACCATCCCTGGCGAGCACCTCGATCGCCGCGTCCAGGAGCGCCGCCCGCCGGGCCGGGTTCTGCCGCATCCGCATCTCCTCCGTTGACACCACTTCATCCGTAGTACTACGTTCGAACCACTACGATTAGAGTACTGCGGAGGTCGCTCGTGCGAAAGCTCGTCTACTACGTCGGTATGACCATCGACGGCTTCATCGCCGCCCCGGACGGGAGCGCCGACTTCTTCCCCCTCACGCCGGATGTGATCGACTTCATCAGGGGCGACTATCCGGACACCCTGCCCACCCACATCCGCGAACAGCTGGGGGTGGACGTCGCGAACCCGAACTTCGACGTCGGGGTGCAGGGGCGCACGACCTTCCAGCCGGCCCTCGACATCGGTGTGACCAGCCCGTACGCGCACCTGCGGCAGATACTCGTGTCCACGAGCACGGCCGGGAGCCCAGATCCCGCCGTCGAGCTCGTCTCGTCCGGCGTCGTCGAGCGGATCCGGGACCTCAAGGCCGAGGACGGCAAGGACATCTACCTGATCGGCGGGTCGCGGCTGGCGGGGTCGCTGCTCGCCGAGATCGACTCGCTCGTCCTGAAGGTCTACCCGGTGGTGGCCGGGGCCGGCGTCCCCCTCTTCACCGCCGGCTTCAGCCCCACCGCCTTCACGCTGACCCGCACCCGCACCTTGGAGGGGGGAACCGTGATCCTCAGCTACGACCGGAGCTGATCCCGCGGACGAAGGCCCGCACGTCCGCCACGAGCAGGTCGGGCGCCTGCAACGAGGCGAAATGCCCGCCGCGCCCGTACTCGGTCCAGCGCACGACGAGGAGGGAGCGCTCGGCCAGCGCGCGCAGGGCCCCGTCACCGGGGAACACCGCCACCGCCGTGGGTACGTCCACCCGCTCCCCGCCGTAGAAGGCGGCGCGTGACTCCTTGTAGAGGCGCGCCGCCGACCCCGACGTGCGGGTGAACCAGAAGATCGAGACGTCGGTGAGGACGGCGTCCGGGTCGACCGGGGCCTGCGCCGTGCGGGTGGGGTCGTAGTCGACGAACCACTCCAGGTTCCACGCGAGCAGGCCCAGCGGGGAGTCGGTGAGGGCGTAGGCGAGCGTCTGGGGGCGGGTGGACTGGATCGTGGCGTAGCCGGAGCGCTCCGCCCACCGCGCTGCGCCGGCCCGCAGCCGCGCCACGTCGTCGGGGCCGAGGCCGGCCGTCGGGTCCGGCGAGGTCGGGTCGACGGCCGTGACGAGCGCGTTGACGTGCACACCGATCACGTGCTCGGGCGCCACCCGCGCCACCTCCGGCGAGATCAGCGCCCCGAAGTCGCCGCCCTGCACGACGTACCGCTCGTAGCCGAGCCGGTGCATCAGCTCGGCCCATGCGCGGGCGATCCGCCGCACGTCCCACCCGCGCTCGCGCGTGGGGCCCGAGAAGCCGAACCCCGGCACCGACGGCACCACCACGTGGAAGGCCGGCCCGCCGGTGGTGAGCGGCTCGACGACCCCGGCGAAGTCGGCGAACGTGCTGGGCCAGCCGTGGGTCAGCAGTAGCGGCAGCGCGCCCGGGTCGGCGGAGCGGGCGTGCGCGAAGTGCACGGTCTGGCCGTCGATCTCCGTCACGAACTGGGGGAGCTCGTTCAGCCGTTCCTCGTGGGCCCGCCAGTCGTACGTGCTCCGCCACCGGTGCGCCAGCTCGCCGAGGTACCCCGCGGGGACGCCGTACTCCCAGCCGGCGTCCGGCAGCTCGTCGGGCCAGAGCGCCCGATCCAGGCGGTGGTGCAGGTCGTCGAGGTCGGACTGGGGAACGTCGATGCGGAACGGCCGGATCACGCCTCCCACGCTATGGCGCCTTGCGGCCGGTTCTCGTCCTCTTCACCAGGAGACCCCAACCGATTCACGCCCCGGCCGGTCGTCCCCTCCACAACGAGCGACACCGAAGGAGACCGACCATGACGCGCACCCGTTCGATGATCACCCGGGCCGCACTCGGCGTGGCGGTCGCGAGCGGCGCCATGGTCCTGGGCGCGGCCCCGGCGAGCGCCGCCACCCCGAACACGTGGGCCACCATCGCCGTCTCGGTGCGGACCGGCAACATCGGCTACTCCTACGACCAGCCGTCCGCAGGCGCCGCGGCCGCCGCCGCAGTGGACGCGTGCGGCGCGCGGGACTGCCGGGAAGCGGTGAGCGTGACCAACGGCTGCGCCGCCGTGGCGCAGGCGCGGAACCGCGCCTGGGGCTGGGCGTACGCGGCGTCCCTCGACGAGGCCGAGCGCGCGGCGGTCCGCGCGACCCCGGGCAAGGGCGCCCGCGTGCTCTCCCACGTCTGCACCGGCGCCTACCGCTGAGTGCGGCACCGGCAGGCGCTCTACCGACCCGCACCGCGCCGCACCCACTCGACGACCCGGCGCGCCGTCTCGGCGAGCTCTAGGGTGGTGGTGTCGAGCAGCTCGACGGGCGGGGCGAGGGTCGGCCCCTCCCGGCACAGCCAGTCGTTGAACTCCACCGTCTCCGCGATGCGCGGGTCGTCCCAGCCGCGCCACGCCGGGCGGGCACGCAACCGGGTCCGCAGCACGTCCGGGTCGGCCACCAGGGCCAGGTAGTGGATCTGCCCGACGAAGGCGCGCTCCGGCCGCCGCTCGAACTGCTCCGGCACCACGGTGCCGACCAGCACCACCGGGCGCCCGCTCTGGTGGATCATCCCGGCCATCCGCAGCCAGGTGCGGCGGAAGTCCGCGAAGTCGTCGGCGGGGTCCTGCAGGCCAGCCGCCCAGAGCATGTCCTGCTCGACCACGACCGCCACGTCCCCGAGGGCCTGCGGGAGCAGGCGGGCCACCGTCGACTTGCCCGCCCCGCTCGGGCCGGTGAGCGCGAACAGCGGCAGCCGCCGGAACGGCTGCCGGTGCCCGCAGTCCGCGCAGACCAGCACCGGCGCGTCGGGTGCGACCACCGGGTACCTGAACCGGGCGCCGCAGCCGAGGCAGATCTGCAGGTCGACCGCGCGTTGCTCGCCGTGCGGCGGAGCCGGTTCGTTCGGCAACCCCCGCTCAGCCGAACAGCTCGTCGAAGAAGCCCTTGCGGCGCTTGTGCCCCTTCTGGTGGCCGTAGGGCGGTGGCGAGTCGCTGTAGTGGCCCCGCGGCTGGTGCCCGTACGGGGGCGGGGAGTCGCCGTAGTGCCCGCGGTGGCGCTGGTGGGGTGGGGGCGAGTCGGCGTAGTAGGCCCCCGGAGCGCCGTGGCCGCCGTAGAAGCTCTGCTCCGCGTTGGCGATCTGCTCGAGCTCGCCGCGGTCGAGGAAGATCCCTCGACAGCCCTGGCACTGCTCGATGTGGACGCCACGCCGGTCGACGGTATGCATCAGGTTCTGACACTTCGGACAGATCACCCAACAGAGCGTAGCGTGGTCGCCCCGGTACCGGAGGCCGTCAGCGGCCCGTGATCCGCTCGGACAGGTGCACCGTGACCGTCTCGCCGGGCCCCTTGCCGATGGCCCGCTGCAGCTCGCCCTTCACGGGGAGCTTGTGGCTGCCGTCGCCGAGCGCCATGAAGGAGCTCCGGAACGGCTGGCCGTCCACCGTGCCGCGGACCTTCACCAGGCCGCGGGTACCGAAGAACTCCGCAGAGCCGGGCATCACCACGTAGGTCCAACCACCCGGGCTCGGGCTCTTCTGCAGGACGGCGCTGAACTCGTGGTCGAGGGACTGGTTCTCGGTCATCGTTCCTCCTCGGCGGGACGTCCACGGTGGCCGCCCACAACCGGAACGTCGGGGGTGGCCGCCCGTTCTCGACGTGCGGGCCGAAACTCGGGTGACCGAACGAGCATGCCGGACGGTCGAGGACGCTCAGCGGTGCTCGGCGAACCAGGCGATGAAGCGGCGCTGGCCGGGGGTCTCGACGGCGCGTGGCCGGTAGTGGCTCCGCGTCCACGCCACGGCGTCCTCCGCCGGGTGCCCCGCCAGCACGGCCATGCAGGCGATCACGGTGCCGGTGCGGCCCGTGCCCCCGGTGCACGCGACCTCGACCCGCTCCCCCGAGAGCGCCCGGCGATAGGCCCCGGCGATCTGCGCTGCCGCCACGTCGGGGGCGCGAGGCGTGCGGAAGTCCGGCCAGTGGATCCACTCGGCGGGCCAGCCGGGCTGCCACTCCGCGCCGCGCCGGGGCAGCAGGCGCCGCCGGTCCGGCGGGTGTCCCAGGTAGAGGCCGAACTCGGGCGGCGGCCCGGCCGGGAACGGCTCACGACGGCCGCGGCCGCGCACGAGCGTGCCGTCGGGCAGCGCGATGGCGCCGGTGAGCGGGCCGGTCATGCCGCCCCCTCTGCCATCGCACCCACGAGGCGCAGCAGCTCCACGTTCGCCTCGACGGACCCCACGACGATCACCTTGAGCCGGTCGCGGTCCGGCTCGTGGACCATGTCCACGTGGGGTGCCCGCGCGGGTTTCGGCAGGCCCCTGACGAAGGACGCCAGCCGTTCCGCGGCGGCCGCGTCGATGCCGTCGACGTCCAGGACGCTCGTGACGCCGACCTGCCGCGAGCGGGACGGCCCACCGGTGAGCGCCTGGAGGTCGGCGTGCGAGACGCGGTACTGCTTGCCGATCCGCACCGCCCCCAGCCGCCCCTCCCGCACGTAGCTGCGCACCGTGCGGACGTGCAGGCCGAGCCGATCGGCGACATCCTCCAGGGAGTACCACTCACTCATGCTCCCCATCCTTCCCCATGGAGGGACGGATACGACTGGACAGTCCCGGACGATCAGTCGATGCTCGTACCCGGATGCGCACTTCCTCCCCGCGCGCCGCACTTATAACCGCGCGAGGCTTGACGGGCGCATCCCCCGGCGCACACAAATAGCAGCCGGAGCAGGAAGGAGCGGCGCCGTGCGGCTGCTCGTCGTCAACGTCAACACCACCGCGTCCGTCACCGAGTCGATTGCGGCCTCCGCCCGCTCGGTCGCCGCCGCGGACACCGAGATCATCGGGCTGACCCCGGCGATCGGTGCGGAGTCGGTCGAGGGCAACTTCGAGAGCTACCTCGCCGCCGTCGCGGTCATGAACGCCGTGGTGACGTACGAGGGCCCGTTCGACGCGGTGATCCAGGCCGGGTTCGGCGAGCACGGCCGCGAGGGCCTGCAGGAACTGCTCGACGTCCCGGTCGTCGACATCACCGAGGCGGCCGGGCACGTCGCCTCGCTCATCGGCCACCGGTACTCGGTGGTGACCAGCCTCGACCGCACCGTCCCGCTCATCGAGGGCCGCCTCGCGCAGGCGGGGCTGGCGGCCCGCTGCGCATCGGTCCGCTCGAGCGGCCTGTCCGTGCTGCAACTCGAGGAGGACCCGGCGACGGCCGTCAAGGCGATCGTCCGGGAGGCGGAGCTCGCCGTCCGCGACGACCACGCCGAGGTGATCTGCCTCGGCTGCGGCGGCATGGCCGGGCTCGACGACGCGGTGCGCAGCGCGACCGGCGTGCCGGTCGTGGACGGGGTCACGGCCGCGGTGAAGCTCGCCGAGAGCCTCGTCGGACTGGGCCTGTCCACGAGCAAGATCCGCACCTACGCACCGCCGCGCCGCAAACGCGTCACCGGCTGGCCGCTGCCGTCCTGAGCGGCACATCCTCAATGGGGAGGACCCGCATGTCCATCCAGCATCCCGACGTCGACCAGGCCGCACTCGCCGCGCAGGACCCCGAGGGCAGGCTGTACAACGACGACCTCCGGCCCGCCGAGCCGCGCGAGCGGCGGTGGCAGACCTACAGCCTCTTCTGCCTGTGGATGAACGACGCGCACAACGTCGGCAACTACACGTTCGCCGCCGGCCTGTTCCTGCTCGGGCTGAGCCCGATCCAGGTCACCCTCGGCATCCTCGGGGGCGTACTGATCATCTTCGGCGGCTGCTGCCTGTCCGGCTTCATGGGGCACGACACGGGAGCTCCCTACCCCGTCGTGAGCCGGCTGTCCTGGGGTGTCTGGGGCGCTCGGTTCACGGCACTGGTCCGCGGGATCGTGGCCATCGCCTGGTACGGCGTGCAGACGTTCCTGGCGTCGGTCGCGCTCAAGGTGCTGCTGGTCAGGTTCGTCCCGGGCACCGAGTCGCTCACGGGGGTGGGCTTCCTGGGGCTCGACCTGCTGGGCTGGATCGCGTTCGTGCTGCTCTGGGGGATCCAGCTGCTCATCGTGCGCAAGGGCATGGAGGCGGTGCGCCACTTCCAGGGCCTGGCCGGGCCCGCGATCTGGGTGGTGATGCTGGCGCTGGCCGGCTGGATGCTCTGGCAGGCCGACTTCCACATCTCCTGGACCAGCGGGGGCGGCGACACCGTGCTGTCCACCGGCGAGCAGTGGTACCAGACCTTCGCCGCGGTCGGGCTCACGGTCGGTGTGCTCGCCACGCTGATGCTCAACTTCTCCGACTTCGCCCGCTACTCCCCCAGCCGCCGCGACGTCGTGCGGGGCAACGCACTCGGCCTGCCGCTCAACTGGACGGCGTTCGCGCTGACCTCCGTGATCGTCTCGGCCGCCTCGGTCCAGGTGTACGGCAAGGCGGTGCTCGACCCCGCCGCGCTGCTGGAGGACGTCGACAACGAGTGGCTCGTGCTCGTCGGCAGCGCGGTGTTCGTGCTGGCCACGATCGGGGTCAACATCGTCGCGAACTTCGTGTCGGCCGCGTTCGACCTGTCCAACCTCAACCCGAAGCGCATCAGCTTCCGCACCGGGGGCATCATCGCCTCGGCCGCGGCGCTCCTGTCGACGCCGTGGAACCTCTACAACTCGCCCCAGGTGATCGCGTACTTCCTCGGCGGGCTCGGCGCGCTGCTCGGACCGTTCTTCGGGATCATGGCCGTCGACTACTTCCTGCTGCGGCGGGCGCGCGTGAGCATCCCCGATCTCTACGACCCGTCGGAGAAGGGGATCTACCACTACCAGGGCGGGGTCAACCGGCTGGCGATCACGGCGTTCGTCCCGAGCTCGATCATCGCGCTGACCCTCGCGCTCGTCCCCGCGTTCTCGCTGATCGCCCCGTTCGGCTGGTTCATCGGCGCCGCGCTCGGCGCGGTCGCGTACTACGCCGTCGCGAACGGCCGCCTGCAGATCCTGCCGGCCGACTGACCTCGCCGCGTCCTGGAGCTATGGGCCGAGAAGTCGGCCGCCAGCCCCTTCTTCCCGGGCCGCTCGACGCTCCCCGCGGCGCTGGCCGAGCGGCAGGTGGACACGCCTGATCACGTCGGCCCGTTGACCCCGAGACTTCACAAACCCGACGGGCCCTTCACACGAGGCCGGCGCGGTGTGAAGCCGGCCTTGGGTGTGTGAGGTGGTGGCCGCCCTCCGAGCGCGCGCACTTTTCTGCCCCGACGACCCAACCCGGACGCCTCCGCCGACGTCTTACAAGGCGGAGAGGTTGAACCCATGTCGATCCTGAACCTGACCGGACGCGACCGGGCGCTGCTGCGTGCGGTGGCCGCCGGTCGTTGCGATATCGCCCCCACCGGCGTCCCGAACCTGCGCGTCGACGGCCGGTGGTTCTGCGACCAACCCCGCGCGCACGCCCTCCTCGCGGCCGGGCTGGTGGCCCGGGTCCACGGGGCGTCCGCGGCCACGCTCACCCGCGCCGGCCGGGCCGCGCTCGAGGACGAGTACGCGCGCGCCGCCGCCTGACGGCCTGCTCCTGCACCCCGGAGAGATCGGTCTCATTCCGTGGGAGCACCTTCGATATGACCGGACATTGTGGTGCACTGGGACCGATGAGCAGTCCGGTCGCGTCACGTCGCTTCCCCCGCTGGGTGTTCGGCGAGGGCAGCGAGCCGGACCCGCGGTTCACGCTCGCCAACGAGCGCACGTTCCTCGCCTGGATCCGCACCTCGCTCGCCCTGCTCGCCTGCGGTGTCGCGCTCGAGGCCGTCGCCCTGCCGATGCAGCCCCAACTGCGGTTGGCCGCGTCCGTGCTGCTGATCGTGCTGGGCCTGCTCACGCCGGTGCAGGCGTGGTTCGCGTGGAGCCGGGACGAGCGCGCGATGCGGCAGGGGCGGCCGCTGAGCGCGCCATCGCTGATGGTCCCGTTGACGGTGGGCACGACCGCCACGGGCCTGCTCCTCCTGGCGGCGCTGTTGCTGCGATGACCGACGGCGGCCGGATCTTCGACCCCGGGCTGCAGCCCGAGCGCACCGCCCTGGCGTGGCGCCGCACCGGCCTGGCCGTGGCGGTCGGGGCGGTCGCCGGCATGCGCGTGCTCACCCCGGCGCTGGGTGCGGGAGCCGTGGTGGTCGGGCTGCTCGGGCTGGCACTGGCAACGCTGCTCGTCGTCGGCTCGATGCGCCGAGCGCGCCGCGTCGAGGTCGCCCTGCTCCGGGACCACTGCCTTGCCGCCGGTCCCGGTGGCAGGCTCGTGGCCACGGTCTGCATCGCGTGCACGGCGGTCGGCGTCGCGGCGCTCGTCGCGGTCCTGGCCGCGCATGCAGCCCGCTGATCCGCTCAGCGAGCGGCATCGCCGCCCGAGCGCCGGTGGCTGGGCCCGCGCCCGGTCGCCAGCTCGCAGGCCGTGTTGACGAGGGCGAGGTGGCTCAGCGCCTGCGGGTAGTTGCCGACGAGGCGCCGGTCCTCGACGTCGTACTCCTCCGAGAGCAGGCCCAGGTCGCTGCGCAGCCCGAGCAACCGCTCGAACACCGCACGGCCGGCCTCGCTGCGGCCACCGAGCAGGTGCGCGTCCGCCAGCCAGAACGTGCAGGGCAGGAACGCCCCCTCACCCGGGGGTAGCCCGTCGATCCGCCTGGTCGACCTCGTCATCGTGTACCGGTTCACGAAGCCGTCGTGGCACAGGTTCCTCTCGATCGCCGCGACGGTTCCGGTGAACCGCCGGTCATCGGCGGGGAGGAAGCCCACCGACGCCATGAGCAGGAGCGCGGCGTCCAGCTCGCGGGACCCGTAGCACTGGGTGAAGGTGTTGCGCCGGGCGTCGTAGCCGTGCTCGCACACGTCGTCGAAGATCTCCTGGCGCAGGCGTTTCCAGGAGTCGAACGGCCCGTCCAGGTCGAACATCTCCACGCCCCTGATCGCGCGGTCGACGGCCGCCCACGCCATGACCTTCGAGTGGGTGAAGTGCCTGCGGTCGCCGCGGATCTCCCAGATCCCCTCGTCCGGTTCCCGCCAGTGCCCCTCGAGGAAGTCCATGAGGACGCGCTGAACCTGCCACGCCGAGTCGTCCGGGGGGATGCCGTGCTTGCGGGCCTGGTGCAGCGCGTCCATCAGCTCGCCGTACACGTCGAGCTGGAACTGCTGGGACGCGGCGTTGCCGACGCGGACGGGCCGGGAACCCGCGTAGCCCGGCAACCAGTCGAGCTCGAACTCGATCAGCCGTCGTTCGCCCTCGACGCCGTACATCAACTGCATCTGCTCGGGCTGACCGGCCACGGCCCGCAGCAGCCACTCGCGCCACGCGACGGCCTCGGACTCGTACCCGGCGTGGAGCAGCGCCAGCAGCGTGAACGTCGCGTCCCGGATCCAGCAGTACCGGTAGTCCCAGTTCCGCACGCCGCCGAGGTGCTCCGGCAGCGAGGTCGTGGGCGCCGCCACGATGCCCCCGCTCGGCCCGTAGGACATCGCCTTCAGGGTGATCAGCGAGCGGACGACCGCGTCCCGGTGCTCGCCGTCGAACGTGCACCGGGCCGCCCAGTCCTGCCACCACTTCTCGGTGGCCGCGATCCCCCGGCCCACGTCGACCCGGTCCGGCGGACGGTCGTGGGGGCTCGCCCATGCCAACCGGAAGTCGACGTGCTCACCGGCGTTCAGGAAGAACTCGGCGGCGAGGTCGGTGCCCGTGAGCTCGTGCCGCACATCGGAGTCCACCGTGATCGCGTCCGGCCCGGCGAGCGCGGATGTGCGCCTGCCGACCTCCCGGAACCACGGGACGACGTGGCCGTAGTCGAGCCGCAGCAGCACCTCGCTCCGGACCGGGACCCGCCCGGCCAACCCCTCCACCCGGCGGAACAGGTCCGGGCGCTCGGCGCGGATCGGCATGCAGTCCACCACCCGCACCGCACCGTCGGCGGTGGTGAAGTCCGTCTCGAGCACGAGCGAGTCCCGCCGGTAGCGGCGATCGACCGCCCGGTGCTCCCCGACTGGCGCGAGCCGCCATCGCCCGTGCTCCGGCCCACCGAGGAGCGCCGCGAAGCAGGCAGCGGAGTCGAATCGCGGCAGGCACAGCCAGTCGATGGACCCGTCGTAGCCGACGAGGGCCGCGGTGTGGGTGTCCCCGATGAGGCCGTAGTCCTCCAGCTGCAACGGCACCGGCATCCCTCCGTCCCCGCCTCGGCCTGCACGGTTCCTTCTGGTACCCCTGGATCCGCCTGCGCATCCACCTGCCCAGCACGACGATTGCGCCCGCGCACACCCGCCGCGGCCGCGACGGAGGCCGGCGGTTCAGTCGGACGTGGTCCAGCCCAGTGCCCACACGTCGCGGTGTGGTAGCTCGCCGGCCGCATCGGCGAAGGAGCGCAGGACGTTCGTGAGCGCCTGCCTGCGGCCGGAGGGCATCCGGTCGAGGATCTCGGCGATCGCGGCCCGCCGGTGGGCCATCACGCGGCTGACGAGCTCACGTCCGGACGGGGTCAGCTCGAGCAGGAGGTTGCGGCGGTCGGCCGGGTTGTCCCGGCGGTCCAGCAGGCCCCCCGCCACCAGCCGGTCGCAGGCGCGGGTGGCGTTCGACGGGTGGATGCCCAGCCCGTCCGCGACCGCGGCCAGGTTCAGCGGTCCGCGGCTCATCACCATCACGAGCAACCGCAACTGCGGCAGCGTGACGACGTCCTCGACCATGGCGACGGATCGCGCGCTCACCCCGACGAGCACCCGTGCGGCCAGCATGACCGCGTCGACCTCGTTCGCCGGCTCCGGCTGCGCGCTCGCCACCGCGACAGTGTGCATGCCACAGGGCACCGTGTGCGATAGCGCATCACGTGCTTAGGCGCAACGGTCGGGGGTAGCCGGTGGGCGAGGGGCGGGCGAGGAGTCCGCGCACCACCGATCGCCGGGAGGTGACATGGTCGTCGAGGCGCTCGACGTCGCCGTGTACACGGTGCCGACCGACGCCCCGGAGGCTGACGGCACGTTGGCCTGGGACTCCACCACGATGGTGCTGGTCGAGGCCCGGTGCGACGGCACCGTCGGCACGGGGTGGACCTACGGGCCGCCCGCCTGTGCATCGGTGGTGCACGACCAGCTCACCGATGTCGTGCTGGGCAGGGACGCGGTCGACGCCGCCGGTGCCTTCCACGCGATGGTGGCTGTGGTCCGCAACGCCGGACGGCCCGGTGTCGCTGGCTACGCGATCTCCGCTGTGGACACCGCGCTCTGGGACCTCGAAGCGCGGCTGCTCGGGCTGCCGCTGCACCGGCTGCTCGGTGCGGTGCGCGACGAGGTCCCGGTCTACGGGAGCGGGGGCTTCACCACCTACGGCTCCGACCGGCTGCGGGAGCAGCTCACCGGCTGGACGGACACGGGCATCCCGCGCGTCAAGATCAAGATCGGGGAGTCGTTCGGCAGCGCGGTCGCGCGCGACCTGGCCCGCATCGACGAGGCCCGCGCGGCGATCGGGCCGGACGTCGAGCTGTTCGTCGACGCGAACGGCGCTTACGGGCGCAAGCAGGCCGTCCGGGTCATGCAGGCCGCCACCCACTGCGACGTCCGGTGGTTCGAGGAGCCGGTGTCGTCCGACGACCTGGACGGGCTGCGCGCCGTGCGCGACGGCGTCGCGGCGGACGTCGCCGCGGGCGAGTACGGCTACGACCTCACCTACTTCCGGCGCATGTGCGCGGCCCGTGCCGTCGACTGCCTGCAGGCGGACGTGACCCGCTGCGGCGGGATCACCGAGTGGCTGCGCATCGCCGCCGTCGCGGCCGCCCACCACCTCGACGTCTCCGGGCACTGCGCGCCGCACCTGCACGCCCACGTCGCCGCGGCCACCCCGAACCTGCGCCACCTCGAGTGGTTCCACGACCACGTGCGGATCGAGCAGATGTTCTTCGACGGCGTCCTCGACCCCACCGGAGGCACGATCCGCCCCGATCCCGAGGCCGCCGGGAACGGGCTGACCCTGCGCCGCGACGCCGCCGAGCGCTACCGAGAGGACCGATGAGGACCGATCTCGACCTGCGTCCGCCGCGCGCCGTTCCCGACGTGGACGTCCGCGTGCTCGAGGCCGACCTGCGCGCCCGCGTGGACGGGGAGGTCCGGTTCGACGCGGGGTCCCGCGGGGCGTATGCGACCGACGGCTCGAACTACCGGCAGGTGCCGATCGCCGTCGTCGTCCCGCGGTCCGTGGAGGCGGGCGCCACGGCGGTCGCGGTGTGCCGCGACCACGACGCGCCGGTGCTGTCCCGCGGCGGGGGCACCAGCCTCGGCGGGCAGTGCACGAACACCGCGGTGGTGATCGACTGGTCCAAGTACTGCAACCGGCTCGTCTCGGTCGACCCGCAAGCGCGGACGTGCGTGGTGGAGCCGGGCATCGTGCTCGACGACCTGAACCGCGAGCTCGCCCCGCACGGCCTGGTGTTCGGGCCGAAGCCCGCCACCCACGACCACTGCACGCTCGGCGGGATGATCGGGAACAACTCGTGCGGGGCGACCGCCCAGGCCTACGGCAAGACCGCCGACAACGTGCGCCGCCTGGAGATCCTCACCTACCGGGGATGGCGCAGCTGGGTCGGCGCCACCGGCGACGACGAGCTGGCGACCCTCACCCACGGGGCGGGCGACACGGCCCAGCTCTACCGCACCCTGGTGCACCTGCGCGATCGCTACTCGGGCCTGGTCCGGGACAGGTACCCGGACATCCCGCGGCGGGTGTCGGGCTACAGCCTGGACGCGCTGCTGCCCGAGCAGGGCTTCGACCTCGCCAAGCTGCTCGTCGGGAGCGAGGGAACGCTGGCCACCGTCCTGCACGCCGAGCTGCAGCTCGTCCCGGTCCTGGAGCACACCGCGATGCTCGTGCTCGGCTTCCCGGACGTCATCGCGGCCGCCGACGCGGTGCCCGGGATCCTCGCGAACTGCTCCGTCTCCCCGGTGCTGCTCGAGGCGATGGACCAGCGCATGGCCGAGCTCATGCGCAACGAGCACGTCCACCTCGACTCCTTGGCGGCGCTCCCCGAGGGCGAGGCGTGGCTGCTCGTCCAGTTCGGGGCCGACGACCCGGACAGCCCGGACGAGCAGGCGGCGAGCCTGCTCGACGCGCTCGGCAGGAGCCGTGACGACCCCGGCGTCGTCCTCACCGACGATCCCGCCCGCGAGGCCAAGATGCTGGACGCCCGCGAGGCAGGCCTCGGCGTGACGGCCCGCCCCGTGCTCACCCCCGAGACGTGGGAAGGCTGGGAGGACTCGGCCGTCGCACCCGAACACCTGGGCGACTACCTGCGCGACCTGCGCAGACTGTTCGCGGAGTTCGACCTCGACCGGCCCTCGCTCTACGGGCACTTCGGCCACGGGTGCGTGCACACGCGCATCCCGTTCCGGCTCAAGAGCGCCACGGGCGTCGCCGAGTTCCGCCGGTTCCTCGAGCGGGCCGCCGACCTCGTCGTCTCCTACGGTGGTTCGCTGTCCGGCGAGCACGGCGACGGGCAGGCCCGTGGCGAGCTGCTCGAGCGGATGTTCGGACCGGAGCTGGTGCGCGCCTTCGGGGAGCTGAAGGCGCTGTTCGACCCGGAGAACCGGATGAACCCGGGCAAGGTCGTCGCCCCGTACCGGGTGGACGAGAACCTGCGGCTGGGCGCCGGCTGGCGGCCGCAGGCGCACGAGACATGGTTCGGCTACCCGCACGACAAGGGGAGCTTCACCGCCGCGGTCATGCGCTGCGTCGGGGTGGGGGCGTGCCGGCGCTCCGTGCCCGGCGACGGTGTGATGTGCCCGTCCTACCAGGTGACGCGCGAGGAGGAGCACTCGACGCGGGGACGGGCGCGGCTGCTGTTCGAGATGCTGCAGGGCCACGCGGACTCCCCCGTCCGGGACGGGTTCCGCTCCGAGGCGGTGCGCGATGCGCTCGACCTGTGCCTGGCGTGCAAGGGCTGCAAGTCGGACTGCCCGGTGGGCGTCGACATGGCCACCTACAAGGCGGAGTTCCTCGCCCACCACTACGCCGGGCGGTTGCGGCCGATGGCGCACTACGCGTTGGGCTGGCTCCCGACCTGGGCGCGGCTGGCCCGGGTGGCACCGCGCGCGGTCAACGCCCTCCTGCACGCGCCCGGCGTCGCGCGCCTCGGCAAGCGACTCGCCGGCATCGCGGTCGAGCGCGACGCCCCCGCCTTCGCCACCGAGACCTTCCAGGACTGGTGGCACCGGCAAGGGCGGCCGGCCGCGCGACCCGGCGACCCGGACACGGTCGTGCTGTGGCCCGACACGTTCACCAACCACTTCGAGCCGCACATCGCGCGGGCTGCCGTCGACGTCCTCGAGCACGCCGGGTTCCGCGTCGCCGTGCCCGACGAGCCGCTCTGCTGCGGCCTGACGTGGATCTCGACCGGCCAGCTCGGCGTCGCTCGGCGGCGGCTGCAGCGCACGATCGCGGCGCTCCGGCCGTGGATCGAGGCCGGCCACCTCGTCGTCGGGCTGGAACCGTCGTGCTCGGCGGTGTTCCGGTCCGATGCGGCCGAGCTGCTGCCGGAGGACGAGGACGTCGCCCGGCTGCAGTCCCGGTTCGTGACGCTCGCCGAAGCGCTCGTCCACCACGCGCCGCGGCCGTGGCGGCCCGAGCGCCACGAGCGCGCCGCGATCGTGCAGGCGCACTGCCACCAGCACGCGGTGCTGGGGTTCGACGCGGACGTGGAGGCGATGTCGCGCGCCGGCATCGACGCCCGGCGGCTGGAGTCGGGCTGTTGCGGCCTCGCGGGCAACTTCGGGTTCGAGGCCGGGCACTACGACGTGTCGATGGCCTGCGCCGAGCAGGCCCTCCTCCCCGCCGTGCGCGCCGCCGACCCGGACACGCTCGTCCTGGCCGACGGGTTCAGCTGCCGCACCCAGATCGAGCAGGGTGCGACCGGCCGCCGCGGCATGCACCTCGCCGAGGTGCTGAGCAGGTCCATCGCGGACACCCCCACGGCAGCGCCGTCCCACGACGGACACGGGGCCGCCATCGCGGGGGGCGCGCTCGCGGCGACCACCGCCGTCGCGGCGGCGGTGCTGGCGCGGCGAGCGGGACGACGACCGGTCCGGGGAGGAGCACGATGAGGAGCACCCTGCTGCACGACGCCGATGGCCTGCGCACCTTCGCCGTCGTGATGGACAAGGACGACGAGGCCGCCGGCGAGCTGCTCGCGTTCGCGCGGGAACGCGGGATCGGTGGAGCGTCCCTCACCGCGATCGGCGCCTTCCGCGAGGCGACGCTCGCCTACTTCGACCCCGACGAGGCGCAGTACCACGACATCCCGGTCAGCGAGCAGGCCGAGGTGCTCTCACTGATCGGCGACATCGCCGCCCAGGACGAGGCGCCGGCGCTGCACGCCCACGCCGTGCTCGGCCGCCGCGACGGCTCGACCGTCGGCGGCCACCTGAAGCGGGCGATCGTCTGGCCCACGCTCGAGGTGATCGTCACCGAGACCCCCAACCACCTGCGCAAGCAGGTCGACCCGGAGACCGGGCTGGCGCTCATCTCGCTGGGCGGCCACGTCTTCCGGAACTAGCCACACGGCGCCGGGGCCATGATCGCCAGGGGTGGTGCTGAAGCCGCAGCCGTGCGGTTCCACAACCGCACTCGCTGATCAAGACCACCGTGCACGGTCCCGCAGCCGCGGGTGATCAGCCATGATCGTCGGCCCCGGCACGATGCGCGGCACCACCGGAGGCCCTCACCAACCCGGCAGCACATCCGGGCAACCGGTGATCACGAACCCGAGTTGTACGACGAGCGGCCGCCACGGGAGGCGAGGCGGCGGCGCTCCAGCACGGCCGCGACCGCGAACCCACCGCCGCCCGCGACGGCGAGCACCCAGAACAGGCTGGGGATGCCGAGGAAGAGGGCGGCGGCGGAGGTCAGGGCGAGCCACGTCCCGAGCCCGTAGTGCAGGACGTTGCGGCGGGCGGCGCCTTCCCCGAGGTAGAGCACCCCGACGAGGAACCCGGACCAGGTCGGCCACAGCATCGTCTGCAGGTCGGGACGGCCCAGCTCGGCGGCGAGACCGGTGATGGCGAGGAACAGCGCGGCGAAGGCGCTGATCCACGAGAGCCCCAGCAGCTTCCCGGAGAGGACCTCCTCCCGGCCCGCACCGCGCTGGGCCTGGTTGGCCGCGAGCACGGCGAAGACGGTGCCGGCGGCGAGGCCGGCGCCGAGGAGGGTCATGGGCAGCCAGGCCGGCAGGGCGACCAGCGGGTCGGGGCCCAGGGAGATCGCCGATGCGCCGTGTCCGAAGACGTAGGCGAGCCCGAAGCCGGCGTAGGCGGCGCGGCTGTCGACGTCCCCGGTCGTGGCGGGAACGGTGGCCGGGGCGGGCAGGGTCGTGGCGTTCATGATCTCTCCGATGTGGTCAGGTGACGACGAGGCGGGACAGGGGAGCGGCAACCCGGCGGACGATGTCCGGCGGCCAGGGGTACAACGCCGCGACGGCGTGCTGGTGGGCGAGGCCGTGCAGGCCCACCCAGAGCGAGATCGCGTCGGCGCGCAGGTCGGTGCTGGTGGACCGGCCCGCGGCGACGCAGTCGGTCAAGGTCTCGGTGAGGATCCGCACCGCCTCGCCGCCGACGGCGGTCGGATCCTCCGGGTCGTGGACCCGGCCGAACATCAGCCGGTACCGCGCGGGGCGGCGGTCCGCGAAGTCGACGTACGCGCGGCAGGCGCCGATCAGCCGGGCGCGGGGATCGTCGCCCGCCGAGCCGGTCGCCGAGCGGATCCGGCCGCCCAGCTCGGCGAAGCCCTGCCGGGCGACGGCCAGCACGATGGCGGGCCGGTCGGGGAAGTGCGGGTAGATCGACGGGGCGGCGATCCCGACCCGGCGCGCCACGGCACGCAGCGTCACCGCCCGCTCGTCGCCGCTCGCGTCGAGCAGCTCCGTGGCGGCGGCCAGGATCTCGGCGCGCAACCGCACGCCCTCCCCGCGGCGGCTCCGCGGCCGGTCGCGGTTCCGGCGGGCGGGTGCCACGACGGTCACGCGTCCGGGACGATGACGACCTTGCCGGCGACCGTGCGCGACTCGGCCAGCGCCAGCGCCGACCCGGCGTCCGACAGCGGGAACCGCGCGGCGACCTTCGCGGTGAGGACCCCGTCGGCCAGCAGTCGGAACACCGAGGTGAGGTCCTCCCGCAGCCGGGCGCGGAAGGCGTCGCGCCGGCGCAGGCCGGCCCAGAAGTTGTAGAACCGCGCCGACCTGCCGTTGGGCAGCACGTGCCACACCAGCAGCCGCGCGAACAGCTTCAGCACCGGGAGGCGGGAGTCGCCCTCCTCGTCCTTGGTGGCCGCCGTGCCGTACGACACCAGCGTCCCGCCGCGGCGCAGCAGCCGCCAGGACTCGGTGATCCCCGGGCCGCCGACGTGGTCGAACACCGCGTCCACGCCGTCCGGCGCGAGCTCGCGGATCCGCCGGTACACGTCCGGGTCGCGGTAGTCGACCGGGGTGGCGCCGAGCTCGCGCACGGCCGCGTGGTGCCGGGGTGACGCGGTGCCGATCACGGTGATCCCGGCGTGGCGGGCCAGCTGCACGAGCGTCGTCCCGACGCCGCCGTTGGCGCCCAGCACCACGATCGTCGCCCCGGGACGGACCCGCGCGGTCCGGTGCAGCATCTGCCATGCCGTGATCCCGTTGACGACCACCGTCTCGGCGTCGGCGGCGTCCACGCCGTCCGGCACGGGCACCAGGTCGGCGACGTCGAGCAGCTGGTGGGACGCCCAGCTCCCGATCTTGGTGACCGCGGCGAACCGGCGGCCCACCAGGGTGGGGTCCACCCCGGGGCCGGTCGCGGTCACCGTGCCGACGACGTCGTAGCCGGGCACGAACGGGAACGGCGGCTGGTCGAAGTACTTGCCCCGGCGCATCTGCTGCTCGGCGAACGACACGCCGGTCGCGTCCATGCGCAGGACGGCCTGCCCCGCGGCCGGCGCCGCGAGCTCACGGTTGCGGACCTGCAGGCCGCTCGGCTCGACCCGGCCGGGCAGGACGACCTCGGTGACCTGGGTGGTGGCGGTGGTGCGGTCCACGTCTGACTCCGTTCACATCGTTAACCTTACGCTCGTAACGCTACGCGCGTTTACTTCATGCCGCAAGCCAAACGTGCGTAAGTTCTCGGGTGTAAGCTGATGCCATGTCAGAGCACGCCCCGGCACCCGCCGCCCGCACCCGCAACCGCCGCGGCGAGGGCGCCCGGCTGCGCGACGACATCGTGGCCGGGGCCGTCGCACTCCTGGACGAGACCGGTGACGAGCGGGCCGTGACCCTGAGGGCGGTCGCCCGCAGGGTCGGGATCACGGCACCGTCGATCTACCGCCACTTCGCCGACCAACCCGGGATCATGCTGGCCGTCGTCCAGCAGGCCTTCGAGGAGCTCGACGCAGAGCTGCACCGCACGCGGGATGCCGCGGACGACGACCCGCGGTCGCGGCTCTTCGCCGTCTGCACCGCGTACCTCGAGTTCGCCCGGAGTCGTCCCGGCCGCTATCGCACGATGTTCGGGGGACTGTGGATGCCCGACCTGGAGGCGGGCTCGGTGACCGAGGCCGACATGCACGAGCTGGGTCGCAGCACGCTGCAGCTGCTCGCCGACGTGCTGGGCGAGTGCGTCGCCGCGGGTATCGCCACCAGCGACGACCCGGCCGCCGATGCCGTCGCGCTGTGGGTCGGCCTGCACGGGCTCGCCCACCAGCAGTCGGTGACCGTAAGCTTCCCCTGGCCCGCGGACATCGCCGAACGCCTCATCGGCGCGCTGGGACACCTGCGGGAGGCGACGGCCTGACGATCCGGCCGCAACGCCTCAGAACGTCATTCGTGATCGTGGCGGTCGTCAAGAGCCTGTCGAACATCGAGCACCTCGACGAGCTCGGCCGCGAGCGCATCGGCGACCGGTTCGTACTGCGCCCGCAGGCGCAGCGCCACGTGCTCGGCGCGCACCGCGGGCCAGTCGGCCGGCAGGTAGTCCACCGGCAGGCCCGGGTCGCGGCGGGCGAGCAGGCTCCACTCCCCGTGCAACCAGAGCTGGCGGGCGAGGTCGTCGGGCGCGTCCGGCAGCGGCTCGGCACGGTCCCAGCGGGCGAGGAACTCCCGGTAGCCACGGGCGATCCCGGTGACGTCCCACGCATCCTCGATGAGCTCGGCGACCCGGGTCGGCGCGTCGACGTTGGCCCGGAAGACCTTGACGTGCCCGAGCACGTCCAGCTCCTCGAGGAGCCGCTCCACGTCGACGGCCCGGGGCGCGACCCACAGCCCGCTCTGCAGCATCCCGAAGCCCGCCCACTGCAACCGCGCCCGCAGCAGGTGGCGGTCCGCCCGCCTGCTCTCCGGGAGGGAGAAGCCGAGCAGCGTCCACCGCCCGTCCCACGTGCGGTTGACCGGCGACTGCCAGGCGCGGACTCCGCCCTCCTCGAGCGCGGTACGCGCGGAGGGCGTCGGCGACAGGTAGACGCGCCGCCCGCGCCGCCGGCGCTGCAGCACGCCCCGGGAGGTCATCCGCGCGACCGTCGCACGCGCCGCGTGCTCCCCGACGCCTACCCGCGCCAGCACGTCGATCAGCCCGGCGGTGGCGACCGCAGTGCCAGGACGCCCGAGGTGGATCCCGCTGAACATCAGCACGTGGGTCTGGGGCCGGATCTGTGGCGGCCCGTCCGCGCCTTCGGCCGGCCCGATGGGCAGGGCACTGCTCGTCATCCCGCCATCTTCGCAGCTCACCGGCCCTTCGGACGTTGGACATCTTCTTGACGGGCGTGTTGATCACGCATAAAGTCTGGCCCCACCCATTCCGAGAGGGCATCGCAATGGCGCATCCCGCCCACTCCGCCGTCCAGCTCCGGCGTGCCGTGGTGTCGAGCTTCATCGGCACGGTGATCGAGTACTACGACTTCCTGCTCTACGCCACGGCGTCCGCAGTCGTGTTCAACCGGGTGTTCTTCTCCGATCTCGACCCGCTCGTCGGCACCGTCGCGAGCTTCGGCACGCTCGCCACCGGCTATCTCGCCCGCCCGCTCGGGGGCATCCTCTTCGGGCACTTCGGCGATCGCATCGGCCGCAAGCGGATGCTGATGGTGACGATGTCGGTGATGGGCGTTGCGAGCGTGCTCATCGGCCTCCTGCCGACCTACGCCCAGATCGGCGGGCTCGCGCCGATTCTGCTTGTGCTGCTGCGCATCGCCCAGGGGATCGCGGTCGGCGGCGAGTGGGGCGGCGGCGTGCTGATGTCGGCCGAGCACGCCACCTCGCGCCGGGGTCTGTGGGCGAGCTTCACGAACGCGGGCGGGCCCGCGGGGATGGTCGTGTCCACCCTCGTGCTGGCGGCGGCGACCGCGATCTCGGGCGAGGAGCAGTTCCTCGTCTGGGGATGGCGCATCCCGTTCCTGCTCAGCGCCGTGCTACTGGTCGTCGGCCTGTTCATCCGGGCCCGGGTCGAGGAGACGCCGGTGTTCCGGGAGGCGGCCGGCACCCTGCCCAGCACGCCACCGCTGGTCGAGGTGCTGCGCAACCACCCGCGGAGCCTCGCGCTGTCCATCGGCATCGGCTTCGGCTCGTTCGTCGCGCAGAGCACGCTCACGACGTTCGTCATCTCGTACGCGGTCGGGGCCGGTTTCACGCGGCAGACGGTGCTCACCGCGCTCACCGTCTCCTCGGTGGTGGCGGTCCTCGGGGTGATCGGCTACTCCGCCCTGTCCGACCGCGTCGGGCGCAAGCCGGTGGTGCTCGCCGGCGCGATCGGCACCGGCATCTGGAGCTTCCTGCTCTTCCCGCTGGTCGACAGCGGCTCCACGCTCCTGCTCTGGCTGGCCGTCGTGGTCGGGCAGGGCGTGCTCCACGCGGCCCTGCACGGACCTCTCGCCGCGCTCTACGCCGAGCTGTTCGCCACCCGGGCGCGCTACACGGGCGCCTCCCTCGGCTACCAGATCGCCGGCACCGGCGCGGGTCTCGCCCCCGTCACGTTCGCGGCGGTGCTCTCCGGGTCGGCCGGCACGATCGTCGTCTCGCTGATCATCGCCGCGTGCTGCTTGGTGAGCATCGCCTGCATCCTGGTCCTCGGTGAGACGTCGCGGGCCGACCTGCGTTCCACGGGCGAGGCCACGACGAGCCGCGCACCCGCGTAGCGACACCCCTGAACCGACCTCTCCGGTCACATGGCCCGCCCGCACGGTGTCAACGTGCCAGAGCGGCCCCGCACCAGCGCGGCCGCCTGGACCGAGAGGACTGCCGTGGGCATCGTCACGATCACCGTCGCGGTCGCCGCCGCCGCCTGGATCGGCTTCTCCGCCTACGCCCTGCTGGCCCGCAAGGCATTCGTGGTCGACAACCTCGTCGAGTACGGCGTTCCCGAGAGCTGGTGGCCGTGGCTCGCCGTCGCCAAGGCCCTCGGCGCTGCCGGCCTGCTCGCCGGCCTCGCCGTCCCCGGGATCGGGGTCGCCGCGTCCGCCGGACTGCTCCTGTACTTCACCGGAGCCGTCATCACGGTTGTCCGGGCGCGCTCCTACGGCCACATCCCGTTCCCGCTGCTCTACCTCGTCCCCGCGCTGGCCGCCGGCTGGCTGCTCGCGGGCAGCTGACGCCGGACATAATTGCAACTCTCTTGCAGTAGCCATATTGTGTCGCCAATGGCATGCTGGAGGCCGCCGGTGATCGTTCTGGCAGCTCGACATCGGCTGCGCGGTCCGGGTCCGCGGATCGAGGTGAACGGTCCGCGGCCCCGGATCCCCTCCCGCGAGGACCATCACGAACGAGGAGTACATCCGTGGCCGAGTACGCGTTGCCCGATCTCCCCTACGACTACGGCGCCCTCGCCCCGCACATCGCCGGCGAGATCATGGAGCTGCACCACTCCAGGCACCACCAGACCTACGTCAACGCCACCAACGACGTGCTCGACAAGCTCGCCGCCGCCCGCGACTCGGGCGACTACGGCTCGATCGTCGGGCTGGAGAAGACCCTCGCGTTCAACCTCGGCGGCCACGTCAACCACTCGATCTTCTGGAACAACCTCTCCCCCGACGGCGGCGACGAGCCCACCGGCGAGCTCGCCGCCGCCATCGACGACCACTTCGGCTCCTTCGACGCCTTCCGCGCCCACTTCACCGCGGCCGCCACCACCATCCAGGGCTCCGGCTGGGCCGTCCTCGGCTGGGACACCCTCGGCGGACGGCTGCTGGTCCACCAGCTCTACGACCACACCCACCTCCCCGCCGGCCAGGTCCCGCTGGTCATGCTCGACATGTGGGAGCACGCCTTCTACCTGCAGTACCGCAACGTGAAGCCGGACTACGTCAAGGCCTGGTGGAACGTCGTCAACTGGACCGACGCGGCCCAGCGCTTCGCCAAGGCCCGCGCCTGAGACACCGCGGGCACGGGGCAGCGCGCTCTTCGGGGCGCCCATCGTGTTCGGGCTGAGGATGATCACGCTGATCGGGCTCGGCTACCGCACGTGGTGGCACCGCCGGCTGGGGAGGGCGCCCGGTGCCCCGCGGCCGGCTGCGGCGGGCGGGCCCTCCGACCGCGCTCGTCGCGGTGGCCCTCGCCGTCGGCATCGGCTGGGTCGCCCCCTGTTCGGGACCAGCCTGCTCGCGTTCCTGGTGATCGACGTGGCACTGGGCCTGCGCGCCCGCCGCAGAACTCCTGCCCCCGCTCCATGATCACCAGCCATACGTGACGGCAGCTTGACGTGCCCGAGCGAGCGAAGGCACGCCAGCACCGAGCAGCCGAGGGCGCGAAGGCCGAGCGGACAGGCAGAGCCAGCCACGGCATGGGCCGGGGGCGCGCCTCCGGCTGGGGGTGTGGAGGGCTGGGCCCCCAGGACACGACGAAGATCGGTCAGGAGCGAAGGCGCGGAGCCGTCGAGCAAGAGCAACCCCGATCGAGTGCGCCCGAAGGGATTCGAACCCCTAACCTTCTGATCCCTAGGCTTGGCTCCGCTGTCTGGGATAGGCCACTTCTGCTTTCGACCACCCTGCCACCGACGCTGAGGTGGCTGACCGCTCAGCCTGGTTTGAGCCGGTGGCTGTCACCGTGAGCTGTCAAACCCACGTGTTTGCTGCTCGCTTCCGGTGTCTCTGGGAGGGTGTGACGTGCGTTCGCCGGGCCGATACGGCTGGATCCCAACGAAGTAGCTGGGCCCGGGCTCGGCGCTACCTGGCCGGATACCGGGCCCATGCCCCATCGCTGTCGTCCGAGCCTCGTCGTCGTGGAGACATGTAGGTCAGGTGGCATAGTAGGCCTTGTGACCGCGACTCTCTTGAATGAGATCATAAACACATATCTTAAGTCTCGAGACTTTAATGGACTTCTGTTCCGAGATGCGTCCGATGAGGCCAAGGAACACGTCATCCGATTAGTGAAATCAGGTAAGGTTCAGGTCGTCTCCGAAGAGGACTACCCAAATCCACATATCGGCCGTGGCCCTCTCGACGGACAATCGACCAACAGCTCGAATCGGTACGAAATGTCGACAGCCCATGGTCGGGCAATTTGCCTTTATCCGACGTCGGAAGCACTCGCCCGGCGTCGACTAGCCAGAAAGTTCTCGGGAAAGCCGTACAGTACGGCTATGGCCAGGGGTCGAGGAACCCTCGAGCCTGCATACCTCACGCTCGACGTTCTTGAGCAGTACCGAAACGACCCGCGTTTCGAATTCAACTTTTCAGACTTTGGAGTGCGGACGGCAACCTCCGAGGAGGTTTATCTAGATGAAGACGAGCCGGAGTATGACAGCATTGTCATGAGCCATATTGGCTTTGCGTACGACATGGGCGGTTACAGAAAAGGCGACCCAGAATCTCCAATCCACAGGAGGGTCTGCGCGTTCCATGGCGACTTGGCGAAGCTCTCCGACGTTCATCAACAGCGTTGGAAGACGTACGAAGTGCCGGACAGTTCGAGTCTGCGACCTCATCCTGTATGGTGGGGGTCGCAAATGGGACACTGGCCCGATGGACTAGGGCCGTTTCAGCGAATGTTCTTTGAGCTAGAAGCGCTCAATGACCTGAATCGACTGATTTGCGGGGTGCCACTCTTCAGAACCAGTGAGCGACCAGCGGGCTTCGGGTGGATATTGCGACCATCTGAGCGGGAATGGGACGCATTCATTCATGAACTTGACAAATTATTATCAGATAACCTGAGCGCAAAGGCGCTCGATGCCCTTGGTGCTCCAAAAGTGAACTCGGGTGGTCAGAACCTTGGAACGATTGGTCGACTTGAGGAGCTGTTAAAGAACCTAAAGGTTTCACCGGACAATGCGCACGAGGTTATCGAGCCACTCCGGGAGGTTCGGAGGGCGCGCCAGAAGCCTGCGCACGCGATCAGAACAAATTTGACAGACAAGACGTTCACTCACAAACAGGTCGCACTTCTGCATGAAGTAGTTAGCTCCCTTATTGCGCTTCGAACGTTCTGGGCTACGCATCCTTCGGCACGTGCATGGCAGGAGCCAAACTACGTTCGCGAAGGCGCTGTGTACCTTACGTGAGTGCCTTAGGCGTCGTGATCGCCAGTCGTCGCCGCGGCCGGCTGCTCTGCCTTCCCCAGTCCATGGGGCTCCCATTGATACACCGTCGTCGTCTCGAACTATCCCGCCCAACTGACACACCCTCGAATCGGCTACTATCGAGACATGTCAGGATCCGAGGCTACAGAAGAGATTCGCGATGAGATCCGAAAAGCACTACTTGAGGTGGAGTTGAGTACATCTCGAATCGAATACGCCTCGGAGATCTTATCCGTGATCTCCAACATTGAAGACTGGGTGGCGATCGACTCATGGCTAGGAGGCGGACGCGTCGAGGATCCAAAGAATCGGGAAGGGTTCGGGTCTTCATTTGCTGAGTTTCGTGCAGTGTCCATTCTGGTTTCAATGAGTGCCGAGCTGGCAGAGGCAGCCGTTTCTATGGCAAGAAGCAAGCGCTACTATGCCGTTGGCGCAATCGTTCGGCAGCTTATTGAATGCGAGTATCTGTTGACCTGGTTTGGCTCAGACCTTGACAACGCTCGCAAGTGGTTTGAGAGCAGTCCAGACGAGGTGCGCCTTTCTTTCTCCCCTAAGAAAATGAGGAAGCTTACTGGCTTCTCTAACGAGGAGTACTGGGACCATTGCTCGACTGGTGGCCACCCAGCGCCGAGCGGTGCCAGACTACTGGAGAAGATGGACCCGCGTAGGCGGCAATGGCCGTACTCGGCCGCCGAAATGTTGATAGATCTCGGCCTTCATTTGCGTCGCATATGGCGGGCTGTCGACACGCTACTTGCCCGACACCATGCGCGATACGCGCGGGTTCGCGCTGATCAGCGCGAGAAGGCTGAGAACGCTTGGGCACGCTGGCATGAAAAGGATCCGCTGGTCGCAATCTTCGCGAATCAGTAGCTAAGGTGGTTCGGGTGCGGCTTTCAGACCGTGGCTCGCCATCCCCGCGATCTTGGCCGGTTCTTGGCGGGGTCGGGCGGGGTCAACCCGGAACCCCGATCCCGCTACGTGACCACGACGCCGCCGGCGCCCTCCTGCTTATCAGGACCAGTGGCGGGATCGGGGCGCGCAGCGGGGTTGACGCCGCAGGGCACGCTAAGACGATCTGCGGCCAGCGGGGATGACATCTACTCGACGTCGCGTAGCTCTGCTCTTGCCGGCGCATGGCCGGCGGCCCATAGGCGCGCGGCCGCCCGTGAGCGGAGCGGCAGGTAGCGGCCGCGCATGCCGTCCGGCGCAGTCTGGCCCGTCCCCGGCAGGGGACGGCTTGAAGACGTATAGAAAGTTCTCACCACCTGCTCGCGGACCTACTCGCGGACAGTCAGCCTGCCGACACAAGGGATCCAAGGTGTCAAGCACCTAACGGACCAGGAGATGGACTACGGCGTTGACCGTTGCTGATTTGGCTCTAGTCGATCAAGGCCGGCGCTCCGCGCCAGGCGGGGGCGCTGGTCCTCGCTCCGCTGCGGGCCGCGCCGCCTTCTGCCGTCAATCGCTGACAGCGAGTCTGGCGCGAACCCACCCGAACTCCAGCGCAGCCGTCCAACGTGATCGCGCAACGTTGTGATCATCCGAGACCTGTCAGCGATGCGCTCGACGGGACCGTCGTCCTGGAGCTCAGTCGGAGCTCTCCCGGTAGCGAAGATCGCGCCCGGCGGTCTTCTCGACGGCGAGCCACACCAGGTCGGTGAGCGGGAGCAAGAAGACCGCGAACCTGCCGATAGCAGGCACCGTTACCGCCACGATGAGCGCGACGGCGCATATTGCAGCGAACACGATGCTCGGCCCGACCCGGAACGTGCGGCGGCACCCCGGATCCATGACCGGGGGGTCATACCGCGCAACCAGGTGCATCGCCGCGAGCGCGACGAACGCAAGGAGCAGATTCCCGAGATAGAAGGCCGAAGAAAGCCGATCGTGTGCGGGCTGATCTTGAGTGATCGCCGTGCTGAAGGGGATCACCACGATGGCGAAGAGCCACACGAAGTTGAGCACGAGCAGCGGACCGTCGTAGGAGACGAGCAGCTCGAACAGCCGATGGTGCTCCCTCCAGAGGACCGCGATCACGAGGAACGAGATGACGAAGGCGCCGATGTCCGAGGCGTGATCGGCCAGGAACGCATCCACCCCGCCGCGATGCGCCTGGCCGGCAAGTTCCGCGAGCGGCAGCACCAGCACGGTCACGGCGATCGCGACCGTGGCGTCCGAGAAGTTGACCAGCCGATCGAGCCCGCGCTGGGTTGCGAAGCGCGCCATGTCGCCACCCTGCCAGGTCGGACTTGGTCGGCCGGCAGAATCGCTCGGATATCCCACACTCGCCCCTGAGTCGTGCTGGCAGCCTGGACGCTGGCCAGGCGCCGGGTCGGGCTCTGGATCGAGGACGGCGCCCCGCTGCTGTTCTTCGACCCCGGACCCCGCGAACCACTGTTGTTCTTCGATCCCGAGACCCGCGAGCCGTTGCGCACCCGACCCAACCCGTTGGCGCCCGGACAGGCCGCGCGGCTCCAGCGCGGCCGTCCACCCGGCCTGGTGCCCCGCCCCTCGACCGAGCCGATCACCGTGGAGCGTCGCGCCTCCATCCAACACCGGGCTCATCAGGGTCGCCGGCCAGAAGGTCGCTCTGGGCCGTCAGTTCACCCACCACACCGTCACCGTGCACGTGTGGACGACCCTGGCGATCGAGCTGCCCGACGGCGACAGCAAGATCGTCCGCCGCACCACCGACCAGCCCACGCGTAGCATCAAGGGCCAGCGGCCACGGACCGCCGACACCTCAGTTCCCTAGGCCAAACGATGCACATCAGCTGGCGGACTTCTCTGTTGTCGGTGGGGGCATTCGCCGGCAAGCCCTCTACGCCAAGACCCGCACCGAGGCGAGCAAGAAGCTCCGCGAGCTGCTGGACCGGGCCGAGAAGCACATGCCGGTTGCCCCGGCGAGTCTGACCGTGGCGGCCTACCTCGACGAGTGGCTGATCCACGTGAAGCGACACGTGCGGGCGACAACGTGGGTGGCCTACGAGGGCAACGGCCGCCTTCACCTGAAGCCATGCATCGGCAAGAAGGAAGCTCGTCCGGCTCGGGGTCCGCGACATCCGCCTGATGGTCGACGCCATGCGATCCGACGGGATCGGCACTCGGACGATCCAGTACGTGCACGCAACGCTGCGCGCCGCGCTGGAGCACGCCTACCGCGAGGAACTGGTCAGCCGCAACGTCGCCAGGCTCGTTCGGGTCGAAGCCCGCAAGCTGCTCGACGCGACGACCGAAGATCGGTTGCACGCGCTCTGGGTGCTGCTTCTCATGCTCGGCCTCCGCCGTAGCGAGGTCTGCGGGCTCCCGCTGGGATCATGTCGACTTCGTCGCCCGCACGCTTCGCATCACTCAGACCGTGCAGCGGGTGGACGGGAAGCTGCGTGAGCTGCCCACGAAGACCCGGCGCTCGAACCGGACGGTGCCTCTGCCACCACGGGCGCTCTACGCCCTAGCCGAGCACCACCGCCGGCTTCAGGAGCGGTACGGCACGCCCGGACGACTCTGGCCGCCTGAGGGCTACGTGTTCGGCACCCGCAACGGAACGCCGCTGGAGCCGCGGAACCTGACCCGCATGTGGAACGAGCTGTGCGCCGATCACGGAATCCGGGTGGTCCCCCTCCACGGACTCCGCCACACCTGTGTGAGCCTGCTGCTCGCGCTCGGAGTCCACCCGCGGATCGTGATGGAGGTCGTCGGTCACAGCGCCATGGAGATGAGCATGAACGTCTATGGCCACGTGTGCCTGGAGGCGCAGCGGATAGCACTCGACCACCTCGACGAGCAGCTGTCGTGAGGTGGCCGTTGCTGTCACATGCGGCTGTCAGAGTGACACAAGATCGCGGATCAAGGCCCTGACCTGGTGCGCCCGAAGGGATTCGAACCCCTAACCTTCTGATCCGTAGTCAGATGCTCTATCCGTTGAGCTACGGGCGCGTGCTGTTCAGTTGTACATCATGCCGCAACCGACCCGGGAGTCGGCCACGCCAGCGCGGAGGCTCCGGGATTTGAACCCGGGATGGGGGGTGACCCCAAACCGCATTAGCAGTGCGGCGCCATAGACCAGACTAGGCGAAGCCTCCCGGGGCCTCTCGGCCTCCAGCACGGACCAGAGTACATGGGCCCGTCCAGGGGGTTCACGACCCCCCGGCGGCGAGGGCGAGGAAGGGGCCGAGGGCGTCGGGGTTCTGGAGGGCGCCGCGGCTCACGGCCCGCTCCGGCGGGGTGCCGGCGAGGATCTTCTTGACCGGTACCTCGCACTTCTTCCCGTTCAGGGTGCGGGGCACGGCGTCGACGACGACGAACCGGTCCGGCACGTGGCGGGGCGACAGCTCGGTGCGCAGCGCGCGGCGCAGCGCCGGTTCCACCTCCTCGAGCGTGGCGCCGTCGGCGAGGACGAGGAAGCAGAGCAGCGCGCCCTCGTCCCGGGCGCCGAGCTCGGTGGTGTCGATCACCAGCGAGTCCAGCACCTGCTCGAAGCCCTCCACGACGGCGTAGAAGTCGGCCGTGCCCATCCGCACGCCGCCGCGGTTGAGCGTGGAGTCGCTGCGACCGTAGATGACGAAGGAGCCGCGGGGGGTGCGGCGGACCCAGTCGCCGTGCCGCCAGACGCCGGGGAACTCGTCGAAGTACGCCTCGCGCAGACGGCTGCCATCCGGGTCGTTCCAGAACGCCACCGGCATCGACGGCATCGGCCGGGTGATCACCAGCTCGCCGACCTCGTCGACGAGCTCCTCGCCCTTCTCGTCGTAGGACACGACGGCCGCGCCGAGCGAGGCGCAGCTGATCTCGCCGAGCCAGACGGGCAGGTTCGGCGCGGAGCCGACGAACGCGGCGCAGACGTCGGTACCGCCGGACACCGAGCAGATCTGCACGTGCTCGCCGACCGCGGCGCCGACCCAGCGGAAGCCCTCGACGGACAGCGGCGCACCGGTGGAGCCGAGCGCCCGCAGCCCTGCGAGGTCGAACCGGTCACGGGGACGCAGACCGGCCTTCAGGCTCGCCTGGATGAACGGGGCCGACGTGCCGAAGTAGGTGACGCGGTGCCGCTCGGCGAGCCGCCACAGCGCGCCGAGGTCGGGGTGGCCGGGGTTGCCGTCGAAGAGGATCACCGTCGAGCCGACGAGAAGGCCGCCGATGAGGAAGTTCCACATCATCCAGCCGGTGGTGGTGAACCAGAAGAACCGGTCGCCGGGCCCGAGCTCCATCTGCAGCCCGAGCGCCTTGAGGTGCTCCAGCACGATGCCGCCGTGGCCGTGCACGATGCCCTTCGGCAGGCCGGTCGTGCCGGACGAGTACAGCACCCACAGCGGGTGGTCGAAGGGCACCGGCTCGAAGGCGAGCTCACCGGGGGTACCGGTGAACTCGGCCCACGGGACCGCGCCGTCGAGCGTGGCCGCCTCGTCCAGGTACGGCACGAGGACGGTGCCGGCGAGCGTCGGCAGCTCGTCCCGCAGCTGCTGCACGGTGTTCCGGATGTCGAACCGCTTGCCGCCGTAGACGTAGCCGTCCACCGCGAGGAGGACCGTCGGCTCGATCTGCGCGAACCGGTCGTGGACGGCGCGGGCGCCGAAGTCCGGCGAGCAGGAGGACCAGACGGCGCCGAGGCTCGCCGCGGCGAGGAACGTGACCAGGGTCTCGACGCAGTTGGGCGCCAGCGCGACGACGCGGTCGCCCTTGCCGACGCCTGCGCGCACGAGCCCGGCGCGGGCCCGCCCCACCATGTCCCGCAGCTCCCCGCGCGTGACCTCGCGCTCGAGGCCGTCCTCCCGGGCGAAGACGACCGCGGGGTCGGCGTCGGAGCCGACCGCGAGGGCCTGCTCGGCGTAGTTCAGCGTGGCGCCGGGGAACCACTCGGCGCCGGGCATCTCGGCACGGCCGAGCACCGCGGTCGGCGGCTCGTGGAAGCGGACCTCGAGGAACTCGGCGACGGCCGACCAGAAGCCCGCCTGGTCCCCCACCGACCAGGCGTGCAGCGCGGCGTAGTCCGGTGCGTCGACGCCCCGGTGCTCCCGCACCCATTCGGTGAACTCGGCCAACCGACCGTGGTGCTCGGGATCGGGGGTCCACAGAACCTCGGGGGCTTCGGCGCCGCTCATACGCGCAGCATGCAGTCCGACGTCCCGCCGGCGCCAGAGGCGGGCGCTGTGTCGTGCGTCGTGGTCGCGCGCGCCGGTGTCGTGGGTCGGCGACGGGGGTCAGCGCAGGTGCGAGTCGAACCAGTTGAGCGTGCGCTGCCAGGCGTCGGCGGCCACCTCGGGGTCGTCGTCGAAGCGGTGGCCCCGGCGCGGGTAGACGACGACGTCCGTGGCAACCTGCGACGACGACGCCGCGTCGCGCAGCCGGGTGACCTCGGGGTCGGTCTCGCCCCCGTCGACCTCGCCGTAGATGCCCAGCCAGGGACACGTCAGGCCGGGCGCGGCGTCGACGAGCGCGGGAAGCCCGGTGGCCGGGGTGGCCGCCACCCGCTCGCCGGCCACGGTGACGGCCGCGCCGAGCGTGCGTTTGGCGGCCACGAGCAGCGCCACCGAGCCGCCGAGGTCGAAGCCGATCACCCCCATCAGGTCCGGGGTGACGCCGTGCTCGGCGAGCCATCCGAACGCCGTGTCGGTGTCGGCCATCACCTGCTCGCCCTCGAGCCGGTCGACCTGTTGCTGAACCTCGTCGTCGGCGCCGTCGAGCTCGTCGGCACCGTCACGGTGGTAGAGATGTGGGGCGACGGCGAGCCAGCCGTCCGCGGCGAGGCCGTGCACGATGCCGCGTACGGAGTCGGTGACACCCCGCGCCTCGTGCAGCACAACGATCCCCCCGCGGATCGCGCTGACCGGTTCTGCGACGGTGAGCCGCAGCGCACTGCCGTCGACCAGCGGGACGGTCTCGGTGCGGATATCGGTCATTGGACAAGGGTGTCACGGCTGGGTGAAGTCGGCGGCCCCGGGCACGATTACGGTGACCTTCATGACGCAGATCCGCCCGGACCTCGACACCCTGCCGGCCTACGTGCCCGGGAAGACCATCCCGGGTGCGATCAAGCTGGCCAGCAACGAGGTGGCGCTGCCGCCCACCCCCAAGGTGCTGGCGGCCATCGCGGAGGCCGCGACCGGCGGGAACCGCTACCCGGACCTGGCCGTCACCGGCCTGACCGCACGGTTGGCCGAGGCCAAGGGCGTCGCCGCCGAGCGGATCGCGGTGGGATGCGGATCCGTGAGCCTGTGCCAGCAGCTGGTGCAGGCGACCTGCCGGGAACCCGAGGACGAGGTCGTGTTCGCATGGCGCTCGTTCGAGGCGTACCCGATCGTCACGCAGATCGGCGGCGCCACGATCCGCACCGTGCCGATCGACGCCGAGTTCCGGCACGACGTCGATGCGATGGCCGCCGCGGTCGGGCCGCGCACCCGGCTCGTGTTCGTCTGCAGCCCGAACAACCCGACGGGCACCGTGGTCACGCGCGCGGAGCTGGAGCGGCTGCTAGCGACCGTCCCGCAGAACGTGCTGGTGGCGCTGGACGAGGCGTACCACGAGTACGTCACCGACCCGGACGCCGTCGACGGGATGGACCTGATCGACGCGCACCCCAATCTCGTGCTGCTCCGCACGTTCTCGAAGGCCTACCGGCTGGCCGCGCTGCGGGTCGGGTACGCGATCGGGTCGCCGGAGGTGGCCACGGCGCTGCGGAAGGTCTGCTCACCGTTCAGCGTGAGCGCCCTCGCCCAGGCCGCCGCGATCGCCGCGCTGGACGACGAGGAGGCCCTGCTCGCGGGCTGCGGGAGCGTGATCGAGGAGCGGGTGCGGGTGCGGGACGCCCTGCTCGCCGCCGGGTTCACCGTGCCGCCCACGCAGTCGAACTTCGTGTGGCTCGCGCTCGGCGAGCGCACCGCCGGGTTCGCGGCGCACTGCCTGGACCACAAGGTCGTCGTGCGCCCGTTCCACCCCGACGGCGTGCGCGTCACGGTGTCCACGGCGGACGAGAACGACGCGTTCCTCGCCGCGGCCCGCGCGTTCGAGGGGTAGCGGAGCGCGCTCGTGGCCCGGTCCCGAGCTCGGGACCGGGCCTGCGGACGGACGGGTCAGCGCGTGACGCCCCGCCTGCCCCAGATGCCCGCGACGACCGTGACACCGATCGCGGCCACGACGATCTGCAGGATCAGCTCGATCCAGTCGATGCCCCCCGTGTTGGCGACGCCGAACAGGCCGGCGATCCACGTTCCGATGAAGGCCGCCACGATCCCGACCAGGATGGTCAGCCAGATCGGGATGTTCTGCTTCCCGGGCGCCACGAGGCGGCCGAGGAACCCGATGATGGCGCCGATGACGATGGCCGTGATGATCCCGGTGATGGACATTCGCGCTCCCGACTCTCGTGCGGGCAGCAGCCCGCGCGGCTCGTGTACGCACTGGGTAGCACGCTGTGACGAGCGTCGCACTACGCAACCGCAGATGCCACCCGGTCGGGCCGTGTTCGGTAACGGTTTCGACGCCGGTCAGGCCTCGAGGACGTAACCCTCGCCGCGAACGGTGCGGATCCGATCGGGGCCGATCTTGCGCCGGAGGTAGGAGATGTAGACCTGCACGAGGTTCGGCGACGCGGGCTCGGACCAGACCTCGCGGGCCAACCGGTGCGGTGGCACCACCTCTCCCGGCTCGGCGATCAGCGCCATCAGGAGCGCGTACTCGGTGGGCGACAGCGACACCGGCTGGCCGTCGACGCTGACGTCCCCGAACTCGGTGTCGACCACGAGCTCGCCGTGCCGCAGCACGGTGTGCTCGACAGCGGGCCCCATCCGCAGGCGCAGCCGGATCCGGGCGGCCAGCTCGTCGACGGCGAACGGCCGCACGAGGAAGTCGTCGCGGTCACCACGCAGGAGCGCGAGCAGGCCGAGCCTGCGTTCGCGCGGCGTGACGGCGATGACGGGCACGTTCGGCGCCTCGTTCTGCACCGCCGCCAGCACGGCGGCCTGGTCGGGGCCCGGGAGCTCGACGTCGAGCACGACGAGGGCCGGGTCGCGGTTGCGGACGGCGTCGAGCACGCCGATGCCGTCGCTCACCGGGCTGACGGACACGCCTTCGGAACGAAGGCTGCGCAGCACGGAGGCCGACGCGGCGGTCGGGGGCAGCGCCAGCAGGACGTGGTTGTTGGTCGGGGGCATCGTGTTCGGGGGCACGGACACACGCGCCGACGCGGCGGCCGGCGTGTACGAGGACGCACCCCCCGGGGGAGCAGCGGGGAGCATCGCCAGACACCTTGGCGCAGCGGGCGGCCCGTAACAATCGGCTAACGGAGCGACATCGCCCTTCCGAGTACGACGCATGCGCGTCAGCTGAGAGCCGTGCTACTCCGAACGGAGTACATGTCGCGCACAACATCGCCGATCAGGTGCGTCCCGGCGCGTACAACCGACACCTGGGCGCGCACGAGCAACCCGGGCTCTCAGGTTTCCGATCACGAGACGTCACCGTCCCTATCGTTCCGCCCATGCGAAGGACAACCTCCGCAGTGGGCGGTCGCTCGGGCTCAGCCACCGAGTTGATCGATCGGGTCACTGCCGAACAGGGCAGCGACGCCGTCTCGGGTACGGGTCGCCACCGGCTGCCGTCCCGCCACGCGGAGGCCGTCGTCACCACCGACGCGCCCCCGACGAACTCGATGACCCGGCGGCTCGCACCGCTGGCCGTCGGTGCCGTCGTGATGCTGGTGGCCACCCTGGTCGCCACGCTCGCGCAGCCGCCCGGCGACCCATCGCTCGCGGCCCAGGAGCTGAGCAACACCGCCGCCCGCACCGATCCCGCGCAGGCGCCGCCGGCCACCCAGCCACCGCCCACCGCGGAACCGACGGCCGAGCCCACCGCCGAGCCGGAGGCCGCCGCACCCACCGCCCAGCCGGAGCCGACGCGCAAGCCGGAGGCCGCGGAGCGCAAGACGAGCGGTGCCGGGCAGGCCGCGGCCGGCAAGAGCGAGGGCCGGTCGGCCGCCGCGGCACAGGGCTGGACGCGCGTGGGCGGCGACGAGTTCAACGGCGGCATGAGCCCCCTGTGGAGCCCTTACGACAGCGAGGGGCACGCCGGCAACGGCCGCCGCACGCCGGACGCCATCAGCGTCGAGAACGGGATGCTCGTGATCCGCGGCGACTCCGAGGGCAACACCGGTGGCATGTCCTGGAAAGAGGACCAGCGTTTCGGGCGCTGGGAGATGCGCGCCAAGTTCCCGAAGGGCGACGACCAGTACCACCCGGTGCTGATCCTCTGGCGGGAGGGCGGCGGCAAGGAGAACGGCGAGATCGACTTCGCCGAGACGACGAGCGCGTCCCCCGATGTCTCGTTCTTCCTGCACTACGGCGGCGACCAGAAGTACGCGAAGAAGATGATCGACATCACGCAGTGGCACAACTACGCGGTCGAGTGGGTGAACGGCCGGGTCACCGGCTACATCGACGGCCAGAAGTGGTTCGAGAGCACGGACGGGGAGACCCTGCCGCCGGGCAAGATGCACCCCACGATCCAGCTCGACTACTTCCCCGAGGGCGGCTCGCCGAAGGCCACCGAGATGTACGTCGACTACATGCGGATCTACCGCTAGCCCAGGAGCTTCTCCGACGATCGCCCAACACCCCGTCCCGCCCGGCGCTCCCCACCGGGCGGGACGGGACGTTCTAGGCTCCTCGGGCCAGCAGCCGCGCGAGCCGCGCGTCGGACTCGCGCAGGGCACCGAGGTCGAACGTCGAGGTGGACGCGAGCAGCTCGTCGGCACCCGTGCGGTCGAGCAGCTCACCCAGCTCGGCGGCGACGACGGCCTCGTCGCCGTGCACGGTGCGTCCCACGACGTCCTCCACGACAGTGCGCTGCCGGGGCGAGAGCACGCGGTCGGGGTCGACGGGTTCCAGCGCCGGGAACTGCCCGGTGGTGCGGGCCGCGGCCAGGGCCCACGCCTCGGGGAGGGCGAGCTCACGGGCGGCGGCCTCGGAGTCGGCGACCAGCACGTCGAGCGAGACCACCACGTACGGCCTGCCGCCCGCGGACCGGGCCCGCGCCCGGTACTCGTCGAGGGCGGCACCGACATCCGGGTCGTCCAGCACCGGGCCGCCGAGCACCACGGGAAGCGCGGCATCGGCTGCGACCGCGAGACCCCGCCCGGTGGCCAGCACGAACATCGGAACCGGGCGCTCCAGCCGTGGCCGGACCGTGACGGCGCCACGCCCCTCGAGGTAGGAGCGCAGCTCGTCGAGGTCGGCGGCGAAGGTGTCCGGCGCGTCGGCCTCGCGGCGCAGCGCCCTGCGCACCGGCGGGGTGAAGCCGAGCGAGCGGCCGACGCCGAGGTCGATCCGGCCCGGGAAGAGGGCGTCGAGCATCGCGAACTGCTCGGCCACGACGAGCGGCTGGTGGTTGGGCAGCATCACGCCGCCGGAGCCGACCCGGATGTGGTCGGTGCGGGCGGCGACGGCCGCGATCAGCACCGGCGGGCTCCCGCTCGCGATGCCGGGCACGGCGTGGTGCTCGGCCACCCAGAACCGGTGGTACCCGAGGCGTTCGGCGTGCTCAGCGCGCTCCACCGTGTGTCGGAGCGCCACGGCGTCCGGTTCGCCCGCGCGCGTGCGCGAGCGGTCGAGCAAGGAGAGCCTGACCGGGGGAACCACGGTCAGGGCAACGCGGCGGTCCGGGCCCGCCATTCCGGCCCCGTGCGCCGTGCGAGCAGGCCGACCCCGCGGTCGCCCCGGGTGTCAGCGTGGGCGCTTGCTGTGCGGGCGGCCGCCGCGGATCTGACGGACCAGGTCGCCGCGCGGGCCGACGTGCGTGGGCTCGCCCTTCTTGGCCTTGGCGCGGCGCGCGGCGCGGTTGAGCGGCGCGGACCCTTCGTCCGGCTCGGTGGCCGGATCGGGCTCCGCGACGGGCTTCGGCTGCTCGGGGACGGGTGGGACGGACTGGGACACGGAGAACCTCCGAGGTCGTGAGGTGGGGACGGGCGGCGCTCAGAGGATCATCGGCACAGCGTAGTGCCCGGCCGGTACCGAAGGCTTCGCACGTGGGACGCGACGTCAGTGGTCGACGCGGGGGTAGCGGATGAGCAGGCTCGCCAGCACGTCGTCCGCGCCGAGGGCGGCGTAGGTGTGCGGGACGTCGGCCGTCCACTCGACGTGCTCGCCGGGGCCGGCGCGCAGCGGGGCGTCCACCGGGCCGGTCTCGAGCATTCCGGCGAACACGGTGACGTGCTCGGTGACGCCGGCTTGGTGTGCGGCTGAACGCTGCGCGAGGCCGGCCGGCACCCGCATCCGGTAGAGCTCGTACGTCACCGGCCCGTCGTCGAAGACGCGCAGCAGCTCGATCTGCACGGCGGCGCCGCGGAGTGTGGCGGGCGCCGAGCTGACCAGGGCGGTCAGCGGCAGGTCGAGGGCGGCGGCGACGGCTTGCAGGGTGTCGAGCGTGGGGTTGCGGGTGCCGGCCTCCAACCCGGAGAGCGTGGCCTTCCCGACGGCCGCCCGGCGCGCCAGCTCGGACAGCGACATGCCCCGGCGTTCGCGCAGATGGCGCACGCGGTGGCCGACGTCGGCCGCGCCCTCGGTGAGGGCGGGACGCGCAACGCCCTCGCTCGCCGCTGTCACATCGGCTATCGTGCCATCGTTCCGTAAACGGAACGGTCGGGAGGGACCGTGCGACTGCAACCCGTGCTCGCCGGGATCGTGACGGCGCTCGTCGGCTTCTCCAGCGCGTTCGCCGTGGTGCTCACCGGGCTGCGCGCGGCGGGCGCCGACGAGCGGGAGGCGGCGTCCGGGCTGCTGGTGCTGTGCCTCGCCTCCGGCCTGGTGGCGCTCGTGCTCGGGCTGCGCCACCGGATCCCCATCAGCATCGCCTGGTCCACGCCGGGCGCGGCGCTGCTGATCTCGTCGGGCACACCGCCCGGCGGCTTCCCCGCGGCCGTCGGCGCGTTCCTGGTCTGCGGCGTGCTCGTCGTGGTGGCCGGGCTGGTGCCCGCGGTCGGGCGGCTGATCGCGCTGATCCCGGTGCCCATCGCGAGCGCGATGCTCGCCGGGGTGCTCGTGGAGCTGTGCGTCGCCCCGGTGCGGGCGCTCGCGGAGGTTCCGCTGCTCGCCGCGCCGGTGATCGCGGTCTGGGCGCTCGTCGGCCGGTTCGCGCGGACCTGGGCCGTGCCGGCCGCGCTCGTGGTAGCAACCGTCGCGATCGCGCTGACCGGCCCGGGGCTCGGCGACGTGGCACTCGCCCCCGCGCTCGTGTGGACCACGCCGACGTTCGACGTCGCGACCGTGGTAGGGCTCGGGTTCCCGCTCTTCCTCGTCACGATGGCCTCGCAGAACGTGCCCGGCGCCGCGGTGCTCGCCCAGTACGGCTACCGCGCGCCGATGCGCCCGATCCTGACCAGCACCGGCGTCGCGACGCTCGCCTGCGCCCCGTTCGCTGGACACGCGGTGAACCTCGCCGCGATCAGCGCGGCGCTCGCCGCCGGCCCGGACGCCCACCCGGACCCCCGGCGACGCTTCGTCGCGTCCGTGACGGCGGGCATCGGTCTCGCCGTCCTCGGCCTGGGCGCGGGCTACGCGACCGCCCTGCTCGTGCTCTCGCCTCCGGTGCTGATCGAGGCGGTCGCCGGGCTCGCGCTCCTGGGCGCGCTGGCCGGGGCGCTGTCGTCGGCCGTGTCCGAGCCGGACAGGCGCGAGGCCGCCGCCACCACGTTCGTGGTGACGGCGGCGGGCGTCGGGTTCCTCGGGATCGGCGCCGCGTTCTGGGGCCTGCTGGCCGGGGTCGGGATGAGCCTGCTGCACCGGCGTCGCACGCGGAGCGAGGTGGTCAGCTCGCCTCGCTGAGGGGACCGAGGTGCCGGGCGAACGGCTCGTCCAGCGGGGCGCTGGTGAGCCGGTTCGCGAAGGTCGACATCGTGTACGCACCGATCCCGAGCACCACGTCGAGCGCGTTGCGCAGCGTGTAGCCGTGGCCGAGGAGGGAGCGCACCACGTCGTCGGAGACGTCGCCGGTGGTGGCGAGCACCTCGAGGACGAACGCGCGCAGCGTCTCGAGCCGATCATCGTCGAGGGGGCCGCCCGCCTGCAGCGCCGCGATCAGCCCCTCACCGACGCCGAGCTCGCGCAGCGGGCCGGTGTGCATGGCGACGCAGAGGTGGCAGCCGTTGCGCGTCGCCATCGTCATGACCACGACCTCGCGGGAGACGGGATCGAGGGTCGTCGCCTCGAACGAACCGCTGGCCCGGAGGAAGCCGTCGAGCAGCTCCGGAGATTCGGCGAGGCGGGCGACGGCCGCCGGCAGGAAGCCGAACTCCTTCTCGGTGGCCTCCATCGTGCGACGAGCAGCGGGCGGCGCGGTCGCGGTGGTGTGGGCGGGGAACAGCGAGGACATCGGTACTCCTAGAATCGACAACGTGGTTGTCCAAACCGTAAACCAGGTTGTCGGTTCTGTCGATGGCTGAACCGGAGGACGAGCCGGGCTGGATGCTCCCGCTGCTGCTCTTCGGCGGCTTCCGCACGCTGATCGACCGCTTGCACGCCGAGCTCGCCCGCCAGGGCCACCCCGACGTGCGCCCGGCGTACGGCTTCGCCATGCAGGCGATCGGCCGCGACGGGGCCACCGCGAGCGAGCTGGGAAGGCGCCTGGGGGTGTCGAAGCAGGCGGCGGGCAAGACCGTCGACCGGCTCGTCGAGCTGGGCTACGCGGAGCGCAGCGCGGATGCCGCCGACGCCCGGCGCAAGCTGGTGCGGCTCACGCCACGCGGGTTCGACTCGCTGGCCCGCTCCGCGGCCGTGTTCGAGCGGCTGCGGGCGGAGTGGGCCGAGCAGCTGGGTGCCGACGGGGTACGCGCGCTGGAGGCGAACCTCCGCACGGTGGTGCCCCCCACGGCCATCCGCCTGGACGTGGCGGGCTGGTTCGGCCCCTGAGCGGCAGCCCCCATGTCAGCAAAGCCACTTTCACGACCTCTCACGCCATGAAAGTGGCTTTGCTGACGTCCCTTCAGCTCGTCAGGCCCCGGCGGACCAGGAGCGGGGCGAGCTCCGGGTCGCGGCCGCGGAAGGCGCGGTAGGCCTCCATCGGGTCCACCGCGCCGCCCCGGGAGAGCAGCTCGCGGCGGAACGTGTCGCCGTTCTCCCGGCGCAGTCCGCCGTTCTCGGCGAACCACTCGACGGTGTCGGCGTCGAGCACCTCGCTCCAGATGTAGGAGTAGTAGGCCGCGCTGTAGCCGCCGCCGAAGGCGTGGTTGAAGTACGCGGTGCGGTAGCGGGGCGGCGCGGTCGGCTCGGCGACGCCCGCGGCGGCGAGCGCGTCCGCCTCGAAGCGCTCGACGTCGCCGACGTCGCCGTCCGGCCCGAGCCGGTGCCACGCCTGGTCGAGCAGCGTGGCGGCGAGGTACTCGGTGGTGGCGAACCCCTCGCCGAACCGCCGGGACGCGGCCAGCCGCTCGACGAGCTCCGCCGGCAGCGGCTCGCCGGTCTCGTGGTGGCGCGCGTAGCTCGCGAGGATCTCCGGGTCCTCCAGCCACATCTCGTTGACCTGCGACGGGAACTCGACGAAGTCGCGCGGCACGGACGTGCCGGAGAAGGTCGGGTACCGCACGTCGGAGAACAGGCCGTGCAGGGCGTGGCCGAACTCGTGGAACAGCGTGCGCACGTTGTCGACGGTGAGCAGGGTGGGCTCGCCGTCGGCCGGCTTGGCGATGTTCAGCGTGTTGAGCACCACCGGCTTCGTGCCCAGCAGCCGCGACTGCTCGACGAAGGAGTTCATCCACGCGCCGCCGCGCTTGGAGTCACGGGCGTAGAAGTCGGCGACGAAGAGGCCGAGCTGCCCGCCGGAGTCGAACACGTCGAAGACGCGCACGTCCGGGTGGTAGCGGGGCAGGTCGTGGCGCTCGGCGAAGCGCAGCCCGTAGAGCCGGCCCGCGGCGTGGAAGACGCCGTCGTGCAGCACGCGCTCCAGCTCGAAGTACGGCCGCAGCGCGTCGGTGTCGAGGTCGAAGCGCTCCCGGCGGACGCGCTCGGCGTAGAAGGCGCGGTCCCACGCCTCGATCGGGAAGCCCGCCGCCTGCGACAGCTCGGCCGCCTCCTCCCGCGCGTTGGCCACCGCCACGGGGGCGAGCTTCCCGAGCATCGCGTCGACGGCATCGACCGTGCCGGCCGTGCCGACCTCGACCACCCAGGACGCGTGATGCGGATGCCCCAGCAACCGCGCCCGCTCCGCACGCAGCGCGACCATGCGCAGCACGATGTCGCGGGTGTCGTGGTCCCCGCCGAACCCGCGGCCGGTGGACGCGCGGTGCAGCCGCTCGCGCAACCCGCGGTCGGTGAGCGAGGCCAGCGCGGGCTGCCCGGTCGGCAGCACGAGCGTGAGCAGGTGAGCGCCCTCGTGCCCGCGCTCGGCCGCCGCCCGCGCCGCCGCCGAGACCGCGTCCGCGGGCAGGCCGTCGAGCTGCGCCGCGTCCTCGACGAGCACGGCCGCCGCGTTGGCCCCGGCGAGCAGCCGGGTGCCGAACTCGGTGGACAGCGCCGACAGCTCGGCGTTCAGCTCCTTCAGCCGGTCCTGCTCGCCGGGCGCGAGGCGGGCGCCCGCCCGGACGGCGTCGCGGTGGCGTCGCTCCAGCAACCGCAGCGACTCGGCGTCGAGGCCGAGGTCGTGCCGGGCCGCGAACAGCGCCTCGATGCGGGCGAACAGCACCGGGTCGAGCGCGATCGCGTCGGCGTGCGCGGCGAGTTGCGGCGCCACCTCGGCCTCGATCTCCCGGATCCCGGGCGTGCTGCACGAGCCCACCAGCGTGAAGAACACGTTCGAGACGCGCCGCAGGACGCCACCCGACCGCTCCAGCGCCACGATCGTGTTCTCGAACGTCGCGGGACCCGGGTCTGCGGTGATGGCGTCGACCTCGGCGCGCTGCTCGGCCATCCCGGCGGCGAAGGCGGGGAGGAAGTGCTCCTCGCGGATCGCGTCGAAGTCCGGGAACTCGAAAGGCAGCGGGCTGGGGGCCAGGAACGGGTTGCCGGTCACCCGCGCGAGCATATGTCCGTGATGCGGGTGCGGGTCGGGGTCGGAGCGGTGGTGCGCGACGGCGGGCGGATCCTCGTGCTGCGCCGGGCGGGCGCCCACGGCGCGGGGACGTGGGGGCTGCCGGGCGGGCACCAGGAGTTCGGCGAGTCGCCGGAGGACACGGCCGCGCGCGAGACGCTCGAGGAGACCGGGCTCGTCGTGCGGCCGACGGCCCGGCTGGGATTCACCGACGACCCGATGCCCGAGATCGGGCGGCACTACGTCACGCTCTTCATCGGCTGCACCCGCCTCGGGGGCGAACCGGAGCTCCGGGAGCCGCAGAAGGCCACCGCGTTCGCCTGGCTCACCACCGACGAGCTGCGCGCCCGCCGCGCCGAGCTGTTCAGCCCGCTCGGCCGGTGCCTCGACGCCGGTCTGCTGGCCGCGAAACCGGCTTGACCTCAACCCCTGTCGAGGTCGCAGGCTGATCGTCATGGACGTCGCCGCCTACCTCACGCGGATCGGGGCCACCCGTCCGGCCGCCCCCACGAGCGCCACGCTCGTCGCGCTGCACCGCGCGCACGCGCGGTCAGTGCCCTTCGAGGACTACGACATCCACACGGGCGTCGCGATCTCGCTGGAGCCGGACGCGTTGGAGCGCAAGATCGTCCACCGGCGCCGAGGCGGGTACTGCTACGAGTTGAACGGGCTGTTCGGGACGCTGCTGCGGGAGCTCGGCTTCGCGGTCACCCTGGTCGCGGCGTTCTCCCTGGACGACGACGGCGCCCGCGGCCCGGAGTACGACCACCTGCGGCTGCTGGTGGACGCCGTCGACGGCAGCTGGATCGCCGACGTCGGCAACGGCGCGCGGTGGCCGGAGCCGGTGCCGCACCGGCCCGGCGTGCACGGTCGCGTGCAGGTGCGTCGCGACGGCGACGTCTGGTGGACGAGCGAGCGCCGAGGCGACGGGCGGTGGGAGCGCGGCTGGGCCTGGACCCCGCAGCCGCGGGAGCTCGCCGACTTCTCCGAGCGCAACCGCTACCAGCAGTACGACCCCGGTTCCGACTTCACCGGGAGGCGGCTCGCCGCGCTCGCGACCCCGACCGGCCGGATCTCGCTGGTCAACGGGGCCTTCGCGGAGCTCGACCAGGGCGTGCGGACGGAGCGGGAGGTCTCGGCCGCGGAGGAGTGGGCGCTGCTCGCCGACCGGTTCGGGATCGTGCTGGGGCGTTCGTGGGCCGAACGGGTCCCCCAGCTCGCCGCCACCTGACCCGGCGAAGAGCTGCCGATTCAACGTACCCACAACGGGTCCGCAACCCGTCGCTGGAAGGTTGATCGAAAAGTGCTGGAGTGAACCGACTCACCAGGGCAGTGTTCAGCGATGTCGAACCCACCGGACGGCCTGGGACCGGGCGGTTTCCCACTACCACCGAACCGACCGCCGGACGGCGATCCGCCGTACCCGGACCAACCACCCGGCGACCCCCTCGTTCCCACCGACCTCAACGGCTGGTTCGGCCGGTGGATCCGGGTGTTCCGACGCAGCTTCTGGCGGCTCTCGCTGATCACGCTGATCGTCGGTGCCGTCCTGGCCGCCGTGGCCGGAGCGGCCGCCGGAGCGGCCTTCCTGCTGCCCGGTCCCTGGAGCACCGGCGGCGTGGCCGGCCCTCCGGACACCGCCACCGCCCTCGTCATGTCGGGCGCGTTCCTCATCGCGTTCCTCATCGGGTACACGGTCTTCACCTGGGGCCAGGGCGCCTCGCTCTACGTCGCCGTGATGGACGCCGCCGGCCGGCACGCGGGGGTCGGCGAGGCGCTCCGGTGGGGCGCGCGGAGAGCGTTGCCGCTGGCGGCCTGGTACCTGGTGGGCGCGGTCGCCGTCATGATCGGGATCCTGCTCCTGATCCTCCCCGGCCTCTACCTCGCGGTCGTGCTCAACGCCTCGCTCGTCTGCGCGGTGGTCATCGAGCGGGACGGCCCCGGCCGCTGCTTCGAGCTGATCAGACACCGGTTCTGGGCGACCCTCGGCCGGCTCGTCCTCGGCTGGCTGGTCATCCAGGCATACGAGGTGGTGCTTCCGTTCGTGCTCATCAGCCCGTTCGTGGGAGCGTTCGCGCTGAGCCCGCCCGACTCGTCCGGGGCCGTCGGCACGATCGTCATCTTCCTGCTGAGCGTGGTGGCGGTCGCGGCGATGGTCCTGCCGGTCGTCGTCGCGGGCCACGCGATGACCATCGTCACCTACGCCGAGTTGCGCGGCCACGAGAACCGGGGCATCACCACCGACCGGATCGCCGACGAGCTCGCCCGTCCGTAGGACGGGATCACGACGCGGTCCGCAGCAGATCGGCCGCCTTCTCCCCGAGTGCAACCGCCGTGGCGGCGGTACCCCGCCGCGGGGCGCGGGGCAGCACCGACGTGTCCGCCACCCGCAGCCCGGCGATCCCGTGGACCCGCAGCTGCGGGTCCACGACCGGTCCGATCGCGGCGCTCCCGCACATGTGCACGGCCGTGCCGAGGTGGGCACCGATCCAGCCGTCGAGCTCGCGGTCGCTGCCCAGGACGTCGCCGCCGGGCGCGACGCGCGTACCGACGCCGCCGCGCAGCAGGTCGGCGGCGGTGCGGATGGCGTGGCGCAGCAGGCGGCGGTCGTGCTCGGTGCGCAGGTAGTGGTAGTCGATCCGGGGCCGGACGCGGGGGTCGGGCGAGGTGAGGGTGACGGTCCCGCGGCTGTCGGGGCTCGTCACCATGCACATCAGGTGCAGCTCGCCTGCCGGCGTGAAGGGCCGGACGAACGCGAGCACCTCGACGTCGCCCGCGGGGTCGGCGCCCGAGTCCCAGTCGAGCGCGGCCTGGCTGCCCGGGGCACCCGGGTGCGCCGGCGGGTCGGAGGTGGTGAACGGCACGAACACCACGGGGTGGTCGCTGAAGCCCCGACCGACCGGCAGGTCGCGGACGACCGGTACGCCCACGCCGCGCAGCGCGTCGGCCGGGCCGATCCCGGACAGCATCAACAGGTGCGGGGTGGCGACCCCGCCGGCGGCGAGCACGACCTCCGCCGCCTCGACCACCGTGCCGTCGAGCAGGGCGACCCCGCGGGCGCTGTCGCCGTCGAGGAGCACCCGGGCCACGGGGGCGTCGGCCCGCAGGGTCAGGTTCGGGTGGCCACGGAGGTAGGCATCGGCGGCGCAGGTGCGCACCCCGTCGCCGGCGTTGCTCGGTACGAGGCCCGCTCCGGGCGCGGCAGCGGCGTTCTTGTCGGGTTCCAGCGGGTGGCCGAGCCGTTGCGCGGCGACCAGGAACCGCTCGGCCACCGGGTGCAGCAGCGGCCCGGCGGGGCGGCGGACGGGCACCGGGCCGCGGTCGCCGTGGCCCGGTGCGGTCGGGAGGTCGAGGTCGTGCTCGGAACGGACGAAGTGCGGCAGGAGGTCGGCCCACGACCACCCGGGCAGGTCCCAGGCCGCGGTGTCGCCGGGCGTGGCGCGCACCCAGTTGGCGCCGTTGATCGCGCTCGAACCGCCGACCACCCGCCCGCGCGGCACGGCGACGGTGTGCCCTGGCCGCAGCTCGGCGGCGTAGGACCAGTTGAGCGGGTGTCCGGGCCGGGCGCCGTCGAGCCAGTCCGGGGACGCCGCGAGCGGCCCGGCCTCGAGCAGCAACACCCGGCGCCCGGCGTCCTCGGCGAGCCGGCCCGCGAGGGCACAGCCCGCCGAACCGGCGCCGACCACGACCACGTCGTACACATCAGGGAGGATGCCTGGTGATGAGCGATCTCGCGCAGGATCTCGCCGCGTTCCTCACCGCGGCGCCCACGCCGTACCACACCGTTGCCGAGGGCGTCCGCCGCCTGGCCGCAGCGGGTTTCACCGAGCAGCCGGAGGCCGGGCCATGGGAGGACGGCCCCGGCGGCCGCTACCTGGTGCGCGACGGCACGCTGCTCGCGTGGTTCGTCCCGGAGGGCGCCCCTCCCGGCACGCCAATGCGGATCTTCGCCGCGCACACCGATTCCCCCACGCTCAAGGTCAAGCCGCGCCCCGACACCGGGTCGGCCGGGTGGCGGCAGGTGGCGGTGGAGGTCTACGGCGGGGCGCTGTGGAACTCGTGGCTCGACCGCGACCTCGGCCTCGCCGGGCGCCTCGCCCGCTACGACGGCTCGGTCGTGCTGGTCGACGTGCGCAGGCCGCTGCTGCGGGTGCCGCAGCTGGCGATCCACCTGGACCGCCAGGTGAACCAGGGCCTCAAGCTCGACCCGCAGGAGCACCTGCTGCCCGTCTGGGGACTGGGCGCTCCCGCCGAGGGGGACCTGATCGGGTTCCTGGCCGAGGAGGCCGGCGTCGACCCGGCCGAGGTGGCCGCGCACGACCTCGTGGTGCACGAGCTCACCCCGCCGGCCCGGCTCGGCGAACACGAGGAGCTGCTGGCGGGGCCCCGGCTGGACAACCTCGCGTCCGTCCACTCCGGCCTGTGCGCCCTGCTCGCCGCGGCCGACGACGCCGCCGGGGTGATCCCGGTGTTCGTCGGTTTCGACCACGAGGAGATCGGCAGCGCCTCCGCGACCGGGGCGGCCGGTCCCCTGCTCGAGACGGTGCTCACGCGGCTCGCAGGCGGCTTCGACGCCCGCGGCGCGGCGTTCGCGGGGTCCCGCTGCCTCTCGGTGGACGTCACGCACGCCGCACACCCCAACTACCTGGGCCATCACGACCCGAACCACCGTTCGGTGCCGAACGGAGGGCCGGCGTTGAAGGTCAATGCCAACCAGCGCTACGCCACCGACGCCCCCGGCGCCGCCGCCTGGCAGCGCGCGTGCCGGGACGCGGGCGTGCCCACCCAGCTGTTCGTCAGCAAGAACACGGTGCCCTGCGGGAGCACGGTCGGGCCGATCCTCTCCACGCGCCTGGGCATCCGCACCGTCGACGTCGGGATCCCCGTGCTCTCGATGCACTCCGCGCGCGAGCTGTGCGGGGTGCAGGACCCGGGCCACCTCGCCGCGGCGGCCGGCGCGTTCCTCACCGACCCGCTCTGATCGAGAACCCGGCCGTCCCGAGCAGCTGCGCGGAGGGGTCCCGGCGCCGTCCTCCCTGATCACCGTGGGCGTGGCCACCGGCCGGGTCGCTCCACGCACGGCTTTCGCACGTGTCGGGGTGGATCTACCGTGGTGCGAATGCCCCCGGAAGCCCCCACCGAGGAGGTCCCGTGAGCGAGGACCACTCCCTCGCCGACGGCCCGGACGTCTACTGGTTCGTCGGCGGCCCGCTCGACGGTCGCGTCGACACCCGCGAGCCGTCCGACCCGGCCCCCGGCACCGTGCGCTACGTGCACCTGCACGAAGGTCCGAAGATCGTGCACCACTACGACCTGCACGAAGTGGCGGGCCACGGCGGCGAGTACCGGCTGCGCGACCCGGGGCCCGACCAGGCGGATTGATCTTCCCGTCACGGGGTAGCCGACGGGACCCGACATCCCGGAGGGCCCCGTGCCACCCACCACGACCGCAGCGCAGTCGCTCTGGCTCGCCGCGCTGCCCGGAACGACCTATCCGCAGCCATCCGACGAGCGCGCCTTCGACGTCCTCGTGCTCGGCGGGGGGATCACCGGCCTGACCACGGCGCTGTTGCTCAAGGGCCGCGGCGCCCGGGTCGCGGTGGTCGAGGCCGGCCGCATCGGTGCGGGCGTCAGCGGCAACAACACGGCCAAGGTCACCGCGCTGCAGTCCACGGTGCTGACGTCCATCGGGAGCACCCGCGGCACCGAGGTCGCCGACGAGTACGCCGCACGCAGCCTTGCCGCCGTGGAGCTGGTGGCCGAGCTGGCCGCGGACGAGGGCATCGACTGCGACCTGCAGCGGCGCGACGCGTTCACCGTCGCCCCACGAGACGAGGAGCTCGCCGACGTCGAGCGCGAGTTCGACGCCGCGCGCCGCGCCGGACTTCCCGTCGAGATGACCCCGTCGGTCGACCTGCCCTACCCGGTGTCCGGCGCGGTCCGGCTGCGCGACCAGGTGGAGTTCCACCCCGTCAAGTACGTCGGCGGGCTCGCCGCGGCCGTCGAGGGCGACGGGTGCCGGGTCTTCGAGGGCACGCGCGCGCTGGGCGTCACCGACCGGAGCCCCGTCCGGGTGGAGACCACCCACGGTCCCCTGACCGGCGACCGTGTCGTCGTCGCGACGCACTACCCGGTGTGGGACCGCGGCCTGTACTTCGCCCGGGTCGAGGCGAGTCGCTCGTACTGCGTCGCGGCGCGGGTCCGCGGCGAACCCGCCCGCGGGATGTCGATCACGACCGGGTCCCCGACGTGGTCCTACCGCTCGGCTGGTGACCTCATGATCGTGCTCGGGAGCGACCACCCCGCGGGCGCGCGCGGCGTCGGCCGCTCCTGCTACACCGCGATCGAGGAGCACCTGCGCGAACACTGGGACGTGGAGGAGGTGACGCACCGCTGGTCGGCGCAGGACCCGATCCCCTACGACCACACCCCGATGATCGGCACCTACACGCCGGGGAGCTCGCGGATGTACGTGGCGACCGGGTTCGCGAAGTGGGGCCTCTCGGGCGGCACCATGGCTGCGGCGATCCTCGCCGAGCAGCTCTCGGGCGGGCCGGGCAGCGCCGCGTTCAGCCCGCACCGCGTCTCGCCGCGCGGCCTGGCGCAGCTCGCGCGCCTCAACGCGAAGGTGGGGGCCGACCTGGTCGGCGACCGGTTGATGCCCGGCCGGATCTCCTCGGCGGCCGAGCTCGCGCCGGGTACCGCCGGGGTGGTGCGCTCGGGCACCGAACGCACCGGGGTGTACCGCGACCCGGACGGTGGCCTGCATGCCGTCTCCATGCGGTGCACGCACCTGGGCTGCCTCGTCCGGTTCAACGCCGCCGAGAACAGCTGGGACTGCCCGTGCCACGGCTCGCGCTTCGACGTCGACGGTGAGGTGCTGGAGGGACCCGCGGTACGGCCGCTGCCCCGCCGGGATCCGCCGGGTGAGTGACAGGCGTCACGAATCTCACCGCCCGCGGGCGTCCTCCTCGCTTCGGCGGGTGGCGGCAACACCGGGGGCGCCGCTACCCGCCACCCTCCGGCGCAGCAGTACCGGCAGCGCCCCCGCGATCAGCAGGCCCGCCGCGGCGAGCAGCGGGGCCCCGCCCGCGGCCCAGGCGACGTACACCCCGAACGTCGCGAGCTCGGTGCCCAGCCCGGCCACGGAGGTCACGGTGGCCCGCGAGGCGCTCGCGATCCGCTCCTGCAACCGCGCGTCGAGGACCACGAGCGCCGCGCGGTAGCCGCCGTAGAAGGCCGCGATGGCCACCACGCCGGCCGGATGCGCGGCGATGCCCGCGCCACCGAGGAGCACCATCGCCGTCCCGAGGAGCAACCCCAGCGCCCACGCGGGCAGCCGACCGGCCGCTCCCCCGAGCGCCGCACCCGCCGTCCCGCCGAGGACGATCGGTACGGCCACGAGCGGGACCGCCGCGGGCGGGATCCCCCAGTCCGCCAGCAACAGCGGGAAGTACTCCTCGACCCCGTCGTAGGCCGTGAGGACCGCGGTGGCCAGCAGCACCGGCGGCAGGCCCGGGGTGTTGACCGCATCCGTGACACCGCTGCGGAGCGTGGCGAGGTAGCCGGTCCCGGCGCCGGCGTCGCCGCGCGGCGGTTCCGGGAGCGTCGCGGCGACCACGGCCGCGGCGAGGCACGTTCCCACGCTCACCCAACCGACCAGCGGGAACCCGCCCGCGACGAAGAGCAGTGTGGCCGCGAGCGCCGCCGGGAGCTGCGCCACCAGCTCCATGGCCGCGACGCGGCCCGCCACGCGCGCGTAGTGCTCACGCGCCCCGGCCGCATCGAGCCCGTCGTAGAGCAGCGCCTCCTTCGCCCCGGAGACCAGCGAACCGCCGAACCCCCACAGCACGAAGCCGAGCGCGAACCCCGGGAAGCCGGGCAGCAGCACCCAGGCGGCGTACCCGGCCGCCTGCAGCACCCCCGCCGCCACCAGGGACGAACGTCGGGAGAACCGGTCGGCGAGCGCCCCGGACGGCACCTCCGTGAGCACCGCGACGGCCGACCAGATCGCGAACAGCGCGGAGATCTGCGCGACGGACAGGCCGGTGGCCGTGAACAGCAGTGCGTACAGCGGGTACAGCGGGACGAAATCGGCGAGCAGCGCCCACCCCATCATGCGCCGCGCGAGCGGGCGCGCGGCAGGCGGCAACGTGCGTCAACCGGGCATGGCGGGAGATTAGCGGCATCGGCGACCCGGTCCCAGCCATTTTCCGCCTGGCAAGATCGAGAACGTGCTCACCGCTGCAGTGCACCTCCTCACCGGCATCCAGGCCGCGGGCAAGTCCACGGTGGCGCAGGCCCTCGCCGAACGGCTGCCGGGCCGGACCGTCCACGTCCACGGTGACCAGTTCCGCCGCTGGATCGTGGGCGGACGCGCCGAGATGACCCCGGACGCCGGCCCCGAAGCGGTCCGCCAGCTGCGGTTGCGGCACCTGCTCACGGGCCGGACCTGCGACACCTACGCCGACGCCGGCTTCGCGGTGGTGGCCCAGGACGTCGTGCTCGGCGCGGAGCTCCCGGCGCTGGTGGCCGCGATCCGCACGCGCCCGCTGCACGTCGTCGTCCTCGCCCCGCGCCCGGATGCCGTGGCGGTCCGCGAGGCGGGCCGGGGGAAGCAGGCCTACGGCCCGTGGACGGTGGAGGCGCTCGACCGGTCGCTGCGGGCCGAGACGCCGCGCGTCGGGCTGTGGCTCGACAGCTCGGAGCTGTCGGTCGCCGAGACCGTCGAGGAGATCCTGCGCCGGGCCGACGAGTCCCGGGTGGCGTGACGGCGCTGTCGCGAACGTCCAATGCCTGCGGGCCGCCCGCGTGCGACGCTGCCCGCGTGTACGGCTACATCGGCAGCATGCGGACCCGGCCCGGCAAGCGCGACGAGGTGATCGCCCTCCTTCTGAAGGGCCTCGACGCCCTCCCCGGCGCGGGCTGCCTGTCCTACGTGGTGAGCGAGTGCCCGGACGACGCCGACCGGATCTGGGTCAGCGAGGTCTGGGAGAGCGCCGAGCACCACAGCGCCTCCCTGCAGCTCCCCGAGACCCGGGCCACGATCGCCACGGCCATGCCGATGCTCACCGGCGAGTTCACCAGGCAGGAGACGCGCGTGGTGGGCGGGATCGGGCTCCCGTAGCGCGGTGCGCCGGATTCCCGGGCGTCCGCAGGGGTAACCCACCCCGATGGCGGAGTACGACACTGCGATGTTCGACACTGCGATCTTCGACATCGACGGCACGCTCGTCGACACGAACTACCACCACGCCCTGGCCTGGTTCCGGGCCTTCCGCCGCCACGACCTGACCCTTCCGGTGTGGCGGCTGCACAGAGCGATCGGGATGGGCGGTGACCAGCTGGTGCCCGCGGTCGCCGGGGACGACGTCGAGCGGCGGCTCGGGGAGCAGCTGCGGGCCGACTGGGCCGAGGAGTTCGAGCCGTTGCTCGGCGAGATCCAGCCCTTCGCCTGCGTGCGGGAGCTGCTGGGCGACGTCCGCCGACGCGGGTTCACGCTGGTGCTGGCCAGCTCGGGCAAGGCCGAGCACGTGGACCACTACCTCGGGCTGTTCGACGGTACCGAGCTCGCCGAGGCCTGGACCACGTCGGCCGACGTCGAGCGGACCAAGCCGGAACCGGACCTGCTGCAGGCCGCGCTCGAGAAGGTCGCGGGCTGCTCGGCGGTGCTGGTCGGCGACTCCGTGTGGGACTTCGAGGCGGCCGCCCGGCTCGGGGTACCGGCCTACGCGGTGCGCAGCGGCGGCTTCTCCGACGACGAGCTGCGCGCGGCGGGAGCCCGCGAGGTCTTCGAGTCGCCCGCGCAGCTGCTCGAACGCCTGGACCAGACCCTCCTCGCGAAGGGTGCGTCCACCCTCGGCCCCGCCGGCCGGACGGACGCGTAACGCCGCCGCGCTCGGGGGCGAGCCACGCGCATGCGCCACTCCACGGCGCCGTTCGCCGTGCGGTCCGGCGAGGGCCCGGTCCTCGAGACACCCACCGGTGACTCGGTGACGGTGAAGGCCGACACCAGGAGCACGAACGGCTCGCTCACGATCCTCGAACTGCTGGTCGCGCCGGGGTCGGGGCCCGCGACGCACGTCCACCTGCGCGAGGACGAGGTGTGGTACGTGCTCGCCGGCGAGTTCCGGTTCAAGGCCGGCGACACCATGCACCACGCGTCGACCGGGGGCATGGCCTTCGGCCCGCGCGGCACGCCCCACGCCTTCCAGAACGTCGGCGCCGAGCCGGGGCGGCTGCTGATCATCACATCGCCGTCGGGGGTGGAGCGGTTCTTCACCCAGTTCGCCGCGCTTCCCGGCCCGGTGGACGCCGCGGCGCTCGGCGCCGTCGGCACCGCGAACTGGATCGAGTTCGTCGGCCCGCCACTGGCGGTTTCCCACCCGCGCTAACGCAGGTGGATCAGCCCCGCGTCCGTCGGCCGGAAGCCGCACGCGTCGAAGTAGAACGCGCGCAGGTGCGGCTCGAAGTCGACGTGGAGCCACTCGCAGCCCGCATCCCGCGCCCGGGCCGCCGCCAGCCGGACGACCGCCGTCGCGACCCCGCGCCGCTGGTAGGAGCCCCGGGTCTTGGTGTCGACCAGGAAGGCGTGGTCCCCTCCGTCCCACGCCACGTTCACGAACCCGACGAGGAGCCCTTCGCCGTCACGGGCGCCGACCCAGCCGAGGCTGTGCCCGCTCACCCTGCTCCACCAGCCGGCGACGGCATTGCCGCCGTGCGAGCGGACGAGGTCGACCATCTCCTCGTCCGTGATCGGGTCGCGCCAGGTGCAGGAGATCGCTCCGCTCATCCCGCCAGCGTCGCAGCGGGACCCCGTGATCGAGGTCAGCGCTTGACCGTGAAGTGCAGGTGCAGCACGCGGTCGCCCTGGACCACCTGGTCGGGATCGTCGAGGAGCACGGTGCCGGTGTGGCTGCCGAAGAAGCGCACCCCTTCGCCCAGAACCACCGGGACGACGTCCATCGCGACCTCGTCGACCAGCCCCGCCGAGAACGCCTGCCCCCCGAGATCGCCCGCGGTCACGTCGACGAGGCCGTCGCCTGCGAGCTCCTTGGCGAGCGCGATGCCGGCCTCGACGGAGTCGGCGGTGTGGAACGGTGCGTCCGGATGGGCGGCGAGCCACTCCTGCGGCAACGGCCGGTGGGTGACGACGACCAGCTCGTCCCCCGCGGCAGGCTTGCCGTCCCAGCCGTTGGTGGTGTCGAACAGGTGACGGCCGATCACCGTCACCTTGATCGCGTCCCAGATGGGCTGGAGGTGGTCGGCGGACGTCCGCGAGACGTGGAACGTCCAATCGCTCGCCGTGGCGCACAGCTCGGTGTCGCCGTTGAAGTACCAGTCGAACAGCGGCCCGACCGAGTCATCGGGGTAGGCGATGTAGCCGTCCACCGAGACCACCGCCTGCATCACAACCCTGGCCATCCCCGCTCCTCAGCTCTCGCGCCCATCCACAGCGTGCCGACGGCGACACGACGGGCGTGCAAGATCGAGAGGCTAGGTCGGGGACCGGTCGCGGCTCTTGCACGAAACGGCCACCCCGGATCGGGAGGCCCGAGCGAGCCGCCACACAGCCGCCCGGGGCCGCTGGCGGAAGCGGAGGGATTCGAACCCCCGAGTGGTTGCCCACTGCTCGCTTTCAAGGCGAGTGCATTCGGCCGCTCTGCCACGCTTCCGCCGATCAGGGTAGCTGCAGCGCCACCCCCGTCGCGGGGTGGTTCTGGCGGGCCTGCGCTCACCCTTACCGGCGAGCGGGAGCGACCGGCGACGGCCGATGTGGTGGGATCTGCGCGGGAGGGCACCATGCGGTTCGACGAGAACGCCCAGCTCGACACGTCGCAGATCGACGACCTGCGCGGCAGCGGGGGCGGGGGCGGCGGTATCGGCGGGCGGGTGGCTGTCGGCGGCGGCGGCCTCGGCGTCGTCGGCCTGATCGTGTACTTCCTGCTCAGCCAGCTCGGCGGCGGTGGTGCCGGCATCGACCTGGGTGGACTCACCGGGCTCGAACAGGGCCGGTCCGCGGACACGTCCCAGGCCGCCTCCAGCTGCCGCACCGGCGGGCAGGCCAACACCGAGCTGGACTGCGAGGTCGTCGCGGTCGTCAACTCGCTGGACGGGTACTGGAGCGACACCTTCGCCCGCTCCGGGATGACCTACACGGCGCCGCGCACCAACTTCTTCAGCGGCGGCGTGCGCACCGGCTGCGGCAGCGCGTCGGCGGCGGTCGGGCCGTTCTACTGCCCGGCCGACCACGAGGTGTACATCGATCTCTCCTTCTTCACGGAACTCGAGTCCCGCTTCGGGGCGGAGGGCGGTCCGTTCGCGCGGGCGTACGTCATCGCCCACGAGTACGGGCACCACATCCAGGCGCTGCTCGGCACGAGCGAACGCGTGCGATCGGGTGACACGGGACCGACGTCCGGTTCGGTGCGGCTGGAACTGCAGGCCGACTGCTACGCCGGGGTGTGGGCGAACCACGCCGAATCCGTGCCCACCGCGTCCGGGAAACCCCTCATCGTCGACGTGACCCAGGACGACGTGGCGGCCGCGCTCGACACGGCCGAGCGGATCGGCGACGACTACATCCAGAGCAACCTCGGCGGCGGCCAGGTGGACGAGAGCCAGTTCACGCACGGCACCTCGGCCCAGCGCGAGCACTGGTACACGACGGGATACAAGACTGGCGACCCGGCGCGGTGCGACACCTTCGCCCGCGGTGTGAACCTCGGCTAGAGCGAACGGCGCATCGGCTCGCCCTATGGTTGATCGAGGGCGATCGGGGAGCGCTCGCTGGGGACGTCGTCGCGGCGGTCGGGGCGCACGAAGGTGATACCCGGCCCGTCATGCACGTGGTGTCGTCCGAGGTGCACCACGCGTACCGGATCGCCGACCAAGGGGGAATGGTGGCCGAATGATCTCCGGGAGCGACCATTCGCCCGTGGTCACCGCTGCAGAGCAACCATCTGCCCTTGATCGCTGCGCTGGCCCCGGTTGCGACCCCGGCCCGGCGGGACCGCCTCCTGGCGGCGCCGCGCGCCCCATCGGGAAGGCCCCGGCCCGCCCGCGGTGCTGCCCATAGGGGCCACAGGGGTTCGGAGATCACGGATCGCGCAGCGACGCCGGAGGCGCCCTCGAGCTGCGGGGCCCTGCCCCGCACACTGCGCGGCGCCGCCAGGAGGCCCGGAGAAGGACCCCAGGGTCTTGCCCATGGGAATCGACCGTCTGGCGTGCGAGGGTGCCCGTTCACTCCGCGGCGGCTCACGTCGCGTCGAGCAGCCCACGGCAGGCGTCGAGGCCCTCGACCTCCAGCTTCCACTCCGGCCGCACGAAGCCCTCGGGGGTGAGCACCAGCCGTACCTCCTCTGCGCGTTGCCCGCGACGAGCGACCCAGGTGGTGCCGTCGGGGCGGTAGCCGAGGCGCGCCGAGACGCGGTGCGAGGCAGCGTTGTCGGTGAACGCGCCCGAGCGGGCCCGCACGGCGCCGAGGTGGTCGAACGCGAACGCGAGCACGGCCGCCCGCATCTCCGTGCCGAACCCGCGGCCCTGGTGGCGCATCCCGATCCAGGAGCCCGTGGCGACCTCCCGGACCACCCGGAACCCGGTGGCGGAGAGCCCTTGCACGCCGATCACCCGCCCGTCGAGGCGGACCAGGAAGTTGATCGTCCACCGGTCCGGGGCGAGCGCCGCGCGCACGCCCCAGTGGTACTGCAGCACGCGGCGGCCCAGCTCGTCCGGATCGGCGTCGGTCCACGGCACCATGAACGGCATCCGGTCGGGCGGGTGCACACCTCGGTGGGCCTCGCCGACGAGCTCCAGCAGCCCGGCGTCGTCGTCCGGGCGCAGCTCCAGGCGTGGCGTGCGTAACACGAGGTGGCGCGGTGGCCATGGTTCCGGTGGCCATGGTTCCGGTGGCCATGGTTCCGGTGGCGATGGTTCCGGGTGGTCCATGGAGCCACCTTGCCGGAGCAGCGTGCTCGCGCTCGACCGAATAGCGTCAGCCCCATGCATGCGATCACGGTGCGGGAGCCGGGCGGCCCGGATGTGCTCGAGTGGACCGAGGTCGCGGATCCGGTGGCGGGTCCGGGCGAGGTCGTCGTCGACGTCGCGGCGAGCGCGGTCAACCGGGCCGACCTGCTGCAACGCCAGGGCTTCTACCCGCCGCCGCCCGGGGCGTCGGACATCATCGGGCTGGAGTGCTCCGGCCGGATCGCAGCCCTCGGCGACGGCGTCGAGGGCTGGCAGATCGGCGACGAGGTGTGCGCGCTGCTCGCCGGCGGCGGGTACGCCGAGAAGGTCGCCGTGCCGGCGGCCCAGCTGCTGCCGGTCCCGCCGGGCGTCGACCTCGTGACGGCGGGCGGCCTGCCCGAGGTCGTGTGCACGGTGTGGTCGAACGTCGTGCACACCGGGCACCTGGCCGCGGGCGAGACGTTCCTCGTCCACGGCGGGACCAGCGGGATCGGGACGCACGCGATCCAGATCGCCAAGGCGCTCGGAGCCCGCGTGGCGGCGACCGCCGGCGCCCCCGACCGCATGGAGCGTTGCCGCGAGCTCGGCGCCGACATCGTGATCGACTACCACGACGACGTCCCGGCCCGGCTGAAGGAGGCCACCGACGGGCACGGCGCCGACGTCATCCTCGACAACATGGGCGCGAAGAGCCTGGCCGCCAACATCGACGCCCTCGCCCAGGACGGCAGGCTGCTGATCCTCGGCTTCCAGGGCGGCACGAAGGCCGAGATCAACCTCGCCAAGCTGCTGGCCAAACGCGGCAGCGTCACCGCGATGGGGCTGCGCGGCCGCCCGGTGGACGGGCCGAACGGGAAGGGCGTGGTGGTCGCGGGTGTCCGCGAGCAGATGTGGCCGCTGTTCGCCGACGGGCGGGTGACGCCGGTCGTGCACACCAGCGTGGCTCTGCCGGATGCCGGTGCGGCGCACGCCCAACTGGAGGCGGGCGGCGTCGTCGGGAAGATCCTGCTGCCCCTGACCTGACGCGGCTCGATACCGTGGTGGGGTGAGCCAGCCACAGCAGAGCAACGGGGACAACGGCGACCAGCAGGTGATGGTCATCGGCCCTGACGGGCGCCCGGTGGGCGTGGCGCGGGTCCCGCAGTCCGACGAGGACGGCGACGAGCAGGGAGTGGGCTCGATGGTCGAGCAACCGGCCAAGGTCATGCGTATCGGCACGATGATCAAGCAGCTGCTCGAGGAGGTGCGTGCCGCGCCGCTCGACGACGCCTCCCGCAACCGCCTCCGCGAGATCCACGAGAACTCGATAAAGGAGCTGGAGGACGGCCTCGCGCCCGAGCTGCGCGAGGAGCTGCACCGGCTCACCCTCCCCTTCACCGACGACTCGACGCCGTCGGACGCAGAGCTGCGGATCGCGCAGGCGCAGTTGGTCGGCTGGTTGGAGGGGCTGTTCCACGGCATCCAGACGGCGCTCTTCGCCCAGCAGATGGCCGCCCGCCAGCAGCTGGAGCAGATGCGCCGCGGCCTCCCGCCCGGCGCGGTCCCCCAGCCCGGCCAGGAGGGCGGGTTGGGCCGGGGAACGGGCCAGTACCTGTAGCCGAACGCCCGCGTGACCCGGTTCCGGACCGTGACAACCGCACCGCCCGGGACGGTTACCCGACCCGCCGGTACCCTCGCCTGGTGGCTCAGACGATGACCACCGGCGACGACCGGGCCGAGGGCGCCATCTCCGCCCGGCCCGTCGTGGCCGACGTCCCCGGCTCACGCAGCTGGCAGCGCGCGTTCGGCGACCTCGGGCAGGGCTGGAAACAGCGGCCCCTGTGGGGCTACTTGGGCTGGCAGGACATCAAGCAGCGCTACCGGCGCTCGGTGCTCGGCCCGCTGTGGGTGAGCATCAGCATGGCGGTCATCGCCACCGCGATGGGCATCCTGTACGGCGCGCTGTTCCAGATGGACCTCCCCACGTTCCTGCCGTACGTGGCCACGGGGCTCTTGATCTGGAACTTCGTGAACGGGTGCATCCTCGAGGGCAGCGAGGTGTTCATCGCCAACGAGGGCCTGATCAAGTTCCTGCCCGCACCGCTGTCGCTGCACGTCTACCGGCTGATCTGGCGGCAGACGCTGTTCTTCGCGCACAACCTGGTCGTGTGGGCGGTGCTGATGGTGATCTTCCCGCACCCGCTCGGCTGGTCGCTCCTGCTGGCGTTCCCCGCGTTCGCGTTCCTCGTGATCAACGGGGCGTGGATCGCCGTGCTCACGGGCATCGTCGCCACGCGGTTCCGCGACATCCCGCCGATCATCGCGAGCCTCACGCAGCTGCTGTTCTTCATGACGCCGATCGTCTGGCAGTACGACACCCTGTTGCGGAACCCGGCGGTGGCCGAGCGGGCGCGCATCGCCGAGCTCAACCCGGTGATGCACTTCGTGGAGATCCTGCGCCAGCCGCTGCTGGGCCAACCGATCGTCTGGCGGCACTGGTACGTCGTCGGCGTGATCACCGTGGTGGGGTGCGCCGCCGCGCTCGTCTTCCTCCGCAACTACCGCTCCCGCGTCGCGTACTGGGTCTGAGGGGCGCATGGTCAGCATCGACATCGAAGGCGCCGGGGTCGACTTCCCGATCTTCGACGCCAAGACCCGCTCGCTGAAGAAGGCCGTGCTCGGCCGCGCGGGCGGGCGGATCGGCACCGAGTCGAAGGTCCCGATCATCGAGGCGCTCCGCGACGTCACGGTGTCGCTGCGCCGCGGCGACCGGGTCGCGCTCGTGGGGCACAACGGCGCAGGCAAGTCCACGCTGCTCCGGCTGATGTCGGGCATCTACGAGCCCACCCGCGGGCGCGCGAGCGTCGTCGGCAAGGTGGCGCCGGTGTTCGACCTGGCGGTGGGCATGGACCCGGAGATCTCCGGCTTCGAGAACATCCTGATCCGCGGACTGTTCCTGGGCATGACGCGCAAGCAGATGGAGGCGCGGGTCGACGACATCGCCGAGTTCACCGAGCTCGGCGACTACCTGTCGATGCCCCTGCGCACCTACTCCACCGGCATGCGGGTGCGGCTCGCGCTCGGCGTGGTCACGAGCATCGACCCGGAGATCCTGCTGCTCGACGAGGGCATCGGAGCGGTGGACTCCGAGTTCCTCGCCAAGGCCAGGGACCGGCTCAACGAGCTCGTCGAGCGTTCCGGCATCCTGGTCTTCGCCTCCCACTCCGACGAGTTCCTCGCCGACCTGTGCGACACCGCGATCTGGATGGACCAGGGCACCATCCGCGAGCAGGGTCCGCTGCGCGAGGTGCTCCACCACTACAAGGGACGTGACGTGCTGGCCGAGATCGACGCCCGGTGAACTCCGCCCCCCTCCCGGCAGGTTCCGTCGTCGCGGTGGTGGTCACGCGCCATCGCAGCGAACTGCTCGCGGAGTCGCTCGCCGCGCTCTCCAAACAGACCCACCCGATCGCCCACCTGATCGTGGTCGACAACGGCCCGGACCAGCCGGCGCAGGCGGTCGTCGACAGCTGTGACCTGCCGTCGACCTGGATCCCGTCCTGGACGAACCTCGGTGGCGCAGGCGGGTTCGCCCTCGGGATGCTGCACGCGCTGGCCATGGGCGCCGACTGGATCTGGCTGGGTGACGACGACGGGCTGCCCGCCGACGAGTCCACCCTCTCGACGCTCGTCGACCTCGCCGAGCGCCGCCGCCTCGCCGCCGTCTCCCCGACGGTGGCCGACAAGGCCCACCCCGACCGGCTCGCCTTCCCGGTCCGGCGCGGCCTCACGTGGCACCGTTCCCGCGCCGAGCTCGCGGCCGACGTCAAGCACGGTGCCGACGACGAGCTGCTGCCCGGGATCGCGGCCCTCATGAACGGGGCGCTGTTCCGCGCGTCCACGCTGGACGTCGTCGGCGTGCCGGACCTGCGGCTGTTCGTGCGCGGGGACGAGGTGGAGGTGCACCGGCGGCTCGTGCGTTCGGGGCTGCCGTTCGGCACCTCGCTGCGGGCCGCGTACCTGCACCCGGCCGGTGGAGACGACGACAAGCCGATGCTGGGCGGCCGGCTGCACGCCCGCGACCCCGACGACCCGGTCAAGCGCTACTACACCTACCGCAACCGCGGTTTCCTGGTGTCCCAGCCGGGGATGCGGCGGGTCGGGGTGCTGGAGGTGCCCCGGTTCACCTGGTACTTCCTGGTGACGAAGCGCAGCCCGCGCGAGTTCCTGCAGTGGGCGCGGCTGGTCCGCCAGGGCCGGGCGGAGCGGTTCCGCCGTCCCTGATCAGGCGCTTCGATCAAGGGGCCGACAACCAGGCGTCGAGGCGACGGTCGTAGTCGGGTGCCACCCGCAGGCCGCGTCCCGCCGCCCGGGTGAGCCAGCCCAGCTCGATGAGCCGGTGGGTGAGCGCCGCGGGCAGCGCACCGGCCAGGTGCGGCCGCCGCCCCGTCCAGTCCACGCAGCTGCGGGCGAAGACGCGCCGCGTGCGGTCCAGCGGGTGCGGATCGACCCCGACCACCGTCACCAGCCTGCGGCCGGTCGGCGTGAGCTCGTGGTCCCGGTCGTCGATCAACCTCAGGGCGCCCGCCTCGAGCAGGCGGTCGCGCAGCTCGACCCCGCGCCGGCCTGCGAGGTGGTCGTAGCAGGTCCGCGCCTCGGTGAGGGTCTTCCCGGCGCGAACGGAGCGCAGCGAGCGCACGGGAGTGGCCGGGGCCAGCTGCGCCATGGCCTCGAGCACGGCGGCCACGCGCGGCCCGGCCAGCCGGTGGTAGCGGTGCCTGCCCTGCTCGTGCACGACGACCAAGCCGCCGTCGACGAGCCGGCGCAGGTGCCCGGTGGCGGTGGCCGGATGAACGCCCGCGCGGCGGGCGAGCTCGCCCGCGGGCAGCGCGTGCCCCTCGGCCAGCGCGGCGAGGATGGCGATCCGCGCCGGGTCGCCGATCAGCGTCGCGAGCGGTGCCAGGTCCCGGTCGAACATCCCACGAGGCTGCCACATCGACAGTTGGGTCCGGACCAAAGCGTTCGGTGCCTACTGTCGCACCCATGACCACTGCGGAACAGATCGAGCACATCTTCACCGCCTGGGACGACGCCCTCGGCGCCAAGGACCTCGACGCGGCGATGGCGCTCTACCAGCCCGACGCCACGTTGGAGAGCCCGCTCGTCTGCCACCTGCTGGGCACGACGGAAGGGGTGGTGCGCGGCCGGGAGAACCTGCGGCGCTTCGTCGAGAAGGTGTTCGCCAACCAACCGGCCGAGCGGCGTCGCCACCGGGCCGGCTTCCTGTCCGACGGCTCCCGGCTCACCTGGGAGTACCCCCGCGAGTCCCCCGACGGCGACCAGATGGACATCGTCGAGGTGATGGAGATCCGCGACGGGCTCATCGCCCACCACCGGGTCTACTGGGGCTGGGTCGGTGTGGGGATGCTCCTCGGCGGGGAGCACCCGAGGTGACGCTCAGCGGCGGAAGACCACCGTGCGGAGCATCACGAAGTTGATCGCGGTGGCCGTGCCCTGCGCGATCACCCATGCCACGCTCGTGCGGAACGGGAGCTGCGGCAGCACGGCGAGCATCAGCGCGTTCATGCCGATGTTGATGGCGAACGTGGTGCCGTAGAGCAGCACGAAACCGGCGAAGCGGGCGCGCCCACCCGCGGTGTCGGTGAATGTGAACCGGCGGTTGAGCAGGTACGCCGTGGTGGTGCCCAGGATGAAGCTGATGGCCTTCGCCAGGTGCACCCAGGTGCCGAGCGCGAGCAGGGCGTGGTAGCTGCCGAAGTCGACCAGCGCGGACAGCACGCCGACCGCGACGAACCGGCTCAGCTGCGCGGCGAGGCCGGGCCGGGCCGATGCGGGCTGGGTCGCGGTCACCGGTCAAGGGTATCGAGTGGCCGCGATCCGAGCCGCAAGTACCGCCAGCAGGCCGAATGCGGCGATCACCGCGCCGGCCACCGGCGGGGCGGTCACGCCGAGCGGGGTGTCGATCGCGAGCCCGCCGAGGTACGCGCCGGGCGCGGCGCCCGTGTTCGTCGCCGAACCGCCGGCCGCGGCCGCGAGCAGCGGCGCGCCGGCGGCCTGGTCGATCAGCCGCGTCGTGAACGGCACCACCATCGCGAACGCGCCCGCCCCGTCGACCACCAGCAGGGCCGTGGCCACGGCGTGGCGGTGCCGGGCGGGCTCCCCTCGCCGAGCGTGCGGACGCGGGCCGCCGCGCGGCCGCGAAGAGGCCACCGGGCCCGGCCAGCTGGTGCACCGGGGGAGCCTGGTCACCGCCGAGCGGCGACGTGCCGGCCACCGCCGTGGGCGCGGGGCGGCCCAGCTCGCGGGACGTCGCGAGCGCGGCCGCGGCCGGCGAGGCCCGGACCAGCGCCGACCGCAGCGACGTCGAGCGGATCGCGGCGGCGGCGCGTTCGACGCCGAGTTCGCACGCGGCGCGGCCCTCGACGTCGATGCCGCCGTTCAGCGGCCGGGGGGAAGATGGGCCGGATGACGACCACCGACTCCGCCGTACGCTCCCTCGCCGACGACCACGTCCGCCGGCTCGCCGACCTCGACACCCGCGTGGCGACGTCACTCGGCACGCACCCCGGCGACGACCGGGTGCCCGACCTGTCCCCCGGCGGCCAGGAGGCGCTCGACGAGCTGGCCCGCGCCACGCTCACCGCGCTGGCGGCCGCCGACGTGGCCGATGACGACGACCGCCGCTGTGCGCGGCTGCTGCGCGAGCGGCTCGAGGCCCAGCTGGCGGCGAGCGGCGCCGGGGAGCACCTCCGCGCGGTCCGCAACATCTTCGGACCGCACGCGCAGGTCCGGCAGCTGTTCGAGCTGATGCCCACCACCACCCCGGACGACTGGGCGGTGGTCGCGCGCCGGATGGCCAAGGTGCCGGAGGCGTTCCGCGGCTACGCCGCCGGCCTCGCCGAGGGGTCGCGGCGCGGGCTGCACGCTGCGCCGCGACAGGTGGAGACGGTCGTTGGCCAGCTCGACGCGTGGCTCGCCGGCGAAGGCGGCTCCTGGTTCCACTCGTTCGCGGCGAAGGCTCCGGACGGCGTCTCCGAGGCGGTGCGCTCCGACCTGGCGGGCGCGGCGGACGCCGCGGCCACCGCCACCGGATCGCTGCGCGAGTACCTCGCCGGCACCTACCTCCCGGCCACGGCGGGCACGCCGGACGCCGTCGGGCCCGACCGGTACCGCCTCGGCGCCCGCCTCTCCACCGGCGCGGACCTCGACCTGGCCGAGGCATACGCCTGGGCATGGGAGGAGCACCAGCGCATCGACGCCGAGATGCGGCGGGAGGCCGATGCCGTGCTGCCCGGGGCCGATCTCCGCACCGCGATCCGTCACCTCGACGAGAACGGGCCGGCGGTCGAGGGCGTCGACGAGGTGCGCGCCTGGCTGCAGCGGATGATGGACACGGCGATGACCGAGCTGGACGGAGAGCACTTCGACATCGCGTCCCCGGTGCGCGCGGTCGAGGCGATGATCGCCCCGCCGGGCAGCGCCGCGGCGCCGTACTACACGCGGCCGTCGATGGACTTCTCCCGCCCAGGCCGCACCTGGCTGCCGACGATGGGTGCCACCCGGTTCCCGCTGTGGCAGCTGATCAGCACCTGGTACCACGAGGGCGTCCCCGGGCACCACCTGCAGCTCGCGCAGTGGACCCACCTCGCCGACCGGCTCTCGACGTACCAGACCTCGGTGGGCGCGGTGTCCGGGAACATCGAGGGCTGGGCGCTCTACGCCGAGCGCCTCATGGACGAGCTGGGGTACCTGACGCTCCCCGGGGCCCGGCTCGGCTACCTCGACGCGCAGCAGATGCGGGCGGTGCGGGTGGTGATCGACATCGGCATGCACCTGGAGCTGCAGGTGCCCGCCGACTCCCCGCTGTACGCGGGCGAGACCTGGACGCCGGAGATCGCACGCGAGTTCTTCGGCGCGTACTCCGGGCGGCCGGACGCGTTCCTGGACAGCGAGATCGTCCGCTACCTCGGCTGGCCCGGCCAGGCGATCAGCTACAAGCTCGGGGAGCGCGCGTGGCTCGCCGGCCGGGAGGCGGCGCGGGCGGCCCGCGGCGCCGGCTTCGACCTGAAGGCGTGGCACGCCGCCGCGCTGTCGCTGGGCAGCCTCGGCCTCGACGACCTCACCGACGAGCTCGCGAAGCTGTAGCGTCGCGGGGTCGGCGCCGGGGCCACCCCGGTGATCAAGGGCAAATGGTCGCTCTCAGAGATCATTTGACCACCATTTCCCCTTGATCAGCGATTCGGTGCGCGTCCGGCGGCACCGGCCGCAGAGGCTCGCGAGGGCAGAGCCGCCCCACCGCCTGACACGACCTCGGACCCCCGACGGACTAACGACCGGGACCACCAGACACCCGTACTTCGAGCCCGTCCAGGATGAGCTCGAGCCCGAACCGCCACCCGTTGTCCGCCGACCGGCCGGACCGGGTGGCGCCGAGCACGGCCGCGTAGTCACCGTTGCGCTGTGCGAGCCGCTCGTGCAGCGAACCGGCGCCGTTGCCGGGGGTCCACGGCTGCGTGCCGGACATCGTTGCGGTCAGCGTGTTGCGCACGTGGGCGCACAGCAGCAGGACTGCGTCCATCTGCTGGGGGCCTGCGAGCCCGGCCTCGGCGAGCACCGCGACCGGGCACTCGATCCAGGCGACCTCGCGCGGGCCCATCGCCCGGTCCCCGACCGTGGCCTGGGGCAGCCAGGGGTGGCGCAGCCAGTTCTCGCGCAGCAGCCCCGCCCACTCCTCGATCCGGGAGCGCCAGCCGGCACCGGTCAGCACCGGCGGCTCGCCGACCGCGGCCTCGATCGTGACGGCGAGCAGCTGCGCCTTGCCCGCCACGTACCGGTACAGCGCCATCTTCGTGACACCGAGCGCCTCGGCCACCCGCTGCATGGACACCGACTCCAGCCCGTCGGCGTCCGCGATCCGCACGGTCGCGTCGGCGATCGCCGCGATGGAGAGCGACGGCCGCGGCCCCCGGCTCGGCCGGCTCGGCGTGCCCCACAGCAGCTCGATGACCTGCCCCACGTCGTCGTCCATCCGCTCTCCGATCGGGTCTTGCCGTAAACAGTATCCGGCCGATACGGTTTCCGCTGGACACAGTACCGCATCCAGAACCCGACCGAGGAGAAGATCGTGGGATCCATCAAGTCCAGCCTGTTCATCTCGCTCGACGGCGTCATCGAGTCGCCCGAGACCTGGCACTTCGACTACTTCAACGACGAGATGGGGGCCGCCGTCGGCGCGCTGATGGACAACGACGGGATGCTGCTGGGCCGCAGGACCTACGACGGCTTCGCCGAGTACTGGCCGACAGCCGATCCCGAGGACCCGATCACCGGCCAGATGAACGGCGCGCGCAAGTACGTCGTGTCGAACACGCTCACCGAGGCGACCTGGGAGAACTCCACGATCGTCAGCGGCGATGTCAAGTCGGAGCTGACGAAGCTCAAGCAGGACGTGAACCTCGGCACGACCGGCAGCGCGGTACTGGTCCGCTGGCTGCTCGAGCAGGAACTGGTCGACGAGCTGCACCTGCTGGTGCACCCGCTCGTGGTCGGGAAGGGCCAGAGGCTGTTCGCGGACGGGGCGAAGGTGCCGCTGAAGCTGCTCTCGGCCACCCCGTTCACGACCGGCGTGGTGCACATGGTCTACGGCCCCGCCACGAGTTGATCGGGACGACGGGTCAGAAGTAGCGGCCCGCGATGCGGTAGCGCCGCCGCACCGTCACCGATCCCATCCCGGCCCGGCCGTGGACCACGAAGTGCAGCACGCCGGGCCGGGGTACCGACGGAACGCTGCTCTTCACCGTGCCCATGCTCGCCACGACGTCGTCGACGTTGGCGGTGGACTCGTCGGGTACGAGCAGCTTGGCCGACCCCGCGCCCAGGTCGACCTCGATGTCCACCACCGGGTGCGGGATCACCGTGTCGCAGAAGTCGAGCACGACCGAGCCCATCGCGCTCTGCAGGCGAAGCCGCGCCGGCACGTCCCACGTGCCGCTGCGCTTGATCGTCGACATCCCGGCCCGCAGCACCACCGGCGGCGCGTCGGCCGGCACGGCGATCGCGGGGCGGGCGGCGATCGCGTCGGGGTCCGGCAGGTCGGTGAACGGGGGGCGCAGGTCGGCCTCGTAGCGCGCCGCGTAGACCACCGCGAGCCGTTCCTCCAGCTCGCTCAGCGTGATCCGGCCCTCGGCGAGGGCCTGGTGCAGCCGCTGGGCGGCGCGCTCGCGGTCCGCATCGGAGATGCGGAATCCCCGGGACTCGGACGACGGCTCGCTCACGTCCCGAGCCTAACGGCGCCGGCCCGACGCGGCGCGGCCGCGATCCAGGGCCTGGCGCTACCCTGGCCCGCGATGCCGCAATCCACGAGCCTGCGCGGTTGGGGACGTACCGCGCCCACCACCGCGACGGTGCTGCTCCCCCGGTCCCCCGACGACGTGTCGGCCGCGATCGAGCGCGCGGGGCCCCGCGGCGTCATCGCCCGCGGCCTCGGCCGTTCCTACGGCGACCCGGCGCAGAACGCGGGCGGCACCGTGCTGGACATGACCGCGCTCGCCACGATCCACTCCATCGACGCCGAGAGCGGCCTCGTGGACCTGGACGCCGGCGTCAGCCTCGACACGCTCATGCGCGCCGCGCTGCCGTACGGGCTGTGGGTGCCGGTGCTGCCGGGCACCCGGCAGGTCACGATCGGCGGTGCCATCGGCGCGGACGTGCACGGCAAGAACCACCACACCAAGGGCAGCTTCGGCAACCACGTCCGCTCGATCGACCTGGTCACGGCCGACGGCTCGGTCCGCAGGCTCACGCCGGACGGGCCGGACTCCGAGCTGTTCTGGGCCACCGTCGGCGGGATGGGCCTCACCGGAGTGGTCGTGCGCGCCACCGTGCAGCTGCACCGCACCGAGTCGGCCTACTTCGTGGTGGACACCGACCGCACGGCCGACCTGGACGAGCTGATGGGCCTGCTCACGGACGGCTCGGACGACACGTACGGCTACTCGGCGGCCTGGTTCGACACCACCACGACCGGCGCGCAGCTGGGCCGGGCGGTGCTCACCCGCGGCTCGCTCGCCACGGTGGACCAGCTGCCGCCGAAGCTGCGCAGGGACCCGCTGAAGTTCGACGCGCCGCAGCTGCTGTCGTTCCCCGACGTGTTCCCCAACGGCCTCGCCAACCGGTACACGCTGAGGGCGTTCAGCGAGCTGTGGTACCGCAAGGCGCCGAAGCGCCAGCGTGGCTCGATCCAGAACATCACGGCCTTCTACCAGGTGCTCGACCTGTTCGGCGACTGGAACCGCGTGTACGGCTCGCGCGGCTTCCTGCAGTACCAGTTCCTCGTGCCGTTCGGCGAGGAGGCGACGTTCCGCCGGATCGTCGAGAAGATCGCCGCATCGCCGCACGCGTCCGGGCTCAACGTGCTCAAGCGGTTCGGGGATGCCAACCCGGCGCCGCTGTCGTTCCCGCAGCCGGGATGGACGATCACGGTCGACTTCCCGATCGCGCGCGGCCTGCACCGCCTGTGCGAGGAGCTCGACGCACTGGTGCTCAGCGCGGGCGGGCGGTTCTACCTGGCGAAGGAGTCGCGGGTGAGCGCGGCGACCTTCCGGCGCGGCTACCCGCGCTTCGACGAGTGGCGCAAGGTGCGCGACGCCGTCGACCCCGAGGGGGTCTTCGCCTCCGACATGTCCCGCAGACTGGAGCTGACGAAGTGATCGACACCTGGAGCGCAGCCACATGATCGACGCCGTGGGCAACCCGCAGAGCATCCTGCTGCTCGGCGGCACCTCCGACATCGGCCTCGCGGTCGTGGAGGCGTTCGCGGGCGACCGGCCGCTGCGCGTGGTGCTCGCCGCCCGCCCGACGGAGCGGCTCGACGCCGCCCGCTCCCGGCTGGAGGCCCGCGGCTGCGCCGTGGAGATCGTCCCCTTCGACGCCGAGGCCTTCGACACCCATGCCGACGTGGTGCGCAAGGCGTTCACCGGCGGAGACATCGACGTGGCGGTCGTTGCGTTCGGGGTGCTCGGCGACAACGAACAGGCCTGGACCGACATGTCCCAGGCCGTGCGCCTCGCCCAGGTGAACTACACCGCCGCGGTGTCGGTGGGCGTCGCACTCGCCGAGCGGATGCGCGAGCAGGGGCACGGGTCGATCGTGGCGTTCTCGTCGGTGGCGGGCGAGCGCGCCCGCCGTTCGAACTTCGTCTACGGCTCGACGAAGGCCGGGCTCGACGCGTTCTACTACGGCCTCACCGAGGCGCTGCGTCCGCACGGGGTCACCGTCACCATCGTGCGGCCGGGCTTCGTGCACACCCGGATGACCGAGGGGAAGCGGCCTGCCCCGCTCGCCACCACGCCCGAGGCCGTCGCGGCGCTGACGGTCGACGCGGTGCGCAGGCGGCGCGAGCTGATCTGGGCGCCCGGGGCGTGGCGGTTCGTGATGAGCGCTCTGCGGCACCTTCCGCGCGCGGTGTTCCGCAGGCTTCCCATCTGAGGGTGTCGAGGACCCCGCTGCAGCTCCGACCTGTCCGTGCAAGCCCAACCGGATAGGAGCGAACCGACGTGAAGTACATGCTCATCATGCAGCTGAACCCGGCAGCCTTCGACGCGCTCACCGAGGAGCAGCGCACCGAGATCATGGAGGGCCACCAGGCCTTCATGGACACCGTCAGTGCCTCCGGCGAGATGGTCGGGACCCACGCCCTGGGCGAACCGGCCCGGAGCGCCGTGGTGCGGGTGCGCGACGGCGTGCCGGTGGTGACCGACGGCCCCTACCTCGAGTCCAAGGAGTTCATGGGGGGCTACTACATCGTGGACTGCGCCACCCGCGACCGAGCACTGGAACTGGCCGCCCTGATCCCCGACGCCGGGATCGAGGGCCTGGGCATCGAGGTCCGGCCGATCGTCTTCTCGGCGGGCCCGGCCGACTGAGGACGTCAGCAAAGCCACTTTCATGACGCCTGGCGTCGTGAAAGTGGCTTTGCTGACATTTCCCCGCGCTCCCCGCCTGGTCAGAAGCCGGCGTGCAGGTACCCGGCCCGGATGTACTCGGCGCGCTCGTAGTCGGCCCAGAGGTCCATCTCCCTGCGGTGCGCCGCCCGCCGGTGCTGGGCGTCGACCAGCGCGGCGGCGAGCGTCGCGGGGCGCAGCGCCGACGCGGCGTGCCGGGGCTTCGACGAGGACTCGTCGGACCAGCCCGCCACGCGCGCGTGGGCCTGCCGCTTGGCGGCGAACCGGGCGGCGGCGGTGGCCAGCGCGCCGTCCGAGGAGGCGGCGACGTCCGGCAGGGCGACCGGGCGGGCCCGCAGGATCCGGAGTGCGATCGCGACGCGCAGCGGCAGCCGCTCGACGGCCGGGGCGAGCGCCCGCAGCCGGGTTCGGCTCGGCTCCTCGACGAGGTGGTAGGTCAGCGCCGCGACCCCCGCGGAGGACAGCAGCACGGCCACGCCGACGACGTGGGCCTGCACGGTCTGCGGCGCCAGCCAGTGCGAACGCTCCAGCGCGAACCAGTACACCTCGAAGAGCGGGATGTGCACGAGGTAGAGGCCGTAGGACAGCCGCCCGCCGTAGCCGAGTGCACGGGTGGACAGCAGCATCGCCGGGCCGCGGTCGGCCACCGCGAGGGCGGCGACGAGCACGGGGAACAGGAGGATCACGGCGCCGCCGCGGCCGGGCCCCGCGAGCTCCCCGAGCAGCAGGCCCACGACGATCACGACCGGCAGCACGACCGCGGCGGCCGACGCGACCTGCCGGGCCGCCGACGTCCAGCGCAACCTGCGGACGACCAGGTACGCCAGCGCGCCCGCCCCGAAGCCGCACAGGATGCGCACGAGCCAGCTCCACGGGAAGTACGGGCTGCCCGTGGCGAGGTACGCCCACGTCATCGGGAGCATCAACAGCAACGAGCCGCACGCGAGCACCACGACGGGCAGCGTGCGCATCCGGTGCAGCACGAGCGCGGCCGCCGGGAAGAGCAGGTAGGCGAGCCACTCGGCGCTCGTCGACCAGGTGGAGCCCACCCACGAGGCACCGTCGAAGTAGGCGTCGTCCCAGAGCTGCACCAGTACGAGCTGCTGCAGGTACTGCCCGACGTCGAGCACGGGCTGCACGGGCTGGAACGCGATCGCCCCGTCGGTGGCCATCGTCGCGCGCACGATCAGCCACGCCCCGAACACGTGCAGCACCAGCAGGTACACGGGCCACAACCGGACCGCGCGCGCCCACAGGAACCGGGCGGTGGCCCTGACCCGCAGGGCGGGACCGAGCCTGTCGAGGTAGGTGTGGGCGATCACGAACCCGCTCAGCACGAAGAACAGGTCCACGCCGAGGGCGCCCGAGGTGATCAGCGGCCCCAGTGCGCCGACCACCTCGGCCACCCCCGGGAGCGGGGTGAAGTGGAAGTGGAACAACACCACCCACACCGCTGCGACCGCACGCAGGCCCGTCAGGCCCCGGAATTCACCGGAGGACGCCGCTGGAGTACCGGATGGGGTGGCCGTGGGGCGCGTGCTCGTCACGCTCGGGAAAACGAAGCCTGGCTGACCAGCGGTGCGAGTGACACCCGGAACGTACCGGCTTGGCCGCTGGCCTCACGGAGCGTTCCTGCCCTCATCACCCGTTCGAGTGGAGAATCGCGGGTGCCCGGCGCGCCTCTCGCCCGGCTGCGGGCACGGCCTGCTACCAGGCGTCGAGGTGCAGCACGGTGTCCAGGGGCTCGCGCGGCGCCGGCCGGAACGTCTCGCCGGTGTAGTACGCGGTGGGCAGCAGCACGCCCTGCCGCACGTCCCCCGGGATCCCGAGCAGCTCCGCGATCTCCCGCTCGTAGGCGAGGTGCAGGGTCGTCCATGCGGAGCCCAGCCCGCGGGCGCGGGCGGCCAGCTGGTAGCTCCAGGCCGCCGGGAGCAGCGATCCCCACAAGCCCGCCTGGTTGCCGGCCGGCAGGTCGGCCCCGGCCGTGATGCACGCGAGCACGAGCACGGGCACGTCGCCCATCCGCTCCGCGAGGTGGTCGGCCGAGGTCGCCACCCGCGCCCCGACGGCCTGCCGCTCGGCCGAGAGCTTCGCGTTCCGCGCGGCCCGCTGCTCGCTGTAACTGTCGTACGACCGCTTGTAGTAGTCGCCGATGGCGCGGCGCCGGTCCGCGTCCGTGACGACGACCCAGTGCCACGTCTGCGCGTTGCTCCCGGTCGGTGCCTGCAGCGCCACCTCCAGGCACTCGCGGACCAGCTCGATCGGCACCGGACGGTCGAGGTCGAGGCGCTTGCGCACGGAGCGGGTGGTGGTCAGCAGCTCGTCAGGGCCGAGTGGGAGCGTCATGCCCCGATCATCCCTCGCGCGGCCCTCACCCGGACGTGTTGCCGCGGACACTTAGGCTGCCGGGGTGCTATCGCCTGCTCGGTCGGCTTCCCCGTCCGGGCCGGACAGCCCGCGGGACCCGCACCGCGACGGCGGCGCCGACACACCCGCCCGAGCTGCGCGCGACCCCCGCCGGGCCGCCGGCCTGTTCGGCCTGCTCACCGTGCTCGCGGCCCTCGCGTTCCCCCTCGCCCCGGTCGAGCAGCCCGAGGCCACGTACTCCTGGACGGCGGCCGACGGCGCGGCCGCCATCCCGCTGCTGCCCTACCAACCCGTCGAGCTCACCGCGCAGACGAGCTGCACGACCGCACGGGAGGCGCCACCCGGCCAGGTGCTGCTGTCCACGGTGCCCGTGCGCGCCGACGCGGCCGCCCAGCCCCTGCAGGGGCTGCGGATCGCCGCCTCCGACGGCGCGGTGCGGGTCGAGAGCGCCGGCATCGACCTCGGCGCCGTGGGGCTGCCGGGCGGGGACTGCACCCTGTCGGTCGTCTCCGACCCGGGCAGCACATCGGTGCTCGTCGACGGCGTGCCGGCGCTCGTGCGGGAGGGCGACGTGCGCCCCGACGTCGCGGGCGCCTTCTCCGACGTGCGCTCGGGCGTCGAGCTGCGCCTCACCACGGACAGCCGGTTCGAGACCACGATCTCCCCGCTGAAGGCCGCGATCGGTGTGGCCGGTGGGCTCGCGCTGCTCGGCATGGTGGTGGCGCTGGGCAGGATCGACCGGTCGCGGCGGGTCCGGCTCCTCCCGCCGGACTGGTGGCGGCCCCGGCCCGTGGACGGCGTGGTGGCCGCCGTGCTCGCCGTGTGGTGGGCGATCGGGCCGATCACGGTGGACGACGGCTACATCGCGGGCATCGTGCGCAGCACCGGCAGCAACGGGTTCGTGGGCAACGCCTACCGATGGCTGAACGCGCCGGAAGCGCCGTTCAGCTGGTTCTACGACCTCTACCACCTCTGGTCCCTCGTCTCGTCGTCGACGCCGTGGATGCGGCTGCCGTCCACCGTGCTCGGCCTGCTGTGCTGGTGGCTGCTCTCACGGCTGGTGCTGCCCCGGCTCGGCCGCTTCGTGGGAAGACCCCGGGTGCCGTGGATCGCCGCGCTGGCGTTCGCCACCTGGTGGGTCCCGTTCGGCCTCGGGCTGCGGCCCGAGCCGTGGGTCGCCGTGGGTGCGCTCGCGGTCTTCCTGGCGGTCGAGCGGACGGTGGCGACGACGCGCGTTCTGCCGCTCGCCGTCGGGCTCGTGCTCGCGGGGGCCACGACCGCGCTGACGCCGGGCGGCCTGCTCGCGTTCACCCCGTTCCTCGCCGCCGCCCGCCCGCTGCTGGCCCTGCTGCGCGCCCGGCGGGACCTGCACCCGCTGCCGCTGCTGGCCGTGCTGGTGGCCGCCCCGGCGTCGGCGGTGTTCCTGATGGTCCCCGACCAGAGCCTCGCCGCGATGCTGGAGTCGGTCCGGGTGCGCACCGCAGTCGGCGGTGGCCAGCCGTGGTTCGAGGAACCCGATCGGTACCGGCGCCTGCTCGAGTGGACGTTCCAGGGCGCGATCGGCCGGCGGGCGGCGGTGCTGGGCACGCTGCTCGCCGCGGCCGGCGTGCTGTGGTCGCTGCGGCGAACGAACACCGGGATCGCAGCGGGGCCGGCCCGGCGGCTCGTCGTGGGGCTGCTGCTCAGCTTGGCGACGTTGACCTTCGCACCGACGAAGTGGACCCAGCACTTCGGCGACCTCGCCGGCTACGGCGCCGCCGTTCTCGTGCTCGGGGCGGCGGCGTGGTCGGCGGCGCCGCTCCGGTCCCGCCCGCGCGCGTTCGTCGCGGGGCTGGGGGTCACGACCGTCGTCGCCGCGATCGTGGTGGCCGGCTACAACCTCTGGCCCTACCAGGGCGCGTGGTTCACCCCCACGTTCAGCACGCTCGCTCCTCGGGTCGCGGACATCCCGGTGGCGACGATCGTGCTGGTGGCAGGCGGTGGGGTCGTCACCGTCCTGCTCGCGCGGTGGGCGTGGCAACGGTCGGGCGGCGTGCCGGAGAGCCCACTGCCCCGCCTGCTGCCGGCTCCCGCACCCGTCTTCGCCGTCGTGCTGGTGGCGGTGCTTGCGCTGCAGGTGCTCACCGTCGTGCGGGTGGCGGTGACGCACCGCGACAGCTACACCCTCGCCTCGGACACCGTCTCCACCCTCGGCGGCCGGCCGTGCGGCTTGCAGGAGCGGCTGTCGGTGGAGCCGGATCCCGCGGCCGGGGTGCTGCCCGTCGCCGGGGGCTCGGCGGCCGGCACGCTGCCGGTCGACGTCGGCGGTCGCCTCGTCCCCGGCGTTGCGGTGGCCGGCCGGTCCGCCACGCCGTGGTTCACGCTCGACCCGCGGCAGCGGACCCAGGCCCTCCCCGTGGTCGTCACGACGTCCGGGACGCTGCAGCCCGGTGACGGGCTGTTCCTCGAGTTCGGCGACGCGGCCGGCGTGCGGGAACGCAGGCGCATCACGCCCAGGCTGCCCCTGGACGACGTCCGGGAGCTCGCTCCCCCCGGCGCGGAGACGGTGCGGCTGGCCGTCGACGCGCCGGACGCCGGCCGGGCGCTGGCGACGCTGCCGCGGGCGCCGCGGTTGACCCCGATGACGGAGCTGCTGCCGCCGGGCAGCAGCGCGCTCCTCGACTGGCCGGTGGCGTTCCTGTTCCCCTGCCTCACCCCGGAACCCCTGTGGCTGGGCACCGCACCGCTCCCGCAGTGGCGTGTGGGCCCGCCCTTGGACGACACCGAAACGCACATCTCGTACCAGCCCGAATACGGTGGCCCCTTCGTCGCACCCCGGCTGCTGGTCACCGAACGGCGGATGCCCACCTACCTCGCCGGAGATCCGCTCCGGGACGCGGGGCAGCTCTACCGTTGGGTACCGACCGCCCCGCTCGCGCGCCCGGAGCCGGTCGTCGATCGGCGCACGGTGAGCGGATGGCAACGGATCGGTCACCCGCGCGTGCCGGGAATCGACCCCGTCGGGTAACCCCCCGGACCACGGCCCGCACCACCCGGCCACCACAATGGCCCGGGAAAGGGCACCAGACGACCGGAGGACGGCCGCGCGCATGCTTCGCACATCGGACAGCACGGATCGGGCGGTCACGCCCGCGACCGAGGAGCACCCGGAGCCGCCGGCCGACCGGGCCCCGGCCCGCCTGCTCGCGCAGCGCGGGCTGTTCTTCGGGCCGTCCGCCCTCGTACCGGAGGACCTCTACTCGGTGGTCGAGCGGGGCACCGCTCGCCGCGAGCGGGACCGGGTGGTGCTCGCCCCCGGCTCACGCGTGAGCACCAACACCTACTTCGGGCGGTTCCACGCCACCTACTGGCAGCGCTGGACCGACATCGGCGAGGTCGAGGTGTCGGCCGTGGCCACCGGCACCGGCCGGCTGCGGCTGATGGCGTCGGACACCAACAAGGTGTGGCGGATCGTCGCGGCCGTGGACGTGCAGCAGGGCGAGGCCACCCCGGTGCGCCTCGTCGGCCCCGTCGACCGGTTCGTCGACGGCGGCGGCATGTGGATCGAGATCGCCACCGAGACCGGCGAGCTCACCGTCTCCGACGTGCGCTGGACGGTGACCGGCGCCCGACCGGTACCGCCCACGGACATCGCCATCACCACCCACAACCGGGTCGACGACTGCCTCAACACCCTCCAGGCCCTCGCCCGCGACCCCGAGGCGCTCGAGCGCATCCGCACGGTGCACGTCGCCGACCAGGGCAGCGACCCGCTCGAGTCCCGCGAGCGGTTCGGCGAGATCGCCGCGGCGCTCGGCGAGCGCCTGAGGTACGTCCGCCAGCCGAACCTCGGCGGTGCGGGTGGTTTCGCCCGGGGCATGCTCCACTCCACGGAGGGCGCGCCCGACCGGCACGCGGACGTCCTGCTCATGGACGACGACGTGCTCCTCGAGCCGGAGCTCCTCATCCGGCTCACGTCGTTCTCGGCCGCCACGCGGCACCCGATGATCGTCGGCGCCCAGATGCTCAACCTGCTGCACCCCGGCCACCTGCACATCTCGGCCGAGTACGCCGACCCCGAACAGCTCCTGATGGGGCTGAAGGTGCCCGGGGCCCTGCGCGAGGCCTACCTGCTCGGCGTGGACGAGCGGCAGCTGCCGATCAACCAGGAGCGCCGGGTCGACACCGAGTACAACGGCTGGTGGTCCTGCCTGATCCCGGCCGCGGTGATCCGTGAGGTCGGCTACCCGCTCCCGCTCTTCCTGCAGTGGGACGACATCGAGTACGGCTACCGGGCGCGCGCCCAGGGCTTCCCCACCGTCTCCCTCCCCGGCGCGGGCGTGTGGCACGCCGACTTCGGGTGGAAGGACGGCGACGAGTGGCAGCGGTACTTCACCGTCCGCAACGGCCTGATCATGGCCGCGCTGCACTCCGGCTTCTCGATCCGCCGGATCACGAAGCGGCTCGCCGAGCTGATCGCGCACCAGCTGGTGGCCATGCAGTACGGCATGACGGCCACGCTGCTGCAGGCCGTCGAGGACTTCCTGGAGGGCCCGGACGTCCTGAGGGACGGCTCGGCGAGCGCCCTCGCGAGGGTCCGCGAGATCCGCAAGGCCTACCCGGAGACCGTGATGCACCCGATGTCCGAGGCGGGTGGTGAGTTCCACGACCGGCCGGTGATCCGCGCGGCCAACGAGCCCGGCTCGGAGACGCTCACCTTCCTGAAGCGGGTCGCCTACCAGATCGGGGGCCGCTCGGCGTACCGCACCGGCTCCGTGCCCGCAGGCGACGCGCACTGGTGGCACGTCTCCCTGTTCGAGCGCGCGATCGTCACCGACATGTCCGAGCAGGGCTTCCGCGTGCGCAACCGGGACAAGCAGGTGGCGTTCCAGCTCGCCCGCCGGAGTGCCCTCCTCCTGCGCCGTTTCGTGCGCGAGGCCCCCGCCGTGGCCGCCCGCTACCGCACGGAGCTCCCGCGGCACTCCAGCCGCGAGAACTGGGAACGGCTCTACGGGGTCGAGAACTGACGACGGGGCTTCGCCCACCCGTGGGCGGATGCGAGTGCTCGATCACTCGCATCCGCCCACGGGTCAGTTCTCCCGGTCGAACACCTCGCGGGCCCACGCCTCCCGGCTGGTGAGCTCCGGCAGCGCGGCCCGGTAGCGGCGCTGCAGGTCGGGCCACGCCTTCGCGATGTGCCGGTACTCCGACACCGCGTGCTTGAGCATGGTCCGGAACAGGGCCGGGTCGCGACGGCGGAACGTGACCCCACGCCCGTCCGGGGTGGCGACGGTGGCGGAGTCGAGCCGCGACAGCACGAACCACTGCGCGTGCCGCGCCGGGACGTTGCGCTGCGGCACGGCCTGGTGGACGGGGTCGGGTGCACGCAGGTTGTGCAGCACGCCCCGCGCCAGCCCCTTCACCGCCCCGATCTTGCCGGCCGGCGGCTCCGGGAACACCTGGGCCGACAGCGCGTCGAGCTCGGAGAGCGGCACCTGGGTGGCCGAGTCCAGCGGCCGGCCGTCGTCGAACTGGGCGCGCTTCTCCCGGATCTCGCCGAGCACCGTGGGCAGCTTCGGGAACAGGTGATCGGGGCCCGCGAGGAAGTCGCGCAGGGCCATCTGCTGCAGCGCGACCGCCGAGTACTCCAGGAGCAGCAGGTGCCGCACCGTCCGCTTGAGCGTGTCCCGCAGCAGCGCCGTGGGGTTGTCGGGACCGTGCAGCGCGGCCGCGACGAGCCGGTTGCGGTAGTGGAAGTAGGCCTGCCAGTCGCTCGTGTCGTCCTTCTCCAGGAACGACATGTGCCAGATCCCGATGCCCGGCACGGTGGCCGTGCGGTAGCCCTTCGCGCGGGCGCGCAGCCCGTACTCGGCGTCGTCCCACTTGATGAACAGCGGAAGCGGCATGCCGACGTCCTCGGCGACGACGCGCGGGATCAGGCAGGTCCACCAGGCGTTGTAGTCCACGTCGATGCGCCGGTGCAGCCACGGCGTCTGGCGCAGCGGCCCGGCGGCCAGGTCGTGGTGCGGCTCGGTGCCGGGCGCGTTGCGCCACAGGAACGTGCCCCGGTCGACGACCTCGCCCATCGTCGAGAGCTGCGAGCGGGCCTGCAGCGACAGCATCTGCCCGCCGACGAGCATCGGTGAGCGGGAGTAGCGGGAGAAGGCGACGGCCCGCAGCACCGAGTCCGGCTCGAGCAGGATGTCGTCGTCCATGTAGAGGATCTGCTCGCAGTCGGTGTGCTCGAGCGCCTCGTACATGATCCGCGCGTAGCCACCCGACCCGCCGAGGTTGGGCTGGTCGATGATCTTCAGCTTGTCCCCGAGCGCCGCGGCGGCCTGCTCGAAGCCCGGCTCGTCACGCACCTTCTTGGTGCCCTGGTCCGGCACGATCACCGCGGTGATCGCCTCGCGCACGAGCGGGTCCTCGCCGAGCGCGGTGAGCGTCGCCACGCAGTCGGCGGGGCGGTTGAACGTGGGCGTACCCACCGCCACCGCGGCCCGGCCCGACGGCTCGTCGGCGGCGTACCAGCCGCCCGCGTGCAGGACGAGTTCGCCCTCGTCCGTGGTGAGGTCGAACCAGTACCACCCACCGTCCTCGAACGGTCGCAGGTCGAGCGGCACGTCGAGCTCCTGGCGGCCGGTCACCACGACGCCGCGCTCGAAGATGGTGGAGCCGTCGGACTTGGTGCGGTAGACGTCCACCCGGCCGGCCCCCTGCAGGGACAGCTTCAGGTGCACCTCGGTGAGCCGGCTCCAGCGCCGCCAGTACCCGGCCGCGAACGCGTTGAAGTACGCGGCGAAGGAGACCTCGCTCTGCTCCGGCACCACCGCCGACGTCCGGGACGTGGCGCGCAGCCTGCGGGCGGTGACCGCCGAGCCCGCGAGGCTGACCTTCTTCGGCTCGGGCCCACCTGCCACATCGGGCACCGCGGAGAGCCGGATCCCCGTGCGCTCGTCGACGTAGAGCGAGCGGACGCTCATCGGGTCGCCCGTGCGCGGCAGGATCACCCGCTGCAGCAGGTGGCCGTCCGGAGCGGGCGGCGTGCCACCGCGGCGGCGCGTCGGCTTCGGGCGGGACGGCGTCTCGGAAATCGTCATCGAGGATGGGTCCTGTGTCGTCGAGGGCCGGGCACATCATCCGTGCGTTACTCAGCGCCCGAGGGTAGCGACGCTGCGTCCCGCCGCTCGCCGGCGGGGCGCGCCGCGCGGTGCGGGGCAGGTCATGGCGTCCCACCTGGCCGTGCACGGGCTCGCGACGCGCACCGCGGCGGCCGCCGGGTGCGGTAGCTTGCTTCTCGGCAAGCAACTTCGCGGCGGCGGGAGGACCCGAGTGACGTCCGAGGCCGGGACCCTTCGTCGGCTCGCCATCCCCGTGTTCCTGCCCGCCGCGGTGTTCGGCGTCGGCCAGGGCGCCGCGGTGCCGGTGGTGGCGTTGCAGGCCAGGGAGCTCGGGGCGTCGGCGGGCGGCGCCGGTCTCATCGTGGCGCTCCTCGGGCTCGGCATGGTGCTCGGCGACCTCCCGGCGGGGCGGATCGTCACCCGCATCGGCGAGCGGGCCGCCGTGCTGCTCGGGAGCGGGGTCGGGGCCGTGGGGACGGCGCTCTGCCTGCTGTCCTGGACGCCGGTGGTGCTCGCGATCGGCGTCGGGATGTACGGCGTCGCGACCGCGGTGTGGGCGCTGGCCCGCCAGGCCTACATCATCGAGACCGTGCCGGTCGCGCTCCGGGCGCGGGCGCTGTCGGCGATGGCCGGGCTGAGCCGGGTGGGCACCCTCGTCGGCCCCTTCCTCGGGGCCGGTGTCGTGTACCTGCTCGGACCCCGGGGCGGGTTCCTCGTGGAGCTGGTGGCCGTGATCATCGCGGGCGCGCTGATGGCCGGTATGCCCGCTGTCGAGTCCGACCGGGGTGGCGGCCGACCGGCGCAGAGCCTCCTCGCCGTGCTGGTCGCGCACCGGCGGGTGCTGAGCACGCTCGGTACGAGCGCCCTCGTCATGGGCGCCTCGCGGGCGTCCCGGACGGCGGTACTGCCGCTGTGGGCCGACCACATCGGCCTCGACGCCACCACCACAAGCCTGCTCTTCGGCGTCGGCGCGGCCGTCGACGTCGCGCTGTCGTACCCGGCGGGACGGTGGATGGACCTGCGGGGCCGCCGGCCCGTCGCCGTCGGCTCGCTGGTGACGTTCGCCGCCGCGCACGTGGCCCTGCCGCTCACGGGGAGCGTGGTCGCGCTCGGCGCGGTGGCCGTGCTGATGGGAGTCGCGAACGGGCTGAGCAACGGCCTGATCATGACCCTGGGCGCCGACTCCGCGCCGGAGGAGGGGCGTGCGGAGTTCCTGGGCGCGTTCCGCCTCTGCCACGACACCGGTGCCCTCGCCGGCCCGCTGGTGCTCGCCGCCGTCACCGCCGTGGCCACGCTGGGGCTGGGCTCCATCGCGCTCGGCGCGCTCGCGGCGCTGGGCGCCGGAGGCATGGCGCGCTGGGTGCCGCGCCGCCCGCGAGCGGACTCGCGCAGGTCACCCGGTAACGCCCGAGATCAACCGAGCGAGCACTCCTCCGGTAAACGAGGAGGGTAATGGCGTGGAAGTGCTTCTACTGATCGGTATCGGATGCGTGTTCGGATTCTTCGTCGGGCGCCGGAGCGCCGAGGATCGCCGCGCCCGACACGACATGAAACGCACATGGGAAGGGCGGCAGGGCTATCGGGGTCGCTGATTCTCAGTCCTCCGACTCGGTGCCCGACAGCGCCTTGCCCTCGCTGAAGTAGGGCCGCAGCCGGTTCTCGAACATCGTCAGGGCCGAGCCGATGGCCATGTGCATGTCGAGGTACTTGTACGTGCCCAGCCGGCCGCCGAACAGGACGTTCGCGTTGGCGGTCTCCTTGCGGGCGAGGTCGCGGTAGCGCTGCAGCTTCGTCCGGTTGTCTGGTGTGTTGATCGGGTAGTAGGGCTCGTCGCCCGACTCGGCGAAGCGCGAGTACTCGCGCACGATCACCGTCTTGTCCGTCTGGTAGTCCCGCTCCGGGTGGAAGTGGCGGAACTCGAGGATGCGCGTGTACGGCACCTCGGCATCGTTGTAGTTCACCACCGGGGTGCCCTGGAAGTCGCCCGTCTCGACCACTTCCTGCTCGAAGTCGAGCGTGCGCCAGCCCAGCTCGCCTTCGGAGAAGTCGAAATAGCGGTCGAGGGGGCCGGTGTAGACGGTGGGGGTGCCCGGCGGGATTTCGTCGCGCACCTCGAAGTAGTCCACGTCGAGCCGCACATCGATGTTCGGGTGGTCGGCCATCTTCTCCAGCCACGCCGTGTACCCGTCGACCGGGAGCCCCTCGTACGTGTCGTTGAAGTACCGGTTGTCGAACGTGTACCGGACCGGCAGCCGCGTGATGATCGACGGGTCGAGCTTCGTGGGCTCGGTCTGCCACTGCTTGATCGTGTAGCCCTTGATGAACGCCTCGTAGAGGGGGCGGCCGACCAGCGAGATCGCCTTCTCCTCGAGGTTCTTGGCGTCCCCGGTGTCGAACTCGGCCGACTGCTCGGCGATCAGGGCCCGTGCCTCGTCCGGCGTGTGGCTGCGACCGAAGAACTGGTTGATCAGGGCCAGGTTCATCGGGAACGCGTAGACCTGGTCACCCGCACGGGCGAAGACCCGGTGCTGGTAGCCGGTGAACCTCGTGAAGCGGTTGACGTACTCCCACACGCGCTCGTTCGAGGTGTGGAACAGGTGGGCGCCGTACCGGTGGATCTCGATGCCCGTCTCCGGTTCGACCTCGGAGTAGGCGTTGCCGCCGATGTGCGAGCGCCGTTCGAGCACGAGCACCCGCTTGCCCAGCTCGGCGGCGGCCCGTTCGGCCACGGTGAGGCCGAAGAAGCCGGAGCCGACGACGACGAGGTCGTATCCCGCGTAGGTCACGCCCACCGAGGGTAGTGGGCGACCCGCCACGCCCCGACCCTGGCATCACCTCCGACGCCATCCACCGGCGTGTAGGTTCGCGCCGGTCGCCGTGTTCCGGCGACGCAGGGATCCGGGGGTTCAGCAGGTGGGTGCGGGCGCGCAGGTGGTGGCGCTGTACGTGCTCACACTGTGGGTTCCGGGCCTGGTGCTCGGCGGGCTCGCCGGGCTGCGCGGCTGGACGCTCGCCGCAGGCGCCCCGCTGCTCACCTACGCCACGGCCGGGCTGTTCGGGCCGCTCTTCGCCGCGCTGGGCATCGGGTGGTCGCCGACGAGCGCCGGGCTGCTCTTCGTCGTGCTCTGCGCACTCGCGGTGCTCGCGCGCTTCGCCATCCTGCAGCGGTACGGCGCCGCGGACCGCACCGGGCCGGCGGTGTGGGACCTCTGGACGCACGTCGGCGTGGCCGTGGCACTGGGCGCGATCGTCGTCCTCGGCGGCACCGTGATCTGGGCGGGCGTGGGGCACCTGTCCGCCATCCCGCAGGACTGGGACGCCGCGTTCCACGCCAACGGCATCCGGTGGATCGCCGACACGGGCGACAGCAGCCTCGTGGGGATGGCGAAGGTCAACTGGTACGAGGACGACGTCGAAGTCTTCTACCCCAACGCCTACCACCTGCTGGCGGCGGTGGTGCTGCGGATCACGGGGGCGGACGTCCCCACCGTGCTCAACGCGCACACCGTGCTGCTGCCCGGGATGGGCGCGCTGACCATCGTCGCGCTGGTGCACCGGTTCGGCGGCCGCGCCGTGCTCGCCGTGGCCGCGGCGGGCTGCAGCGTCGCCTTCACCTCGTTCTACGACATGCTGTGGCGCGGGCCGCTGCTCCCGTTCGTCACCGGCGCGGTGCTCATGCCGCTGGCGGCCGTGCTGCTGGTGGACGTCCTCGACTCCCGTGGTCTGCAGCAGATCGGCCGCGCGCTCCTGTTCGGGCTGGGTCTGCTCGGCATGATCGCGCTCAACCCCGCCACCCTGTTCACCGCGGCCGTGTTCGTCATGCCCGCGATGGTGCAGCGCTGGGCGGCCAGGCCCCGCCTGCTGCTCCGCGAGCCGCTCCTCGTGCTCGCCGCGGGCGCGATCGCCGCGTTGCTCGCGCTGCCCCAGCTGCTCGGCTCGCTGGGCAGCGTGTCCGGCGAGCCGGTGTACGACTGGCCCGCGGAGCTGACGCAGTCGGAGGCCCTCGGCGAACTGCTCGGGCTCGCCCACGACGGCCTCCGCCCGCAGTGGTGGCTGGTGCTCGTCGCCGCGATCGGCATCGCGGCGGTCCGGCGGCTGGGCGCCCTGCGCTGGATCTTCGCCTCGGGGTTCATCTTCGGCACGATGTTCGTGCTCGCCGCGTCGTCGGACGAGCCGTGGGTCAACACGATCACCCGGCCCTGGTGGAACGACCAGTGGCGGCTCATCGGGTTGTGCGTCGTGCCCATCGCCGTGCTGGCCGGCCACGGCCTCGCCGAGCTCCAGCGCGACGCCGCGGCCGGTCTCAGCGCGCTCGCCGAGAAGGTCGACGCCGGCCCACCCGGCCTGGCCCGCACCGCGGCGTCGGTCGTGGCGGCCGGCATGGTCCTGACGCTGTTCGTCGTGGCGAGCGACGACCTGTACCTGGGTCGCAACGTGGCGCGGATGCGCCTGTCCGCCCCGGACGGGCCCGTCGTGTCGTCGCTGGAGGTCGACGCGATGCGCGTGCTCGCGACGCTGGTACCGCCCGACCAGCGCGTCATGAACGACCGCGGCGACGGCTCGGTGTGGATGTACGCGATCGCCGGCGTGCACCCGGTGGCGGGCTTCTACAACTTCTCCGGCATCGGGCCCGACGCGCAGCTGCTGAACACGCGATTCAACCGCTATCCGGTGGACCGCTCGGTGCGCGCGGCCGTCGCCCGGCTCGACGTCTCGTACGTGATGCTCGGCCGGGGCTTCGTCCGCACCGACTGGCGCCGTGCCCCCGGCCTGCTCGGGCTGGAGGACGCCCCCTGGCTCCAGACGGTGTACCGGAACAGGGACGCCGTCATCTACCGGATCAAGGCACGGCCGTCGTAGGGAATAACCTTGCGGCCGTGTCTGCGCGGACGGAAGCGGGGACGGACGGGCCTTCCCTTCCGGCCGCCGCCCCGGCCGCCGACGCGCCGGGCCCCCGCGCGCGGCTCGTGGTCGCCGCGGGCGAGGTCGCCGCCTGCGTGGGCGCCGCACTCGGCTCGGTGCAGCTGAGCCGGTCGGTGGCCGTCGACCCGCTGGACCGGGTCGGCCAGGTGAGCGGGCTCGCCGCGCTCGACCTGCGGTTCGTCCTGCTCGGCCTCGCCGTGCTCGTGGCCTGCGTCGCGACGGCGCGCCACCCGCGGGTGTTCGCGGTGGTCGGGCGGATCGCGTGCGCCGCCGTCGCCGGGCTCGCCACCGGGCTCGTCGCGGGCGGGATCGTGCTGGCACTGCACGGTACGACGTGGGCGCTCTTCGCCAACTGGGGTGACTCCGGCCAGCTCATCCGGTGGGCGGACGACATCCTCGCCGGCCGCCCGGTGCCCGCCGACTACCCGCCCGTGGCGCTGCACCTGATCGCGCGCTGGGCGGAGCTCACCGGCGACTCGACGGCAGGCGCGCTGCGCACGTCGCAGGTGCTGGGCACCGCGCTGTTCGGGCCGCTGGCCTACCTGTCGTGGCGACTGGTGCTGACGCCGGTGTGGGCGCTCGCGGTGGCGCTGGTCGCGGCGATGCCGCTGCTGGAGCCGTACAAGCCGTACACCACGGTGGTGCTGGTCGCGCTGGTGCCGCTGCTGGTCGCGTTCCTGCGGGTGCTCCGCCGGGCCGGCTCGCTGACGTGGACCCGCCTCGCGCTCGCGGGCGCCGCGACCGGCGTGGCCCTCGGGGTGCTGTTCAGCGTGTACTCCGGCTGGTTCCTCTGGTCGGCGCCGGGCGCGCTGGTCGCCGTCCTCGTCCGGTTCCCGTGGCGCGCCCCGGTGCGCGGCCTCGCGGCGCTGGGGACGGCGGTGGCCGGCCTGCTCGCCGTGGCGTGGCCGCACCTGTTCGGCCTGATCGCCGCCGCGGGCACGGTGCAGGACCGCTACTTCTACTTCGACACCGCCGTCGAACCGGCCTACATCGCGATGTGGCGCAACGACCTGCCCGGGAACGTCGGCCCGTGGCCGCCACCGGGCGAGCTCGCCGGCGTCGGCGTGTTCACGGCGCTGCTGGTGGTCGGCCTCGGCGTGGCCGTCGCGCTGGCCGGGCGGCGGACCGCGGTGCTCACCGCGGGCACCCTGCTGGCAGGTGCGTGGGTGCTGCGGCTCGCGATCGCCTCGCAGATGTACGAGACGCAGACCGTGCAGCTCTACCCCCGCACCAGCGCCGAGATCCTCTTCTGCCTGCTGCTGCTCGTCGTGCTCGCGGGGCGGTACGGCGGCAGGCGGCTGCACGACGCGTGGCGCGCCCGCACCGCCACCGGCAACGGGCACGTCCCGCGGAACGCGATGGCGACCGTCGGCGCCCTGTGCGCCGCGCTGCTGCTCGCCCTCTCGATGGGGTCGGCCACGGCCGACCGGTACCTGCCGCGCAACGACGGCTCGGTCGGCCTGCTCGCCTACGTGGCGCAGCACGTGCGGGAGCCGGACGGGACGTGCCCGGAGTACAGCGGGCCGGGCGGGTGCGCCCCCGATCCGGGGGCGCTGCTCCGGGGCGACTGGCCGCCCCGGAGCTGAACCCGATCGCGGGCCACGAGTCCCCGCGATCATGGGCTGGGCGCGACATCCGCCCCTACGGGGCGAGCACGTCCCCGCAGGATGCCCGCGGCGATCGGCGGGCATCCTCGTCGGCCACGACCGCCTCGGCCGAGCGAATGCGAAGCGCGGCGAGCTCCCCCGGCCCGAGCGCATCGCGACGCACCCAGTCGGTGACACCCGCCGGGCTCGTCGCGATCTTGTCGTAATCCGCGACGAGCCGCGGATCGGCGGAGAGCCCCGTCAACCGCGCCCAGTCCGGATTGAGCGTGAGGAATGTGGGGCGCACCTCGCGGAGGATGTGGGTACGCAGGCCGGCCAGGTCGCCCGCCGCCCAGAAACGCGCAATTCGTTCGTCCGCGAGCCCGACCACGTCGACCAGTCGCAGATCGCTGACGAGCGCGGCGCCGCCGAGGTCGGGCGCGGCCAGAACGGGATCGGGGACGTCGACGAGCTCCGCATAGGAGTTGATTGCCCACCCGGTGTTCTGGGCCACCAGGCAGAGCGGAGCGGTCGGGGCCGCGCGAAAGGCCCGGGCACCGTCGACCAATGCCAGCCCGGAGACGGCCGCTGCCGCCACCGCGAGCACGGCGACGACGAGCCGGCCGCGCGCCGCGAGCCGGGGCGCGGCCAGCCCGGCGGCGACCACCCCCGCGAGCGCCCCCAGCGGCCACACCGGCGTGGCGAACCGGAGTTGGCCCATCCAGTCCGGGGCCAGCACCCCGAAGGCCACCACGGCGAGTGCGAGCGGCACGAGCAGGACCACGAGCGCGCGGCGCCGGGTGTCGCGGCCGGCCAGTGCGGCCCCGAGGGCGGCGACGGCCAGCAGCGCCGCGGGCCAGCCGACGTAGGTCACGAGCTCGCCGGGTCGGGTGGCGGCGGCGAGGCCGGGCAGTCCCTGTGCCTTGGCGATCGCGGTGTTCGGCAGGTACTCCCCGAACACCGCGAGCCGCCAGGCCAGGTAGGCGCCGGTCGGCACGGCGAAGACCAGCAGGCTCAGCGCGGCGGCCCGCACGGCGCGCCCCAGGTCGGCGCGGTGCAGCAGCAGGAGCACCGCGAGCGGGAAGGCCCCGGCGTAGACCAGCCCGTCCGGGCGGGTGAGCGCCGCGAGTGCGGCGAGCAGCCCGCACCACACGGCGGTTACCGGCTCGAGCAGGCGGCAGGCGACGACCGCACGGACCAGGACGGCCGCGATCCCGGCCGCGGCGAGCGCCAGCAGCGCGTTCTCCAGCCCGGACACGGTCCAGATCACGAACGACGGCACGGCCGCGGTCACCAGGCCTGCGGCGGCGGTCACCAGCACGGGGCGGCGGGTCATGGCCGACGCCACGGCGTAGCAGCAGGCGAACACGCCTGCGACCAGCACCAGCGCCAAGAGCTTCGGGAACGCCACGTAGTCGGGCACCCCGAACCACGCACCGCGGTCGAACAGCCCGACCCAGCGAGCGACCACCAGGATGCCGAGCCACGCCGGGTTCGAGAAGCCCTCGACGGGGTCGGCCCCCGGCTGCAGGACCGGACCCGCCCCGGACGCGATCGACCGGGCGTACGCGAACGTGATCCCGGCATCGTCGACGATCCAGCGGCCGTAGAGCAGGGCGTGGGCACCGAACGCGGCCGTCGGCACCCCGACGGCCACGGCCACCCGCAGCCACCACGACGCCTGCGCGGGCTCGGCGGACACGGTGGCCACGCGCCGGGCCACCGGTTCCCGGTGGGCCACCGTCACGCGCCGAAGGCGTGGCGGGCCAGCGTGCGGACGCCGCCGAGACCGCCGTGCCGGGCTGCGGCCGGCAGCCGGGTGAGCGCGTTGATCCGCGACGACAGGTGCCGGCGAGCGGCGCGGGCGGCGCGCGGCCACCCGCGCGCGGCCATCCGGTCGGCGGTCTCCAGGAAGAAGGTGCGCTCCTCGGCGAAGCGCCTGCCGTCGGCGGCGTGCGCCGAGGACACCGAGGCGTCGTGGCGCCGGTAGCGGAAGCACGTGGTGGGCTCGATGAGCAGCGACTCGCCGTCGAGCACGAGGTCGAGCACGAGGGCGAGGTCCTGCACGACGTCGACGCCCTCGCGGAACCCGGTGCGCCGCAGCGGCTCGGAGCGCCAGCAGATCGACGGGAAGTACAGCCAGTTGCCCCGCAGCAGGCTCACCGCGAGCTCCTGCCCGGAGAGGATGGTGGCCTCGGTGACCCGCGGTGCGTAGACCCAGCGCTTGCCCAGGTCGACGAGCGAGCGCGCGGGCGCGCCGTCGGCGCCCACGACCTCGACGCCGGGCTGGATGATCGCGGCGTCCGGGTGTGCCGCGTGCGCGCGTCGCACGGTGCCGATGTAGCCGGGGAGCATGAGGTCGTCGTTGCCGACGAGCACGGCGAGCTCGTGCTCGACCAGGTCGACGCACCGCTGGAAGTTGCGGTTGATGCCCAGGTTGCGGGGGTTGAGCTGGTAGCGCACGCGCGCGTCGCCCAGGCCCGCGCACCACTCGGCGAGCGCGCCGTCGGCCGACTCGCCGGTGTCGTCGATGATCGTGAGCCGCCAGTTCGGGTCGTCCTGGGCGAGCACGCTGCGCACGGTGTCCTGCACCAGGTCCAGCCGCCCGTAGTGGGGCAGCATCACGTCGACGGTGAGCCCGGCGGTGGTCACCGAGTGCCGTCCTCGGCCCCCACCGACGTGCGGTCGCCGTCGCCGGTGGCCACGCTGACGATCTGCGCCGAGTGCAGCCCGCGCTCCTTGTTGATGAGCTCCGCCTCGCGGATGGCCACCGTGCGTGCCAGCTCGGTGTAGCGCCGGTCGACCACCCGGAACCGCTGGTACATGCTGAACATCCCGGCCATGAACGCCACGACCAGCGCGTAGAGCACGAGGTCGGTGCCACGCCCGACGCCGAGGAAGTGCGCGATCACCGAGAGGTCGTCCGGCCGCATCACGGCGTAGACGTTCGCCAGTGCGAACAGCACGAGCGCGATCCGCTTGCTCGCCTGCACGTAGATCGCGTGGGAGCTGCGGACGAAGACGTACATGATCGTCAGGACCGCGAGCACGAGGACGAACTGGATGAGCACGGCTGGTCAGCCTCCCCGGTGGCGGACGGACAGGTCGAAGAGGATGTTGACCCCGTTCAGCAGCGACTGGCCCTTGCTGCGGGAGTACTCGGTGTAGCGGATCGACACCGGGATCTCCCGCACCCGCCACTTCGAGCGCCCGAGGTACGAGACGATCTCCGAGGCGTGCGCCATGCCGTTCATGGTGATCTGCAGGTGGTCCGCCACCGGGCGGGTGAGCACCCGCAGGCCGTTGTGCGCGTCGGTGAGGCGCAGCTTGCGGCCCGCCGGGCTGAGCAGCACCGCGAGACGCAGCACGAGCCGCTTGATCAGCGGCACCGACTCGGCGTGGTCGGCGAACCGGGTGCCGAGCACCACGTCGACCGCGCCGGACCGGGCCAGGTCGACCATCGCGGCGGCGTCCTCGATCCGGTGCTGGCCGTCGGCGTCGTAGGTGACGAAGTACTGCGCGCCGGGCTGCACGCGGGCGTAGGTCAGGCCGGTCTGCAGGGCGGCGCCCTGGCCGAGGTTCACCGGGTGCCGCACGAGGTGGGCGCCGGTGCGCAGCACGGCCTCGGCCGACCCGTCACCGCTGCCGTCATCGACGCAGACGACGTTGGGGAAGACCGTCAGGACCTGCCGCACGACGGACTCGAGCACCGGCGCCTCGTTGAAGACCGGGATCACGACCCAGACGTCCTCGTTGCGCCTGCCGTCGACGGTGGTCACACCGGTCTCCTCCGGGTCGATCTCTCCTGGCATGGCCGCGCCAACCTACCGGCGCCCCGTGGCGGGGGGTGCACCCACGCCCGCGGATGGCGCGTGCAGCGCGCGGAGCACTCCGACCAGCAGTACGACGAGCACCACGAGCGGGCCGACGAGCTGGGCCACGAGGGCCGCGGCAATCGGCTCGGGCCCCACCACCAGTACCACGAGGAACACGATCGAACCCGCGATCCACCCGATCGTGACCGTACGTTGACGCGCGAGCGCGATCAGCGTGGGCTGCACGACGAGCGCCAGCATCATCACCAGCGTGGCCGTGCCGAGCAGGGCGAGGGTTCCCACCGACGGCCGGTAGGCGGTGTTGAACAGCCGCTCGGCGGCCCACGGGCCGAGCCACACGCACCCGGCCACCCCGAGCGCGCCGAGTCCGGTCACCAGCCCGAGCACCTGCCACAGCCGACGGGTCAGCTCGTCGCGACGGCCCATCGTGGCGGCCCTCGTGACCTGCGGCAGGAGCACCGCCTGCACCGGCGCGAACAGGAACAGCGGCACGCGGGCGAGCACGAACGTCGAGCCGAAGACGGCCGCAGCCACCAGGTCCTCGGGGGACCGGTAGGTGACGACGACCGGGGCGAGGTTCGCCAGCAGCTGGCTGAGCGCGATGGCCCCGGCGAGGTACAGCAGCGAGCGGCCCATGCCGTCGGGGGTGGGGCCGACGCCCGCAGGCGGCAGGTTGAGCGCCGGCCAGACGCTCAGCGCGGCGACCGCCGAGCCGATGGCGAACGCCAGGCCGTAGGCGGAGGGCTCCTCCAGGGCGGCCGCCAGCAGGGCGAGGCAGGGCAGCAACCGGACCGCGCCCTCGACGTAGAGCGTGCGCGCGTAGGCGGTGAAGCGCTGCTGCCCACCGAGCAGGCCCCGCGCCCAGTACACGGCCCCGGAGCCCGCGATCGCGACGAGCAGCGCGGCGAGCAGGCCCGGACGCCATTCGAGCACCCGGCCCAGCACGAGCGGCCACGCCACGAGCACGACCGCGACGAGCGCGGCGAACGACCACAGCGCCAGCACCCCGGCACGGCGGGCGACCGGGCGCAGCGGCTCCCCCCGGGCCGCTGCGGCGCTGACGGACCGGCTGGTCTCCTGCTCGAGTGCGGCGAACACGCCGGGACCGATGATGTTCACGAGCATGTACAGCGAGATGAGGGCGGTGAGCGCGCCCGCGTCGGCCGGGCCGTGGAACACGTGGCCGATCACCGCGACGAACGCGTAGCCCGCCGCACCGAGCACCCCGAGCCCCGCGGCGAGATGTGCCGCGGTGCCGAGCCGGCGGGCGGGGATCACGGGCCTACGGTAGTGCGCGCCGCTCCGTCAGATCCGGGCGAGGGTGACGAACTCGTTGTACGGGAACACGCGCCCCACCGGGCGCGGGAACGGGAACGAGTACTGCCGGGCCACCGTCAGACCCAGCGTGGCGCACAGGGCCGCGACCTCGGCGAACCCGCAGAACCGGACGTGGGTGGCGTCAGTGGCGTAGCCCCGCTCCTGCGGGGTGATCAGCACGACCTTGCCATCCTTGCGCACGAACGGCAGGTAGGTGGAGAGCAGCCCGACGGCGTCCTCCTCGGACATGTGCTCGACGACGTGCGCGGCGAGCAGGCTGTCGAACGCCCCCTCACGCGCGTGCGGGCCGGCGAGGAACTCCTCGGACGTGTACGCCTGCAGCCCGCGCTCCCGCGCCACGGCCACCGAGGCCGCGTTGTGGTCCACCCCGACCCCGGCCCCGCCGAGGTGTGCCAGGTTGCGCCCGAGCCCGCAGCCCACGTCGAGGGTGCGGCCGAGGTCGAGACGGCGGATGTTCCAGCGGTACGGCGCCTGCACGTCCAGCCATTGCTTCCACCGCGCCTGCTCCAGGTTCTTCAGGCGTTCGGCGTAATCGGGGACGTCGGTGCGCGGCCGACCCTCTGGAGCAGTCACGACCTCAGTGTGACGGCCGGACCACCATCCGTCCGCGGCCACCCCCACATGGAGCAGTAGGGAATCTTGCACGAACGGCACGCCCGTACAGCTCTGTCGGACGAGAGTGCCGTTCGTGTGTTCCGGTGGGCCCGGCGGCTACCATCCCGCCGTGCGCGCGGTAGTGACCGGCGGGGCCGGGTTCATCGGGTCCAACCTCGTGGACTCCCTGGTCGCCGACGGCGCCGACGTCCTCGTGCTGGACGACCTCAGCCACGGCTCCGCCGCCAACCTGGCCGGCTCCCCCGTCGCCGAGCTGGTGGAGCTCGACGTCCGGGACGGGGCGGCCGTGCACCGGGCCGTCACCGGCTTCGCGCCCGAACTGGTGTTCCACCTCGCGGCGCAGATCGACGTGCGGAAGTCCATGGCCGACCCGGCCACCGACACCGCGATCAACGTCCTCGGTTCGGTCAACGTCTTCTCCGCGGCGCTGGCGGCGGGTGCGCGGCGGGTGGTGAACACGTCCACCGGCGGGGCGATCTACGGCGAGACCGACGTCGTCCCGACCCCGGAGACGACGCCCACCGACCCGCTCTCGGCGTACGGGCTGGGCAAGCGCACCGTCGAGCGGTACGGCAGCTGGTTCCGCCGCAGCCACGGGCTCGACGTCGTGACCCTGCGCTACGGAAACGTGTACGGACCCCGCCAGGACCCGCGCGGCGACGCGGGCGTCATCGCGATCTTCTGCGACCGGGTGCTCGCGGGGAAGCGACCCACCGTCTTCGGGGACGGCAGGCAGACGCGCGACTACGTGTACGTCGGCGACATCGTCGCCGCCAACCGGGCGGCCGCCGCCGCGACGGACCTCCCGCACGAGGTCTACAACGTCGGCACCGGCACCGAGGTGGACGTGCTCACCCTCGCCGAGGCGGTGGCCGCGGCGGCCGGCGTGGCCGACTTCGCGCCCGAGTTCCGGCCTGCGCGGCCGGGTGAGGTCCAGCGCAGCTGCCTCGACGTCACCCGCGCCCGTGCCGAGCTCGCGCTCCCCCCGCCGACCGGTCTGACCGACGGGCTGCGCACCACCCTCGACTGGGTCCGCACGCTCTCCGGGGAGCCCTCGGCATGACCGAACTGCGAGTCGAGGAGACGTCGATCCCCGGCCTGCTGCACATCGACCTCGTCCTGCACCACGACGGCCGCGGCTGGTTCAAGGAGACGTTCCAGCGCGCGAAGCTCGAGGCGCTGGGGTTCCCGCCGTTCGAGATCGTGCAGAGCAACGTCTCCTACAACGCCGAGGTGGGCGTCACGCGCGGCATCCACGCCGAACCGTGGGACAAGTTCATCTCGCTGGCGCACGGCAGGGCGTTCGCCGCGATCGTGGACCTGCGGGCGGGGGAGTCGTTCGGACGGGTGGAGACGTTCGAGCTGCACCCGGGCAACGCGATCTTCGTGCCGCGCGGCTGCGGCAACTCGTACCAGACGCTCACGCCGGACGTCGTGTACTCGTACCTGGTGAACGAACACTGGACGCCGGACGCGCGGTACACGCTGATCCAGGCGTTCGACCCGGCGCTGGGCATCGAGTGGCCCATCGGAGCGGACGAGGCGATCCGCTCGGACAAGGACCGCGGCCACCCACCGCTGGCCGCCGTCGCCCCGGTGGGGGCCTGACGTGCGGGTACTGGTGCTCGGGGCAGGCGGCCAGGTGGGGCGGGCGCTCGTGGCCGCGCTGCCGAGGGTCACCGCGCTGCGGCGGTCCGACCTCGACATCGCCGACGCCGCGAACGCCACGATCGACTGGGCGGCCTACGACACGGTGGTCAACGCGGCAGCGTTCACCGACGTGGACGGCGCCGAGACCGTCGAGGGACGCATCGCGGCGTGGCGGGCCAACGCCGCCGGTCCCGCCGCGCTCGCCGCCGTCTGCCGGCGCACCGGCTCCACGCTGGTGCACCTGTCCACCGAGTACGTGTTCGACGGCCGGTCCGCCCTGCCGTACCGCGAGGACGCACCGGTGGCCCCGCTGTCGGTCTACGGCGCGTCGAAGGCCGCGGGCGATCTCGCCGTGCAGACCGTCGAGCGGCACTACCTGGTGCGACCGAGCTGGGTGGTGGGTGACGGCCACAACTTCGTGCGCACGATGCTCCGGCTGGCCGAGAAGGGCGTCGAGCCGTCCGTGGTGGCCGACCAGATCGGGCGCCCGACCTTCGCCACCGACCTCGCGTGCGCGATCGTGCACCTCGTGGCGAGCGGCGCCCCGTACGGCAGCTACCACGTGACGGGCGGGGGCGAGCCGGCGTCGTGGGCGGAGGTCGCCCGGGCCACGTACGCCCTGGCCGGGCACGGCGACCTGCGGGTCACCGACACCACAACCGCCGAGTACTTCGCCGACAAGCCGCACGCGGCCCGCCGCCCGCGCAACAGCGTGCTCGACCTGTCCCGGGCCGCCGCCGCAGGCGTGGCGCTGCCGGACTGGCGCGAGCGGCTCGCGGAGTACGTCAGCTCGTCCGCTTCTTGAGCGGCTCCCACCAGCCGCGGTGCTCGGTGTACCAGCGCACGGTGGCGGCGAGACCGTCGTCGAACGACACCCGCGGGGCGTAGCCGAGCTCGTCGGCGATCTTGGTCCAGTCCACGCAGTAGCGGCGGTCGTGGCCCAACCGGTCGGCCACGGGCTCGATCATCGACTCGTCGGCGCCCACGGCGGCCAGCAGCCGCATCGTCAGCTCCTTGTTGGTGAGCTCGGTGCCGCCGCCGATGTTGTAGACCTCGCCGTCGCGGCCCTTCTCCGCCACGAGCTGGATGCCGCGGCAGTGGTCGTCGACGTGCAGCCAGTCGCGGACGTTGAGCCCGTCACCGTAGAGCGGCACCTTCTTCCCGTCGAGGAGGTTGGTGACGAACAGCGGGATGACCTTCTCCGGGAACTGGTGCGGCCCGTAGTTGTTCGAGCAGCGGGTGATGCAGACCGGGAGGCCGTGCGTGCGGTGGAAGGAGCGGACGAGCAGGTCCGACGAGGCCTTCGACGCCGAGTACGGCGAGTTCGGTTCGAGGGGGTGGTTCTCGGGCCACGCGCCGTCGTCGATCGAGCCGTACACCTCGTCGGTGGACACGTGCACGAACCGCGAGACCCCGCGTTCCAGCGCCGCCTGCAGCAGCACCTGCGTGCCGACGACGTTCGTGGAGACGAAGTCGGCGGCCCCGGCGATCGAGCGGTCGACGTGCGACTCGGCCGCGAAGTGCACCACGACGTCGGTGCCGGTCATGACCTCCGCGACGACGTCCGGATCGCGGATGTCGCCGCGGACGAAGTGCAGCCGCGGGTCGGCGGCGCACTCGGCGAGGTTGGTGAGCGTGCCCGCGTAGGTGAGCAGGTCCAGCACCACCACGTCGGCGTCGGCGTAGGCGGGGTACGCGCCGGCGAGCAGCGACCGCACGTAGTGCGAGCCGATGAAACCCGCCCCACCCGTCACCAGGACCTGCACCGCGCTCCTCCTAGCCGGCGAACGACTTCGCCACGTCCATCACGTACTCGCCGTAACCCGACTTCGCCTGCCGCTCGCCCAGCGCGTAGCACGCCGCCGGGTCGATGAAGCCCATCCGCATCGCGATCTCCTCGATGCACGCGATCCGCACGCCCTGGCGATTCTCCAGCACCCGCACGTACTCGCCCGCCTCCAGCAGGGACTCGTGGGTGCCGGTGTCCAGCCAGGCGAATCCGCGGCCGAGGTCGACCAGGCGGGCGGTGCCGCGCTCCAGGTAGGCGCGGTTGACGTCGGTGATCTCCAGCTCACCGCGGGCCGACGGGGTGAGCCCGGCCGCGATCTCGACGACGTCGTTGTCGTAGAAGTAGAGCCCGGTGACCGCGCGGTTCGACCGCGGGTGCTGCGGCTTCTCCTCGATCGACAACAGCCGGCCGCCGTCGGCCTCCGCGACGCCGTAGCGCTCCGGATCGCGCACGGCGTACCCGAACAGCACGCAGCCCGCATCGCCCCCGCTGATCTCGGCGATCGAGCGCTGCAGCAGGCCGGAGAAGCCCGGCCCGTGGAAGATGTTGTCCCCGAGCACCAGCGCGGCGGGGTCGGACCCGATGTGCTCGGCGCCGATCACGAACGCCTCGGCCAGCCCGTTGGGCGCGGGCTGCTCGGCGTAACCGATGGAGAGGCCGAGCTCACCGCCGTCGCCGAGCAGCCGCTGGAACGCCGGGACGTCCTGCGGGGTGGAGATCACGAGGATGTCCCGGATCCCGGCCAGCATCAGCACCGACAGCGGGTAGTAGACCATCGGCTTGTCGTAGACGGGCAGCAGCTGCTTGGACACCGCGCGGGTGATCGGGTGCAGCCGCGTGCCCGACCCACCGGCCAGGACGATTCCCTTCATCCGGGCGCCTTCGCCCGGCTCACACGTAGACGGCGAGCGTGAGCGTGCCCACCCACAGCACCGCCAGCACCTGCAGCACGCGGTCGCCCAGCGCGATCTCCTCCGGCTCGCCACCGTTGCCCGAGTCGACGTCCACGGAGTAGCGCAGGACGGCGATCACGAACGGCACGATCGAGATCACCGACCACATCTGGTTGTGCCGTACGACGCCGATGTCAAAGGCCCACAGCGAGTACGTGGTGATCAGCACGGTGGCCGACAGCGCCCACACGAACCGCAGGTAGGACGACGAGTAGCTCTCCAGCGACTTGCGGATCTTCGCGCCGGTGCGCTCGGCGAGCATCATCTCGGCGTACCGCTTGCCCGCCACCATGAACAGCGAGCCGAAGCCCGCCACCAGCAGGAACCACTGGGACAGCACGATGTCGGTCGCGGCGCCGCCCGCGATCGCCCGCAGCAGGAAGCCGGACGCGACGATGCAGATGTCGAGCACCGCCTGGTGCTTGAGCCAGAAGCAGTAGCCCAGCTGCACCGCGATGTACACGGCGAGCACGACGGCCAGCTGGACGCTGGCCAGGAAGCTCAGCCCCAGCGAGCCCAGCAGCAGCACGGCCGCGACGGCCATGGCGAGCCCGGGCGGGACGATGCCCGCGGCGATCGGCCGGTTGCGCTTCGTGGGGTGCGCGCGGTCGGCGGCCACGTCGTTCGCGTCGTTGATCAGGTAGATGCCGGACGCGGCGATCGAGAACGCCGCGAACGCCACGGCGAGCTCGACGACGATGCCCTCGCGCGACAGGTCGCCGCTCGCGAACGGCGCGGCCAGCACCAGTACGTTCTTGACCCACTGCCGGGGCCGCATCGTGCGCACCACGCCCCGCGCCACGCTCACGGGCGTGCGGGGCGGCGGCACGGCCTGTTCGGTCGGCACGTCGGTGCTGGTCATCGCTGTTCCTTCCGGATGGCCCTGCGTGCCGCCAGCGCGACGGCGGCGCCGAGCGCGGAGCCCGCGAGGACATCTGTGGGGTAGTGGACGCCGAGCACCATCCGCGAGAGCGCCATCGACGGCACGAGCGCGGCGGCGAGCGGCTTGCGCAGCAGTGCGCCGAACAGCACCGCAGCGGCCGTTGTGGAGGTGGCGTGCGCCGACGGGAAGCTCAGCCTGCTCGGCGTGCCGACGTGGACCTGCACCCGCGGGTCGTCCGGCCGCGGCCTGCGCACCACGCGCTTGACCCCGACCGACGCACCGTGGGCCACGGCCACCGCGGCGGTGGCGGCGATCCAGTCGCGGCGGCGCCTGCGGTCCACCAGCGCCCCGATCGCGCCCATGGCGAGCCAGCCCGCGGCGTGCTCGCCGAAGAACGACATCCCGCGGGCGACCCGCACCACGGGCGGGCGGCCCAGCGCACCCTGCACCGCCTCCAGGACGCGCACCTCGCCCGCGGCCGGTGCGACGTCGACCGTGCCGTCCGGGTCGAGGACCGGGGCGGCGTGCGGGACGGGGCGGTCGAGGAGCTCGGCCACAGGTGGGGCCTCCAGTACGGCGTGGCGGGCGGTGTGCCCGCGTGATCCGTGCGGCACGGCGCCGCACTGAGTGCGCTGTCGTCGCCCGATGCTACGCCCGGTCACCGTGCGTAGCCGGGTGTGGGCGGAACCGTGTCAGAACCAGCGCTCCAGGACGAGCGCCAGACCGTCCTCGGCGTTGCTCGCCGTGACCTCGTCGGCGGCGTCGAGGAGCGCCGGGTGGGCGTTGCCCATCGCGACGCCGTGGCCGGCCCAGCGCAACATCTCCAGGTCGTTCGGCATGTCGCCGAAGGCCACCACGTCGGCGGCGGGCACGCCGTGCCGCCGCGCCACCTCCGCGAGGCCGGTGGCCTTCGTGACACCGGGCGGGGAGACCTCCACGAGCCCGCGCGGGTGCGAGAACGTGAGGTCGGCCTCGTGACCGATCACGGGGGTGAGTGCGGCGACCATCGCGTCGCTGGACAGCCGCGGGTCGCGGATGAGCAGCTTCACCGCCGGCCTGCCCAGCAGCGCGGAGCGGTCGGCCGCGACCCCGTCGCCGTCGACCCAGGCGTGCCGGTAACCGGGCTCCGCGACGAACGGCGCACCGGGGTCGACCCGCTCCACCGCCAGGCGGGACCCGGGCAGCGTCTCCGTGGCCGCCGCGGCGACCCGCGCGAGCGTGTCCGGGGCGAGGGTGCTGGCCCACAGCACGCGGTCCTCCCCGGCGTCGTAGAGCACGCTCCCGTTGGCGCACACGGCGAGCGACGCGACGTCCAGCTGCGCCACGACCGGCGGGATCCACCGCGGCGGCCGCCCGGTGACCAGCACGAACCCGACGCCGGCCGCCACCAGCCGCTCGACGACGGCGACCGCACGCGGCGACACCCGCTCGTCGGGGTCGAGCAGGGTGCCGTCGACGTCGGTGGCGACGAGGCGGGGCGGTTGCACCCGTCCAGACTACGTTCGCGCCGCCGCCGTGCTTCAGAGCCGCACGGGCATCAGCAGCGAGACCGAGCGCGGCGACTCCGTGGTGATGGCCAGGGGCGTGATCGGGCCGTCGAGGGCCAGCAGGAGCTGCCCGCCGCCCGCGTCCAGGGCCTCCAGGAGGAACTCGCGGTTCACCGCGACGCCCGGGCCGTCGGTGACCCGGATGCCGTCCGGTCCGCCCTCCAGGACCGTCACCTCGTACTCCGTGCCGTCGCGCCGCATCCGGCGCGCCGGGGCCGCTGCCACCGCGGCACGCAGGGCGGCGCCGTCGACCGGCACCGGGCGGCCGCCGGCGGGCAGCAGCCTGCGGTAGTCGGGGAACGGCTCCGCGATCGGCTCGCCGCGCAGCACCTCGCCGGCGGCCGTCACCTGGACGGAGCCGCCCGCGACGGTCACCGAGACCGTCCCGGCTGCCGGGATCCGGTCGACGAGGGCCACCGGCAGCACGGCCTCCACCGGCGGGCCGTCGAGCGCTCCGACGGGCGTGGTGGCGGTGGCGAGCCGGTACCGGTCGGTGGCGACGAGGGTGAGGGCGTCCGGCGTGATGTCGAACAGCACGCCGGACAGCATCGGGAGCTCCGGGTCGGAACCGACGGCGAACCGGACGGCGCGCACCGCGGCGGCCAGTTCGGGGCCGCGGACGGTGACGGTGGTGGACGGCACGGGATCCTCCTGTGCGACGAGCGATCGGACGGAGGAGAGCTCGCGGCGGGCGTCGGCCAGCCCCTGTTCCAGGCGGCGCAGGTGCCGGTCGAGCAGTGCGTCGACGGTGGCCGCGTCGTGCCGGTGGGCCAACACCTCCCGGATCCCGGCCAGCGGCATCCCGACCCGGCGCAGCGATGCGACGAGCCGGGCGAGCACCACCTGGTCCGGCGTGTAGTACCGGTAGCCGGTGGCCGGGTCGACGCGCGCGGGCGTCAGCACCCCGGCGCCGTCGTAGAAGCGCAGCGCGCTGACCGAGAGGCCGCTCTCGCGGGCCATCCGGCCGATCGCGCGTGCCCCGTTCGAGCTCTCCACGTCACCGACCCTCGTGCCTCGACATGGTCGAGAGTCAACCCGACGCACCCGCGGGTAGTCCCAGCCATGGCCGACGAACGGAACCTCCTCCAGACGCTGCTCGACCGCGCCGGGACCACCTACGCCGAGCAGGCCGGGATCCGGCTCAAGGACAGCCCCGCGCCGCTCTACCGCCTGCTCGTGCTGTCGGTCCTGCTCTCGACCCGCATCAAGGCCGACATCGCGGTGGACGCCGCCCGCGCGCTCGCCGACGCCGGGATGGGGACGCCGGAGAAGATGCGCGACGCCTCGTGGCAGGACCGCGTGGACGCGCTCGGGCGGGCGAGCTACAAGCGCTACGACGAGAGCACCGCCACCGCGCTCGGCGACGGCGCGGAGCTGCTGCGTCGCGAGTACCGCGACGACCTGCGGAGGCTGCGCGACAGCGCCGACCAGGACCCGAAGCGGATCCGGGAGGCGCTCACCGGATTCCCGCGCCTCGGCCCGGTGGGCGCGGACATCTTCTGCCGCGAGGCGCAGGACGTCTGGCCCGAGCTGCGCCCCGCCATCGACGGCAAGGCGCTCGACGGCGCGCGCCGCGTCGGGCTGCCCGCCGACCCGGGCGCGCTGGCGCGCCTCGCCCCCGGTCCGGAGCTCGCCCCGCTGGCCGCGGCGCTGGTGCGGGTGGCGCTGGACAAGTCCGTCGCCGACGAGGTCAGGGCAGCTGCCTGAGCTCAGAGGATGGCGACCGCCACCACGAGGCCCAGTGCGAGGTGGGCCGCCGAGACGACGAAGGCCTGTGCCTGGATGCGCTCGGCGGCGAGCACCGCGCCGATGTCGATGCCCGTGACCCACTCCAGCAGCCGCACGCCGCCGATCTGCGCCACGATCCCGACCAGGCCGAAGATCAGCGAGGCGAGCAGGCCCTCGAGCAGCCCGCCGGTCGACGTGTAGATCGCGACCACCACGATGAACGCCATGCTCACCATGCCGGCGGCGGTGACCACCACGGCGTTGGGGAGCCCGTCGCGGACCAGCCGGTTGAGCTTGCCCGGCGTGGTGATGTCGACGGCGTAGAAGCCGAGCAGCATCAGCAGGACGCCGAGGACGGCGTAGAGCAGGATCGCGCCGATGCCGCGGCCGATCACCTCGCCGAAACCCGGACCGATCTGGGCGAGCGTCACGAGAACCTCCATCAAGCGTCCAGGGAGCGTCAGGTTGGGGGGATGCGGTGGGGGACGAACGCCGCGCCGTCGTCGGTGACCAGCCCGACGGTCTCGCGGATGCCCAGCCCGGCCGCGGTGTCACCGACCACCCACGCACCCAGCGCGGGACGGTAGCCGTCGAACTCCGGCAGCGGGTCGAAGAGCTGGTAGACGTACCCCTCCTCGCCGTACACACCACCCGTCTGGTGCTCCATGCCGGGCGCGACGATCGAGATGTTCGCGCCCTCGCGGCCCAGGCGCGGCTTGCGGACGTACTCGGTGAGGAGCCCCGGCTGGTCGAGGTAGGCGGGGAGCAGGTTGGGGTGGCCGGGGTACATCTCCCACAGCACGGCGAGCAGCGCCTTGTTCGACAGCAGCGACTTCCACAGCGGCTCGATCCACAGCGTCTCCGGCAGGCTGCGGACGACGCTCTTGCCGAACTGGTCGGTGAGCGCCCACTCCCACGGGTAGAGCTTGAAGACCGCCGCCATGGGCGCTTCCTCGAGGTCGACGAACCGGTCCAGGGCGGCGTCCCAGCCGATGTCCTCGATGGCGAGCCCGACCGTGTCCAGGCCGGCCTCGGCCGCCGTCTCCTGCAGGTAGCCGGCGGTGACGTGGTCCTCGCCGGTGGTCTCGCTACCCGACCAGGTGAAGTGGATCTCGCTGCCCGGCAGCCTCCCCTTGATCTGCGACCAGCGCTCCACCAGCGACTCGTGCAGGGAGTTCCACTGGTCGTCCTCGGGGTGGACGTCCTTCAGCCAGTACCACTGCAGCAGCGACGCCTCGAGCAGCGTGGTGGGGGTGTCGGCGTTGTACTCCAGCAGCTTGGCCGGGCCGCCGCCGTCGTAGCGCAGGTCGAAGCGGCCGTACACGTGCGGGTCGCTGCGCTTCCACGACGCCGCCACGGCCTCCCAGCACCACTCGGGGAGGGCGAAGTCGCGGTACCGCTCGGTGGTGACGACGTGGTCGACGGCTTCGAGGCACATCCCGTGGACCACCTCGACGTCGGCCTCGAGCGACAGGACCTCGTCCATCGAGAAGGAGTAGTGGACCGACTCGTCCCAGTACGGCCGGGGCCCACCGTCGGCGCCGCGGCCCGGGGTGTTGAAGACCATGCCCTGCTCGCGGACGATGCGTTCCCAGCCGGACCGGGGCTCGCCGGTGTGCCGTTCCATCTACGAGCCGCTGCTGGAGGAGCCGCCGGACACGCCGAGGCCGCCGCGCGACACGCTGCTGCTGCCGGAGGAGAAGGTCTTGCCGGACGAGGTCGTGATGCGGGTTCCCTCCCTGGGCACCGTGGTGGTGCCGCCCTGCACGTGCTGGCCGATGGAGCCGCTGCCGCCGTAGGTGTAGTGGTACTGCCGGCCGCCGCCCCCGATGAAGATCGGGTAGAAACCGCCGCCCCCGTAGTAGCCGCCACCGCTCGCGCTCGCCGGTGTGACGCAGTTCGAGTCGTCGACGATCACGCCGTCCTCGCCGACGCACTGGGCCTGCACCTCGTCGTCGGGCTGCGCCACCGAGTACCCGATGGCGATCAGCGCGACCACGCCGACGGTGACACCGGCGCCGATCAGGATGCGCTTGCGCTTGCGCGCCGAACGCTCCCGGTCCTCGGCCTCCTGGCGCTCGGCCTCCTCGGCGCGCCGGGCCGCGACCTCACGGGCGCGGCGCTCGGCCAGCGTGGGCTCGCGCGGCGTGGTGCTCTCGTCCTGGAACCGCATCCGGCCCCGCGCGCTCTCCTCCGGAGCCGGTGCACCGTCGGGCTGCTCGTCCGGTCCCCCGGCGCCGTCGGTCCTCTCGTCGGGCACGCTCATCCCCCCTTCGGCCGTGCTCCCGGGCCGGTGACAGGTCCGTCCCGCGCGCCGAACCGTACCTGGACACCACCCACCGGCAAACGCTGACGCTCGCAGCACGCCGACGACCGATGGTCGCGCAGATCCACCCCGCCCCCTGGACGTGACCCCAGGTAACGGCATGATGACGGCCGACATGGACCGACTGACCGCTCCCCACGGCCGGCCCCCGATGCCGCAGAACGCAGGTGCCCCGCACCTCCGTCCTGCACGGCGTCCGGGGGGTGCGCCCACCGTCGTCGTGCCGAACGTCAACCGCCTCGCCGCCGCGCGTGCGGCGGCGTTCAGCGACGTCGGTCCCGCCGCCCGCACCGGCCGACACAGCGTCCCGGCCCCGTCCGCGCGTCCGGCGCCCCCTCCGCCACCGCCGTCGCGCACGCCCGAACCACGGCTCGTCCGCCGCATGGTCATCGGCGTCCTCGTCGGCTCGCTCACCATGCTCGGGGTGGCCACGCTCGACTCGTTCGCCGGCGCCACCGTGCCCGTGCTGGGCACGCTCGCGGCGCTCCCCGCGGCAGCCGGCTCCAGCGCGCACGAGGTGCCCCCGCCGCCCGCCACCCCCGGCACCTGCCTGATGTGGAGCCGCCCGGACGCCGCCGACACGGAGGTCGTCGACTGCGCCCAGCCGCACCTGTTCGAGCAGGCCGGCTCGGTCACGCTCGCGAGCGACATGGCGCTGCCGGACGACCGGCAGTGGCGCCAGCTGGTCAACGAGCGGTGCGAGCCCGTGGTGGTCGACTACCTGCGCGGCAAGTACGACCCGGACGGCCGCTTCCGCGTGGGCGCGCTCAAGCCGTCGGCGTCCAAGTGGGCGGACGGCGACCGCGAGCTGCGGTGCGGCGTGCAGAGCGCGTCGCGGTCCGGCGCGCTCCTCCCGCTCTCGGGTCGCGCCGCCGAGTCCGACCAGGCGGCCGTCCAGGAGCCGGGCACCTGCCTCGCCATCGACGGACGCACGATCGGCGACCCGGTCGACTGCACGGGCCCGCACGCCGTCGAGACCGTCGGGGTCGTCGACCTCTCGGAGAAGTTCCCCGATGCGTTCCCCGCCGTCGGTGACCAGGACGCGTTCCTGCAGCCCCAGTGCGCGGAGATCGCCGGCAAGTACGCGGGCGACGCCGACGCGATCTCGGACAAGGGCCTCACGGTCTACTGGGACAACATCACCGAGGAGTCCTGGAAGGCCGGCAGCCGCAAGGTGAACTGCAACCTCGCCGCGCTCCTGCCCGACCGGAGCGGGTTCGCGCCCGTCACCGGCCCGGTGAAGGGTGACGTGGTGGTGGGCGACGAGCCCGCCCCGCCGGCCACCAGCACCCCGGGCTCCCCGGTGCCGAGCACGCCGGCACCCCCGACGGACGGCCCGCCCGCCGAGGAGCTCCCGACGGCGACGCCGACCCCGGCCCCCACCAGCGAGCCCCCGGCCGACGAGAAGCCCGAGAAGCCCGAGAAGCCGACGGCCACCCCGGCCGCTCCCCAGAAGCCGGAGGAGCCGGAGAAGCCCGAAGCGCCTCAGGCGACCCTCCTCCCGGCGCCTGCCGACGCGGGTCCGTGACGTCGCGGGCGGCCGCCCGGGTCCACCCGGCGGCCGCCCCTCGGTGCGAGTATCGACGCGTGGACATGACGCGGCGCCAGTTCGAGGAGCTCGTCTCGGACGCCCTCGACACCATCCCGCCCGAGCTCACGGCGGCCATGGACAACGTCGTGGTGCTGGTCGCCGACCGCCACGACACCGATCCCCGCCTGCTGGGGCTCTACGAGGGCGTGGCGCTCACCGAGCGCACGTCGCAGTACGGCGGCGTGCTGCCCGACCGGATCACGATCTACCAGGATGCCATCCTCGACATCTGCGACGACGAGGACGACGTGGTGCACGAGGTGGCCGTGACGGTCGTGCACGAGGTGGCGCACCACTTCGGGATCGACGACGAGGCCCTGCAGGAGCTCGGCTGGGGCTAGTGCCCCGAACAGGACCCTCCTAGCCGGGCGTGCCCCCCGCGGTGACGTCGCCCGCGACGGGCCGTGCCCCGTCCCAGTGCTCCAGCGCCCAGCCCCCGTTCTCGGGACGCAGCACGACGAGCCCGGTGTTGGGCAGGAACCGCGTCTCCGCGGTGTCGCCGAGCAGGGCGGCCGCGGCGAGGCGGATGGCGGCCCCGTGGCTCACGAGCACGACGTCGCCGCGCGCGCCGTCGAGGATGCGGTCCAGGGTCGGCAGGAACCGGTCCCGGACGTCGTGCGCGGACTCTCCGCCGGGGAGGCGGGCGTCCAGGTCGCCGGTCCACCACGCGTTGTAGACGGCCATGAAGCGCTCCAGGGCCGCGCGGCCGGATCGGCCCTCCAGCTCGCCGCAGAACACCTCGTGCACGCCCTCGGCCACCTGGACGTCCAGGCCGTGCGCCGCGGCGACCGGCGCCGCCGTCTGCTGCGTCCTGATCGCCACCGAGGCGTACACCGCGCTGACCGGGTCGGCGGCGAGCCGCCCGGCCAGTGCCGCCGCCTGCGCCTGGCCCTGTTCGTTCAGGGGGGCGCCCGGCGGGCGGGTGTCGAGCACGTGCCCCGCGTTCGCCGCGGTCTGCCCGTGCCGCGCCATGACGAGGCGGAGCGCGCTCACGCGGCACCCCCCGCCCGCAGGGCCTCGAGCCACTTCTGGGCGGCCGCGAACCGTGCGGCGTCCGTGCCCCCGATCGGGAGCGGGGACGTGCTGGGGGCCGCCGCCGACCCGCCGTTGCCGGCCCGCGGGTAGGAGCCGAGGAACCGGACGCGGTCGGACCTGCGGTGCAGCGCGGCGAGCGCCTCCCCCATGGCCGGTTCGGCCACGTGGCCGGTGCAGTCGAGGTGGAACCAGTACTCGGCGTGCCGGTCCTTGATCGGCCGGGACTCGATCCGCGTGAGGTCGATCCCGCGCACGGCGAGCTCCGTGAGCAGGCCGAGCAGCGCGCCCGGCCGGTTCTGGGTGGTGGCGGCGAGCGATGTGCGGTCGTGCCCGGTGGGCGCGGGCGGCGGCCCGGGCGGGGACACGAGCGCGAACCGGGTGACCGCGCCCGCGTTGTCGGCGATGTCGTCGGCGAGGATCGCCAGCCCGTGCTGCTCGGCCGCGAGCGGCGCCGAGACGGCCGCGTCGAACTCGCCCCTGGCCACCTGCGCGGCGGCCTCCGACGTCGACGCGGACGTCAGCACCGTGGCATGCGGCAGCCGCGCGGCGATCCACTCCCGGGTCTGGGCGATGCCGTGCGGGTGGGACGCGACCGTGCGCACGTCGCCCAGGCCCGTACCCGGGCGCACCAGCAGCGCGAACCGGACCGCCAGCACGGCCTCCCGCACGATCACAAGCGGCGGGTCGGCCACGAGACCGTCGAGCACCGCCGGAACCGCGCCTTCCACCGAGTTCTCGATCGGGACGCAGCCGAGGTCGGCGGACCCGTCCCGCACGGCGGCCAGCACGGCGGGCGAGCCGGTGACGGGGACGAGGTCGGCGCCGGCGGCCTCGGGCATGGACCGCAGAGCCTGCTCGGTGAAGGTGGCGCGCGGCCCGAGGAACGCAATGCGGGTCACGTCGGCGACCCTACTGTGGGCCCATGGGCAACCCGACTCTGGTGCTGGTGGCCGTCGACGCACCGATGGCACGGGCATGGCGCGCGCTCGCCGAGGGGCGCGCCGGGCTCGTCGTGCACGAAGGCTCGATCACGGATGTGGACGTCGACGCCGTGGTGAGCCCGGCCAACTCGCTCGGGATCATGGGCGGCGGCATCGACGCCGTCTACGCCCGCTGGTTCCCGGGCATCTCCGACCGGGTCCGCTCGGCGTCCGGGGGCGAGCTGCCGGTCGGTGAGGCCGTGATCGTGCCGACCAGCATCGAGCGCCCGGCGTGGCTCGTGAGCGCGCCGACGATGAGCAGGCCAGGCACGCGGCTCCCGGCCGACGGTGCCGCCGCCCGCGCCGCCGCCGGGGCCGTGCTGCGGCTCTGGCGCGACGGCACCCTGCCCGACGGCACCCGGGTGCGCGACGCGGTGCGCACGATCGCCCTTCCCGGCCTGGGGACGGGCGTGGGTGGGCTCTCCCCCGAGGTCTGCGCCGACCAGGTCGGCGCGGCGTGGGACGAGGTCCTCGGCGACGCCTGAGCGTCAGGCGAGCAGGCCGAGCCCGGCGAGCTGGGCGGCCGGCACGGGCTCGGGGTCGGCGCCGCAGCGTGACAGGAGCCCTCGCACGCCCTTGACGGCGCGCTCGGACAGGCCGCTGATCTCCCTCGCCAGCCCGGCGCCGTCGCTGGACTCGAGCGCCTCGCGGACGTCGCCGCCGCCCAGCGCCCGCGCGACGCCGAGGAGCAGGTTGAGGATGCCGTGGCGCCGCGGGTCGTCGTGCTCGCTGCGCACGACCTGGCGCAGCCCCAGCGTGGTGAACGGCCTACCGGTGTCGACGACCACGTGCAGGAACTCCTCCACCTCCGCGACCGACGGCACGTCGGAGGCGCGGGGACCGCCGCAGCGCAGCTTGGGTGCGCACCCGTGCTCCGCGACGCGGCGCACGGCACCCAGCCAGGCGCTGATCTCAGCGGGCTCGATGCCGGCCGGCCTGCGCGGCTCGACGACCGCCACGACGTCCTCCGGCACGAACTCCGACACCCGCTCCAGCCAGATCGCGTCGACGTCGGGCGGGGCCGCGGTCTCGACGGTGCGCGGCGTCACCAGGCTCGACCGCGAGAAGACCGTGGAGAGCGCCTTCGGCACGGCGCCGAGCCCGGTGTCGACCACCAGCGACACGTCGACCGGGCGCGACGGCACCGAGCGGGCCAGCTCCTGCACCAGCGAGGGCAGCCTCGACACCGGGCAGACGAGCTGCCCGACGAGTCCGCCGTACCGCCCGTCGCGTGCGCTCAGGTACCGCGATACGACGGCGTCCACACCGGGCGCCACCGACCGCGGCTGCAGCAGGCTGGTGTCGTCGACCAGCTGCGCGAAGAGCGGTGGGATGGCCCAGGGATCCGCACCGGCCGCCGTCGTCACGGTTCCAGACGCTAACGGGTGGGCTCCGGCGGCGTGACAGCGGCCGTGGGTTCGCGCGCTGGACACCCGCGTGAGCGCCCTATAACTTAGGCTCACCTAAGTCACGGAGGTGTCTCGTTGGGATCCACCCGGCCCCGCCGACCGCCCGCTCCGTCGGCCGCCGAGCGCGCCCGCAGCATCGCCGCCCGCGGCGGCACGGCGAGCCTCGTCGGCACCGGCGCCCCCCAGGCCGCGCCGCTCGTGCACCACGTCCGCGCCGACGGTTCCGCGATGCTGCTCCTGGACGACGACGAACCCGTGCTCGCCGCGATCCGGAGCGCGCAGGGCGGTGAGTTCGCGGCGATGCTCGAGATCACCGACCACGCTCCGGTCGAGCTCCGGGAGCCCGTGCGCGGCCTCCTGTGGATCACCGGCCGGCTCCGGGTGCCGGAGCCCGACATCGCCCGGCGGATCGCGCTGCAGGTGGCCGACGTGCGCCCGCAGGAGGACCTGCTGCGGCTGGGCCACGGCGCCACCCTCGTGCGGCTCGACCCGGGGTCCGCCGTGCTGTCCGACGCGGAGGGCACCGCCGCGCTCACCCCCGTCGACCTGGCCGCCGCATGGCCCGACCCGTTCTGCCGCTACGAGGGCCACTGGCTCGCCCACCTCGAGGCATCGCACCCGGACGTCCTCGACGTACTCGCGCGGCACCTGCCGCCTGCCCTGCGCGACCTGCGTGACACGCGGCTGCGGCCGCTCGGCATGGACCGCTACGGTCTGCGCCTGCGCCTCGAGGCGCCCGGCCGCGACCACGACGTGCGGATCGCGTGGCCCGAGCAGGTCACCACCGTGGAGGAGCTGCGCAGGCAGATGCAGCGCCTGGTCGGCTGTCCGATGCGGCGGGGCGTGGACGTCGACCCGTTGGGTGGGAGCCGCCCCGCTGGGTGACGGGCGGCTAGCTGACGGGGGACTGCCCCGCGCGCACCCGGTGGGTGACCCGGCGCTCCGCGATGAACGACGCCACCGGGATGGTGCCCGCCACCAGGATCAGGAGGGCGTCGAGCGGCTTCCACCGCCCGCGCTCGGCCAGCAGCAGGGTGCAGACGATGTAGATCATGTAGAGGAAGCCGTGGGTGACGCCGACGACGGCCACCAGCTCCGGCTGGCCCCAGATGTACTTCAGCGGCATCGCCACCAGCACGAGGACGAGCAGTCCGACGCCGGTGACCCAGGCGGCGATGCGGTAGGCGATCAGGGCGATCTCGATCGGCACGGTGTCTCTCAGCGGTCGGAGTTGCGTGCGGCCAGCTCGGCCAGCATCTGGTTGTAGGCGACGAGCTCGGGGTCGTCGTCCACCGGTGGGGGTGCGGCGTCGCGCGGGCGCGGGCCGAACGGCGACGGAGCGTCGGGGGGCGTGGCCGCGCGCGGCTCCGGCACGGACGGGGCGGCCTCCACGGCGGGCACGGCCTCGTCGGGCGCCGGGGCGGCCTCCTCCAGCTTCGCGGCCTCCATCCGCAGCATCCGCCACCACATCACGCCGAAGAACACGGCGAAGAGCGGCCACTGCAGCCCGTACCCGACGTTCAGCGCGCTGCCCATGGCGGATCCTGCGCGCTGCCACTGCCAGGCGGCGAGGAAGCCGCACGTGACCATCGCGCCGAGCGTGACCACGTGCCAGACGATCCACCTCGGGGAGAGGATCAGCCGGCGCACGGGAACGAGGGTACCCGCCGGGTAACGTCCGCGACCGTGCCCCGCTCGACGTCCCTCCGGGACTGGATCGCCCCGCCGCCACCCGGAACGTCCCCGTTGACCGACCCGCGGGCCCGCCGGCTCGTCGGGTTGGAGGTGCTGGTCGTCCTCACGGTGACGCTGGGGCTGTCCGCGGTGCGCAGCGGTCTCGCCCTGCTCGACGCGGTGATGCAGCCGGTGCCCCTCAACGAGCAGCAGGTCGCGCTGAACGCCCCCGCGGCGCAGGTCGGGCTCATCGACCTCGCGCTGCAGCTCACGCGGGTGCTCCAGCTGGTCGGATGGGGCGCGCTGGGCGCCTACCTGCTGCTGCGCGCGGGCTTCGCGATGCGGCACGTCGGGCTCGACCGGCGCAGGCCGGGCCGCGACGCGCTGGGCGCTGCGGGTCTCGCCGCGCTGATCGGCGTGCCCGGGCTGGGCCTGTACCTGTTCGCCCGCGCGATCGGGGTGAGCGTGACGATCGCGCCCACCACGCTCACCGACACCTGGTGGCGGATGCCGGTGCTGCTGATGTCCGCCGCCGCGAACAGCTGGGCCGAGGAGGTGGTGATGGTCGCCTACCTGATCACGCGGCTGCGCCAGCTCGGCTGGTCCGAGAACGGGTCGCTCGTCGCCCAGGCCCTGCTGCGCGGCGGCTACCACCTCTACCAGGGCCTCGGCGGGTTCTTCGGCAACATCGTCATGGGGCTGGTGTTCGGCCGGGTGTGGCAGCGCACCAACCGGTTGTGGATGCTGGTCGGCGGCCACGCCCTGATCGACGTCGTGGCGTTCCTCGGCTACGCGGCCCTGTCCGGCCGGGTGGCCTGGCTCCCCTGACCCCCGCCCACCAACTGCGGTGCCGGCGCGCGTGTTGGTGGGCGAGCGGCTAGCGGAGGGTGATCTGCTTGCCGGCGAGGGCGTCGCGGGCGCGGCGCTCGGCGTCGGTGAGCGGGGTGTCCTCGGCGAGCGCGGCGTCCAGCCGCTCGGCGAAGGCGGAGAGGGGCTCGCTCCACTCCTTGGCGTGCAGCTCGCGGTCGAGGTCCCACACGGGCACGAGCAGGCCGTGGGCCCGGAACGACCCGGCGTAGCGGGCGTCCTCGGCGAGCGCCAGCTCGCCACGGGCCTGCAGCCGGGCCAGCGCCGCGAGCAGGGCCTCCTCCGGCTCCGGCCGCACCCACCGCAGGTGCGCCTTCGAGCCCGTGTCCACCCAGTACGCGGCCCGGACACCCGGTGCAGGCACCGCCTCGGTGGGCATGATCGCCTTGTTGGCCCGTTCCAGCGAGGCGGTGACGTCGGGGCCGGGCTCGGAGCCGTCCTCGGACGGCGGGATCCACCACCCGAAGTCGGCGTGCACGGTGACGTCGAGCGTGGCCTCCGGGTCGAGCACGTCCTGCAGGCGCACCAGCTCGCCGGTGACGCCGGGACCGACCACCGGCAGCGCCGTGCCCGGCTCGGCCGCCCGTGCCCAGCGCAGCGCCTTGGCCAGGTCGGCCGACAGGTCGCCGGAGTGCGCCTGCACCTGCATCCCGATGAGGATCGAGCCGTCAGGGCGCACGAGGGCGGCCGCGGCGCCGGGCAGCACCGTGGCGAGCGTGACCGGGGCGTCGGCGGGCTCGCGCAGCGGCAGCGGCGCGGTGGCCGACGGCAGGAACTCCCGCATCGCGACCAGGTCGCACTCCGCCGCGAGGCCGTCGAACGGCCGGATCACGATGACGTCGTCACCGGCGCCGTGGCAGGCCTTGTACCGCTTGCCCGAACCGCAGGGACAGGGGCGGCGGGGGTTCTCACCCGCGGGCGCCGCCGTCTTGGCACGTGTCTTCTTGGCCATGGTGCCGACGACGGTAGCGGGTGCCTCGGGCAAAGATGGGACCGCCATGGCCCCATTCGATCCGGGCGACCCGGACTTCCTCGCCGACCCGTACCCGACGTTCGCCGCACTGCGCGCGCGGCGCCCGGTGCACGAGCACCCCCTGCTGGGGATCCCGGTCGCGGTGTCGCACGCCGCGTGCTCGGAGGTGCTGCGCGGGCGGGACCTCGGCCGGATCTGGGTGGACGCCCAGCCGGCTGCGGAGTTCCCGGCCTTCAACCTGCTGCACCGCAACTCGCTGCTCGAGCGCGAGGGCCCGCCGCACGACCGGCTGCGCAGGCTCGTGGCGGGCGCCTTCAACCGCGGCCACACCGCGCGGCTGGAGCCGCGGGTACGGGCGCTGGCGGACCGCCTCGTCGGCGAGCTCGTCGAGCGGGTCCGGGTCGACGGCAGCGCGGACCTGATGGCGGGAGTCGCCGCCGTCCTGCCGGTGGAGGTGATCGCCGACCTGCTCGACGTCCCGGAACCGGAACGGTCGGCGCTGCGCGGCTGGTCCAACACGATCGTCACGATGTACGAGCCGGACCCCGGCCGGGTGCGCCGCGCGGAGGCCGAGCGGGCGGCCGCCGAGTTCGTCGAGGCGCTGCGCGGGCTCGCCGCCCACCGCAGGCGGCACCCCCGGGCGACGACCTCGTCACGGACCTGCTCGACGCCGAGCTGGATACCGAGGGACCGCTTGCGGGTCCGAGAATCAGCGCCGACGAGCTGGTCGGCACCGCTGCTCTGCTGCTCATGGCCGGCCACGAGGCCACGGTCAACGTGATCGGAAACGGCGTGCTGGCCCTGTTGCGCCACCCGGGGCAGTGGCGGCGGTTGGTCGCCGATCCCGGTCTCGACGCGACCGCGGTGGAGGAGCTCATCCGCTACGACCCGCCCCTGCAGCTGTTCGAGCGCACGGCGGTGGCGGACACGGTCGTGGCCGGCCATCCGGTCCCGGCCGGCACGAAGATCGCCGCCCTGCTCGGCGCCGCCGCCCGCGACCCGGCGGTCTTCGCCCGGCCGGACGACCTCGACGTGGCCCGCAGGCCGAACCCGCACCTCGGGTTCGGCGCGGGCGTGCACTACTGCCTCGGCGCCCCGCTCGCCCGGGTGGAGGTGGCGGCCACGCTGGACGCGCTGCGGCGCGCGCTGCCCGGCATGCGGCTCGCGGCCGAGCCGCCGCGGCGGCCGGACTTCGTCATGCGCGGGCTGCGGGAGCTGCGGCTGTCGACGTGTTGATCTTCAACAGCACCTCGCGCCGCCGCGGCGCGGAAGGGGCGAGCAGCCGGGTGATCCGGAGCACGAGCCGCGCCGTGACGCCCGCGGTGACCGCGGCGAGCAGGTCGAGCACGGCGTGCAGCACGACGCCGTCGGCACGGGCCTGCACGCCGTCGCGCAGCGACCACAGCAGCACGACCGCGGTGAGCACGACGCTCGCGGCCCACAGCCCCCACCAGACGAGCACCAGCCGCGACGGCCGCGGGCGCCGCTGCGCCGGCAGCCCGATGGCGCTGTGCTCGATCTCGGCGAGCACGGACCCGGGTATCGAGAGGTTCAGCCCGGGCACCAGCCACCCGAGCACGATCATGCGCGTGGACCGGGACGGCCGCACCCCGGCCCGATCGGCCGCCGCCTGCGCGGCGCGCACGGTCCACAGCACCATCAGCACGCCGACCACCAGGCTCAGGATGGGGGCGACCGTGCCGGCGGACGCGACGAGCGCATCGGACGCCGCCACGGACTCGGCCTGGAGCGCGCCGTCCCGGCTGGCCAGGAGGAGGACGTACCGCCACACCTCGGCGCCGGCGGCGAGCAGCGCCACCGCTGCGGTGGCCCACAGCAACGGCACCAGCGAGCCCACGATCGACCGCGCACCGGTCAGGGGGTCCGGCCCCGCCCGCTCCGGCTCCGGGGGTCTCCACGGGCCGAGCGGGAACCCCCAGCGGGGCAGCAGGCGGTACCGCGGCGGCCCGGTGTAGCGGGTGGGCAGCGCCGCGGGCTTGGCCGGCGTGACGCCGGGTGGGGGCTCGGCGACCCAGCGCAGGGCGGCCAGGTAGCGGCCGCAGAACGGGCAGAACGGCCCACCACCGGCCGGGGCCCGGCGGCCACAGCGCGGGCAGGGCGGGCCGAGCGCGACCTCGTCCGTTCCGGGTACCGGTGGCTGCACGGGGATCGCGACCTAGATGATCTGTGGCTCGGCGCCGCCGTCGGCGACGACCTCGCGACCCTGCCGGGCCCACGACTGCATCCCGCCCTCGACGTTGACCGCCGGGTAGCCCTGCCCGGACAGGTAGGCGACCACGCGCGCGGACCGGCCGCCGGAGCGGCAGACGACGTACAGCGGGTCACCGTCGGGCAGCTCGTCCATCCGGGAGGTGAGCTCGGACATCGGCAGGTGGGTGGCGCCCGGCGCGTGGCCTGCGGCCCACTCGTCGGACTCGCGGACGTCGAGCAGGGCGGCGTCGGGCGGGAGCTGCTCCACCGACACCGCCGGGACGGCTGGACCGGTCATGCCCTCAATCCTCGCACGCGGCGGCGTCACACCCCGGTGAACGCGAACGGCGCCCGGCCGCGGGGGCCGGGCGCCGTCGGAAGGGGTTCGCGCCGGTGTCGCGTCAATGCGTGACGGCCTTCTCCGATCCGGCGCCGGTGAGCGACCGGACCTCCATCTCGGCGTACTTGCCTTCCTCGACGGGCTGCCTGCCGCCCACGAAGGTGCCGACGATGCCCAGGACGAACGAGAGCGGGATCGACACCAGGCCGGGGTTGGCCAGCGGGAACAGGTCGAAGTCCGCGTTCGGGATCATCGACGTCGGCTTCCCGGAGATCGCCGGCGAGAAGATGATCAGCAGCACGCAGGACACCAGGCCCCCGTAGATGCTCCACAGCGCGCCCATGGTGTTGAACCGCTTCCAGAACAGCGAGTACAGGATCGTCGGCAGGTTCGCCGATGCCGCCACCGCGAACGCGAGCGCCACCAGGAACGCGATGTTCTGGTTGCGGGCGAGGATGCCGGCGGCGATGGCGATGACGCCGATGATCACGGCGGTGATCCGGGCAACCCGCACCTCGGCGTCCGGGCTGGTCTGCCCCTTCTTGATGACGTTGGCGTACACGTCGTGGGCGTAGGACGCCGACGCCGTGATCGTCAGCCCGGCCACCACCGCGAGGATCGTGGCGAACGCGACCGCCGAGATGATCCCGAGCAGGATCTCCCCGCCGAGCTCGTAGGCCAGGAGCGGGGCGGCGGAGTTGGTGCCGCCGGGTGCGGTGGCGATCCGCTGGGCACCCCCGGTGACGAGCGCCGCTGCGCCGTAGCCCAGCACCAGCGAGAACAGGTAGAAGATGCCGATCAGCCAGATCGCCCACACCACCGAGCGCCGCGCCTCCTGGGCGCTCGGCACCGTGTAGAAGCGCATCAGGATGTGCGGCAGGCCCGCCGTGCCCAGCACCAGCGCGAGACCGAGCGACAGGAAGTCGATCTTCGCCGTGGTCGTTGCGCCGTACTGCAGGCCCGGGATCAGCAGCTTCTCACCCAGTTCCTTCGGCGCGGCGGTGGGCGAGGTCTGCACCTGCGGGTTCGCGTCGACGGCCTGGCCGAGCAGCGCGGACAGGTTGAACCCGAACTTCCCGAGCACCCAGATCGTGATGATCGCGGCGCCGATGAGCAGCAGGGTGGCCTTGATGATCTGCACCCAGGTGGTGCCCTTCATGCCGCCCACCAGCACGTAGGTGATCATCAGCGCGCCGACGATGGCGATCACGACGCCCTGGCCGACCGTGTTGCTGTTCGGGATCTGCAGCAGCAGCGCGATCAGCGCACCCGCACCGGCCATCTGCGCCAGCAGGTAGAAGAACGAGACCACGAGCGTGGAGGTGGCCGCCGCCGCCCGCACCGGACGCTGCCGCATCCGGAAGCTCACCACGTCGCCCATCGTGTACTTGCCGGTGTTGCGCATCAGCTCCGCGACCAGCAGCAGCGCCACCAGCCACGCGACGAGGAAACCGATCGAGTAGAGGAACCCGTCGTAGCCGTTCACCGCGATCGCACCCGCGATGCCGAGGAACGACGCCGCGGACAGGTAGTCACCGGCGATCGCGATGCCGTTCTGGGGACCGGTGAACGACCGCCCGGCCGCGTAGTAGTCCGATGCGGTCCTGTTGTTCCGGCTGGCCCGGAACACCACGACCAGGGTGACCACCACGAACAAGGCGAAGATGCTGATGTTCAGCAGCGGGCTGCCGACGCCGGGCGTCGCCGGGGCCTGGGCGATGACACTCACGGCGCTGCTCACTCGGCACCCTCGATCTGCTGGCGGATCCTCTCGGCGGCCGGGTCGAGGTGCCGGTCCGCGTACCGCACGTAGAGGGTGGTGATCACGAACGTCGTGACGAACTGCAGCAGGCCGATGACCAGCCCGACGTTGATGTTGCCGACCACCGGGATGGCCATGAACGCCGGCGCGAACGACGCCAGCAACACGTAGAGGAGATACCAGATCAGGAAGGCGGCGCTCATCGGGAAGACGAACGCCCGGAGCTTCCTGCGCAGTTCAGCGAATTCGGGAGTGGCTTGCATCTGTTCGTAGATGGTGGATCGCTCGCCTGTGGCACTCACGGCGTCGTCTCCGTTCTCTTCCGTCCGCGCACTGCATCGTCGCCGCGCCTTCCGGCACACAACGTGCGGAACGATAGTTGAGCCACACTCCCGCCCCGGAATACGCCAGCTGGGTGATGGCGCGCGTCGTGCAACTGTCGCGACGAGCTCGCGACCAACGGAGCATCAGCGGGACGAGTGGCGGACGAGCGGTCGACGAACGGTCCGGAGTCGGACGTACCGGACCGAAACGCCGGCGCCTGCATGATCGTCGATCACGGGCTCTCACCACGTGGGACGCTGGCGATCCTCGAGGCGGTCCCGGCTCAGGCCGAGCCGTTCCGGCGCGTGCAGCCGCAGGAGCACCTGGTCGGCGTCCACCGGGCGGTGCCGGGCCGTCAGCCTGCTCACCACGATCATCACGACGAACGCCGCCGGCACCGTGGCGAGCGCAGGCCGGTACAGCAGCACGCCCAGCGGGCCGGACTCGGCGACCCCGGCGAGGCTCAGCGCCACGGCGCCCGCGGAACCGATCCCGCCGACGAGCACGCCCGCGATGCCGCCCGCCGCGGTGAGCCCGCGCCACCAGATGCCGAGCACCAGCAACGGGCAGAACGTCGACGCGGCCACCGCGAAGACGAGCGCGACGGCCTCGGAGAAGTCCAGCCGCGTGACGCCGACCGCCAACCCGAGCGGCACGGCCCCTGCGATGATGGCCGCCCAGCGGAAGTCACGCACCCGGCTGCTGCCGATGAGGTCGGTGGAGAGCACCCCGGCGATGCTCACGACCAGGCCGGACGACGTGGACAGGAACGCGGCCCACGCCCCCGCCGCGACGAGGCCGCCGAGCAGGGCCCCGGCCAGCCCACTGCCGAGCACGGCGGGGGGCAGCAGCAGCACGGCCGCGTCGGTGTCGCCGTTGACGAGCAGCTGCGGGGTGTAGAGCCGGGACAGCGCACCGAGCAGCGTGACCGCGAGGTAGAAGCACCCGAGCAGGGCGAGCACGAACACCGCGCTGCGGCGCGCCGCCCGCCCGTCGGGGTTGGTGTAGAAGCGCACGAGCACGTGCGGCAGGCCCATGGTGCCGAGGAACAGGGCGATGATCAGCGAGTAGGTGGCGAGCAGGCCGTGCTCGCGGCCTTCGGGGAACGGCGCGAGCCAGCTGGCGTCCGACGCGGGCGCCCCCGCCACGACCGGGACCGCCGCGCCCGCGGGGAACTCCAGCTGCGCCCCCTCCTGCACCGTGTGCCGCCCGATCTCCCAGCGGATGCGGCCGTCGACGACATTGCGGCCGTCGATCACGCCGGTGCCGGTGAACTCGACCGGCTCCTCCACCTGCAGCTCCACGTCGGTGCGGATCTCGACCGTCGCGTGGTCGGGGAACTGCGGCGGGGCCGGCCGGTCGAAGGTGCGGTCGTCGCTGAAGAAGAAGATCGCCGCGATGATCGCGGGGAGCGCCAGTGCGGTGAGCTTGAGCCAGTACTGGAACGCCTGCACGAAGGTGATCGACCGCATGCCGCCGAGCACCACGGTGGCCACGACGATGAGTGCCGCCACCGTGGCTCCCGTCCAGCCCGGCAGCCCGGTGACCGTCGTGACGGTGAGGCCCGCCCCCTGCAGCTGGGGCAGCAGGTACAGCCAGCCGATGATGACGACGAATACCGCGCACACCCGGCGCAGCACGCCGGACCGCAGCCGGAACTCCGCGAAGTCGGGCACCGTGTACGCCCCGGAACGGCGCAACGGGGCCGACACGAACAGCACCAGCGCGAGGTAGCCCGCGGTGTAGCCGACGGGGTACCAGAGCGCGTCGACGCCGTCGCGCAGGATGAGCCCCGCGATGCCGAGGAACGACGCGGCGGACAGGTACTCGCCCGAGATCGCCCCCGCGTTGACCATCGGGCCGACGGTGCGCGAGGCAACGAAGAAGTCGGAGGTGCTGCGCGCCACGCGCACCCCGAGCGACCCGATCACGGCCGACGCCACCGCCACGAGGCCGATGGCCGCGATCGCGATGATGCCGGTCGTCGTCACGGAAAACACTATGTCAACGCGGTGGCCGCACCACCACTACACCTTGGTCGGTCATCACCCGTGACCGGGCCGGTCGAACCGGTCACGGGAGAGGCCGAGCTGCTCAGGAGCGTGCAGGATCATCAACGACCGGTCGACGTCACGCGGGATCGAGGCCCGGGTGCTGCGGCTCACCACGAGCATCGTCAGGAACGCGGCGGGCACCGTGACCACCGCGGGCCGGTAGAGCAGCACCCCGAGCCAGCCCTGCGGCACCACCGCGAACAGCGACACCGTCACCGCGACGGCGGACAGGCAGCCGCCGACGAGCACGCCGGCGATCGCGCCGGCCGGGGTCAGGCCCCGCCACCAGATCCCGAGCACGAGCAGCGGGCAGAACGTCGCCGCGGCCACCGCGAAGACCAGCGGCACGGTCAGCGCGAAGTCCAGCCGCGTCACGCCGAGGGCGAGCCCGAGCGGCACGACGACCGAGAGCACGGCGGCCAGCCGGAAGTCGGTCCAGCGGCCCCGCAGAACGTCGGTGAACAGGACGCCGGCCAGGCTCACGACGAGCCCGGACGACGTCGACAGGAACGCCGCCGCGACCCCCGCCGCCACCAGCCCACCCAGGAGCCAGCCCGCCCAGTCGTGCCCGAGGACGGCGGTGGGCACGAGCAGCACGGCCGCATCGGTCTCGCCGCTCACCAGCAGCTGGGGCGTGTAGAGGCGGGTGAGCGCGCCCATCAGCGTGACGAGCACGTAGAACACGCCGATCATGCCGAGGACGATCACCGTGGTGCGGCGGGCCGCGGTGCCGTCCGGGTTCGTGTAGAAGCGCACCAGCACGTGCGGGAGTCCCATCGTGCCGAGGAAGCCCGCGATGAGGACCGAGTAGATCGAGAGCAGCTGGTCGGCCGCACCGCCCGTCATCGGTTCGAGCCACTGCCGGTCGGTGGTGGGCGAGCCGTCGACGGTCGGCACGGCCGAACCCGCCGCGAACCTCAGGGTGGTGCCCTCGTCCACCTCGTACCGTCCTGGTGGCCACGTGCTGTCGCCCCGCTCGCGGCTGCCGTTGACGGTGCCGTCGACCCACACCTGCACCGGCTCCGTCACCGCGAGCACCACCTTCGTGCGCACGTCCACGGTCATGTTCTGCACGAACTGCGGCGACGCCTGCCGGTCGAGGGTGCGGGCGTCGTTCAGGAACATGCTCCCCACCACGAGGGCGGGCACGAGCAGCGCCGTCAGCTTGAGCCAGTACTGGAACGCCTGCACGAACGTGATCGAGCGCATCCCGCCGCCGACGACGGTGAGCAGCACGACGAGCCCCGCCCCGGCGACTCCGGTCCAGGCGGGCAGGCCGGTGAGCGTGGTGAGCGCGAGGCCGGCGCCCTGCAGCTGCGGCAGCAGGTACAACCACCCGATCACCAGCACGAACACCGTGCACAGCCGGCGCAGGGCCGGGGACGCGAGCCGCAGCTCGGCGAAGTCCGGCACCGTGTGGGCGCCGCTGCGGCGCAGGGGTGCGGCCACGAACAGCAGCAGGGCGAGGTAGCCCGCGACGAAGGCGGCCGGGTACCAGAGCGCGTCGGCGCCTTCCCGCAGGATCAGGCCGGCGATGCCCAGGAACGACGCCGCGGACAGGTACTCGCCCGAGATGGCGCCCGCGTTCGCCACCGGCCCGACGGTGCGCGACGCGACGAGGAAGTCCGAGGTGCTGCGCGCCATGCGGACGCCGTACGAGCCGATGAGGGCCGAGGCGAGCCCGACGAGCCCGATCGCACTGAGCGCGACGAGGGCGGGTGTGGTCACGTGATCCGCCTAGTGCCCCGCTAGAAGGCGGCGGAGCCGCTCGTACGTGCGAGCACGCAGCCGGCACCCACCGGCACCGCTACGCAAGCCACATCGCACATCCTCTAGTCCTGGACGGTTTCGGCGAAGTTCTGCTCGAGGTGCTCGGCGGTGCGGGTGTGCCACAGCCCGAGCCCGAACAGGAACGGGTAGACGAGCACGCCGAGCAGGAGCCACGGCAGGCGGATCCCGAGCACCTCCACGCGCCCGATCTCGGGGACCATCGCGAAGAGCAGCGGCAACAGCCCGAGCGTGAGGCCTGCGCCGATCGCGAACCGGAGGGCGATGGCCAGCTGCGACCCGATGAGGTTCGTGCGCAGGAGCTCCCCGACGCCGGAGCTCTCCTGGATCGTGATGACCGTGCGGACCGGGCGGGCCACGCCCTTGCGCTCGGCGAGCACCACCCGCACCCGCCTGCTCGCCTGGTCCTCGGGGGACTCGGCGCCGGGGCGCCGGCCACCGCGCTGCCCGGAAGCCCGCTGCGCCGGCACGCTGATCCCCCGAGGGGGCGAGTCGACCCGTTCCGGGGGGCCGGGGTGATCCTCGACAGCGGGGACAGGTGCCGTGTGCTCGGTGGCGGTGGGGTCCGGTGCCGGGGTGCGGGGAGGCGCGCCTGCCGGTCTGGACCTGGGGGACGCGGGCGGCCGCACGTCCGCGTCTGGCGCCGCCGCGGAACCGGGCGCCGCGCAGTCGAGCGCTGCGGGGTCGGGCGCTGCGGAGTCGGGCATTGCGGGGTCGGGCGCTGCGGCGACGGACGGCGCGGCGCCTGCCGGAGGAGCCGATGCGGGCCCGGGACCCACCGGTGCGGTGCCGGGGGCGGCGGTGTCCGGGGAGGCGTCCGCCGGTGCGGTGTCGGCGGGGGCCGCCTCGACGGGGGTGGTCTCGACGGGCGTGGTCTCGACGGGCGTGGTCTCGACGGGCGCGGTCTCGACGGGCGCGGTCTCGACGGGCGCGGTGGCCGACGGGTCCTGCGGTGCGCCGGCGGGGGCGGCGGGACCCCGTGGTGGCGGGGCACCGTCCACCGGCCGGACCGCGGCGACGGGTGCGGTCGCGGCGGCGGCGGCCGCACGAGCCCGCCCACGGGCGGCACCCCGCATCGCGGCAGCCGCGGCGATGCCCGGGCGGACCGGCCCGCCCCCGGCCTGCTGGTCCGCCGGTCCGGCCGCGGGCGGTGCCGCGTCGGGCGGTGCCGCGTCGGGTCCGCCCTCGTCCGGGCGGGTGGGTGGGCCGGACCAGACCGGCTGGACGGTGGTGCCCTCGGTGCGTTCCCGCCGCAGGAGCTCGCTCGCCTGCGACATCTGCCCGCCCACCGGGCGGGGGCGCGGGGCGCCCGGGCCGGGAGTGGCGACGGAGTGCCGCGCGATGTACTCCGCCGAGCTGGGGGACGTGGGTTCGCCGTGGCGGGCGTGCCGCCCCCCGCCGCCGGCGGCGGCGCCCTCGGCGATCCGGCGCTGGATCTCGTCGTGCAGCCAGGCGGACCCGGTGTCCGGGTCCTGGTCGGGCGCCTCTGCGCGGTGCGGGACGGAACCGTCGTCCGGCTCCGGGGTCACCGACGGCGGTGCGCCGTCGGTGAACGTGGTCACCGCTGGCTCCACGCCTGCTTCGTCGCGCGGACGAGTCGGTCCTTCAGCTCGCGGGTGTGGCGCCTGCTCACCGGGAGCTCGGCGCAGTCCGGACCGCTGCCGACCCGCACGACGTAGCCGGATCCGGACAACCGCAGCTCCGTGACCAGCGGCAGCGCGACCAGGAACGAGCGGTGGATGCGCACGAACCCGGCCTCGCGCCACCGGTCCTCGAGCACCGAGAGCGGGATGCGCACGAGGTGGCTGCCCTCGTTGGTGTGCAGGCGGGCGTAGTCGCCCTGCGCCTCCACGTACCGGACGGCCGAGCGCGGCACGAGCTTCGTGGTGCCGGCGAGCTCGACCGGGATGACCTCGTCCTCGGTGCTCTGCTCGGGCTGCGGCTCGGCCACCGTGGCGGCGCGGTTGGCGAGGATGCGGTCGATCGAGGCGGCCAGCCGCTCGGAGCGGATGGGCTTGAGCAGGTAGTCGACCGCCCCGACCTCGTACGCGTCGACGGCCCGGTCGTCGTGGGCGGTGACGAACACGACGGACGGCGGCACGGCCATCGACGAGAACACCCGCGCCAGCTCCAGGCCGTCGAGGCCGGGCATGCGGATGTCCAGGAAGACGATCTCGACGTGCGTGCGGTCGGCCACGCGGGTGCCGCTCACCGGGTCGGCGAGCCCGCGAGGGCCGGGGCCGGCCGTGGCGGCCTCCCGGACGCCTTGCCGGCTGTTCAGGATGCGGAGTGCGTCGGTGGCGTCCGATGCCTTGAGCACGGTGCCGACGCGGGGGTCCTCGCTCAGCAGGTAGGCCAGTTCTTCGAGGGCCGGCAGCTCGTCGTCCACCGCGAGGACGACCAGGCCGCCGGAGCTGTCGTTGCTGTCCACGATCTCCTCATCCTGCGTGTCCGGGGCCGGGGCCGGGACGACCTGCCCAACTCCGACGACCATGGTGACGGCGAATCCGTGTGAGTGCCAGAGCCCAGCACCAATCGGGTTCGTCCGGTCACACCGCGCTACAAACCGTACCGCGCCCACGCGGCCCGTATCTCGGCCGCCTGGGCAATACCCAGGAGGGCGTCCGTGCTGATCACGCTGGTGGAGGCCGCGGGAGGCGTCAGTCCGAGCCGCGCGAGCAGCGGCTTGCGCCCCTCCACCGGAACGAGTTCGGCGTCGGGGAAGCGCTCGCCGAGCACAGCGCGTGCGGTGCCGAGCCCGTCGACCAGGCCGAGCTCCACGGCCTTCGCACCGGTCCACACCTCGCCCGTGAACAGCTCGTCCTTCTCCCGCAGGCGATCACCACGCCGCGCCACCACCCAGTCCTGGAACATCTCGTGCAGCTGGTCCTGCAGGTCCCGCAGCCACGCGACGTCCTCCTGCTTCTCGGGCAGGAACGGGTCGAGGCGGGACTTCGACTCCCCCGCCGTGTAGAGCCTGCGCTCCACCCCGAACCGCTTGATCAGCCCTTCGAGCCCGAAGCCGTGGCTGATCACGCCGATCGAGCCGACGAGCGACGTGGGGTGCGCGTAGATCTCGTCCGCCGCGCACGCCAGCCAGTAGCCCCCGGACGCGGCGACGTCCTCGCAGAACGCGAGCACGGGCACGCCCTTCTCCGCGGCGAGACCGCGGATCCGGTCGGCCACCAGCGCCGACTGGGTCGGCGAGCCGCCCGGCGAGTTGACCAGCAGCGCGACCGCCGCGAGCCGCTCCGGCGCGAACGCTCGCACGAGCGGCTTCTCCACGGTCTGCGCACTGATCACCGAGCGCGGCATCGGCCCCGTGGCCGCCGTGATCACGCCGTGCAGCCGCAGCAGCGAGACGACGGGCCGGTCGCCACGATCCCCGAGGCGCCCCGGGAGGCGGGAGGCGAGCCGGTCCGGGAGGCGGATCACGTCCATGCGGCCACGTTACGCGGCTGCGCGCCCGCCGCAAGATCAAGAAGCCGCGGAGCCCGACCTCCCGTCCGGCGCGTCACATCGGGGCCGATCCCGCCGCGGGCTCCGTGGTGGGCCGGTGAGTCGGCGGAGAAGGGGTGCGGGAGCGGATGCCGCCCGGCGACCGGGGGGCCGGGTTGGGGTCTCCCCCGAGAATTGCGTGCCGTCCCGGGCACAGCCGTCCTCCGGCCCCGACTCGGAGCCTCGTGTCGTCGGGAACGCGGCCGGAACCGGGACGGCGCGTCACGTCGATGTCGAGGCCGACCTCGTGAGCGCCGGCGTCAGACCCTGATGCCTGCGCGGAACTTCGGGACGCGCAGGGTGATCTTCATGCCCTCGCCGGGGGCGGTGTCCACGACGAGGCCGAAGTCGTCGCCGAACGTGGAGCGCATCCGGTCGTCGACGTTGCCGAGCCCGACGTGGGCGCCCGACTGGTGGGCGTCGTCCAGGTCCTCGTGCAGGCGCGCCGGGTCCATGCCGATCCCGTCGTCCTCGACGATGATCACGCACTCCGCGCCCGCGTTCTCCGCGGTGATCGTGATCGTGCCACCGTTGGGCTTGCCGCCCAGCCCGTGCCGCACGGCGTTCTCCACCAGCGGCTGCAGCGCGAGGAACGGCAGCACGACGGAGAGCACCTCGGGGGCGATCTGCAGCTTGATGTTGAGCCGGTTGCCGAAGCGGGCCTTCTCCAGGCGGACGTAGCGCTCGATGTTGGTGAGCTCGTCCTGCAGCGTCGTGTACTCGCCCGCCGTGCGGAACGAGTAGCGGGTGAAGTCGGCGAACTCGATGAGCAGCTCCCGGGCGCGCACCGGGTCGGTGCGGATGAAGGAGGCGATCGTCGTGAGCGCGTTGTAGGCGAAGTGCGGGGAGATCTGCGCACGCAGCGCCCTGACCTCGGCCCGGTTGAGCCGGGCCCGCGACTCGTCGAGCTCGGCGAGCTCCAGCTGGCTGGAGACGTACCGCGCGACCTCCGCCGAGGCCCGCAGCAGCACCGGCCCCGCCGTGGAGGTGGTGAGCGCGGCGAGGGTGCCGACGATCGCGCCGTCGGTCTCCAGCGGCACCACGACGATTCCCCGGACCGCGCAGTTGGGGTGCTCGCAGGACAGCGCGGTGTGCGAGAGCACCTGCTGGCGGCCGGTGGAGATGACCTGGTCCGCGAGCGACCGGACGTCCGGCTCGTGCTGGTCGGCGTCACCGTCCCAGGCCAGGGTGGTGCCCCGGTTGTCGGTCATGGCGAGCGCGCACGTGTCGAGCAGTTGCCGCAGGTACGGCAGCGCGAACGACGCGGAGTTCGGCGAGAGGCCCTCGCGGAGCGACGGCGCGGCCAACGCCACCGTGTGCAGCGTGGCGAAGGTGGCGCGCTCCAGGGGCGTGGCGAAGGTGTTGCGCCGGTTCTTCATGATCAGCCACACCAGCAGCCCGATCATGATGATGATGACGCCACCGGCAACGAGCAGCGCCGTGGAGCTGCCCAGGAGCTCAGTCACACCTCCACCTACCTCACCAGGCGCGAGAGCCGCCGGTCGGCGAGGGGTTTGCCGCCGGTCTGGCAGCCGGGACAGTACTGGAACGACTTGCTGGCGAAGGAGACCTCCCGCACGGTGTCCCCGCACACCGGGCACGGCAGCCCGGTGCGCGCGTGCACCCGCAGGCCGGAGCGCTTCTCCCCCTTGAGCTCCGCGGCGCCCTGGCCGACCGAGCGCTCGACGGCATCGGTGAGGACCGAACGCATGGCCGCGTGGAGCTCGTCGACCTGCTCGGCCGTCAGCCTGCCCGCGGTGGCGTACGGGGAGAGGCGCGCGGTGTGCAGGATCTCGTCGCTGTAGGCGTTGCCGATCCCGGCGATCACCTGCTGCTCGACGATCAAGGTTTTGATCCGTTCGGTGCGCCCGGCGAGCAGCGCGGCGAACTCGTCGCGGGTGAGATCGAGCGCGTCGGGGCCGAGCCGGGCGATCCCCGGCACCTGGCCCGGGTCGGGCACCAGGTAGACCGACAGGCGCTTCTGGGTGCCGGCCTCGGTGAGGTCGAACCCCGGCCCGCCGACCGAGTCGAGGTGCACCCGCAGCGCCAGCGGCCCCCGGCCGGGCTTGGGCGGGGTGGCCGCCGCGGTCTCGTGCCAGCGCAGCCAGCCGGCACGGGACAGGTGGGTGATCAGGTGCAGCGGCTCATCCGGTCGGTCGGCGAACTCGACGGACAGGAACTTGCCGTAGCGGGCCGCGCCGGTGACCACCCGCCCCGCCAGTGCCGACACCGGCGGGTCGAAGGTCTTGACCGCGCTCATGCTCGCCACGTCGACGCGCGCGACCGGCCGGTAGACGGCATGCTCGCGCAGGTGGTGGGCCAGCGCCTCGACCTCGGGGAGCTCGGGCATCAGTTCACCGGTTGCAGGGGGCTGTCGGCGTGCCCCGGCGTGCCCTGGGTGCGGATGCGGCGCACGATGATGCGGATCTCCTCCTTCGCCTTGCTCCCGCCGCGCACCATGCCCGTCCACCGCTCGGCAGGCAGGTCGTACCCGCCTGCGGTCTCGGCCACGATCGTCCACGGCCTGCGCAGGAACCAGCGGATCGGGAAGAACGCCACGACGACCACCGCGACGACGTACAGGTACCAGGGGATGTGCACCCCCGCGGGCCGCCAGACGACCAGGATCAGCCAGAACACGAAGAGCGCCGACAGGATGAGCACGGCCGCCCCGCGCCCACCGTCGACGTCGTGCTCGAAGTCGTCGCCGACGGCCGGCAGGGACCACTCGATGTTGCGGCGCACCGACCACATGCGTCCGTCGACACCGGCGACCGTTCTCGTAGCCATCTCCCCCGCCGTGGTGAGTGCTGTGGTTTTCCCCAACTTTCCCACAGATCGGGCGTGGATGGCGGCAAGTGGTCGCGGACCACTAGCACCGCAGCGGGAGGCTCGTGATCCCGTTGATGAAGTTCGAGACGAGCCTGCGGGGCTCGCCGTCGAGCTCCACCTGCGGCAGGCGCAGGAACTCGGTGAAGAACTCGCGCATCTGCAGCCTGGCGAAAGCCGCCCCGAGGCACAGGTGCGGCCCCTGCCCGAACGACAGGTGGTCGTTGGGCTCGCGGGTGAGGTCGAGGCGGAACGGTTCGGGGAAACGGCGCTCGTCGTGGTTGGCCGACACGTGGTAGACGACGACCTTGTCGCCACGCGCGATGCGCCTGCCGCGCAGCTCCACGTCGCGGGCCGCCGTGCGCCGGAACGTGAGCACCGGCGGGTGCACCCGCAGCAGCTCCTCGATCGCCGAGGGCAGTAGCCCCGGCTCCGAGCGAAGCCGCCGGTAGGCGTCGGGGTGGCGCACGAGCGCGAGCACGCCGCCGGGCAACGCGCTGCGCACGGTGTCGTTGCCCGCGATCACGAGCAGGAAGAAGAACATCTTCAGCTCGGCGTCGGTGAGCCGCTGTCCGTCGACCTCCGCCTGCACCAGCGCCGTCATCAGGTCGTCGGCGGGCTCGGCGCGCTTGCGCTCGGCGAGCTGCTCCGCGTAGCCGAACATGTCGGCGAGCATCGCGGGCGAGCGCGGGTTGACCGGCCTCCCCTCGGCGTCGGTGACGACGTGGGCGTGCTCGGGGTCCTGGTAGCCGATCACCCGGTTCGTCCACTCGAGCAGCAACGACCGGTCGGCGGCCGGCACGCCGAGCAGGTCGGCCAGGTTCTGCAGGGGGAAGTCGTCGGTGATCTCCCGCGGCAGGTCGCAGCTCCCGCGGCCGGCCACCGCGCCGAGGAGCGCGGCCGCGCGCTCCCGCACGGCGCCGGCGAAGAGCTCGAGGCGCCTGCGGGTGAACGTGCCCGTCACGATCCGCCGCAGCCGCAGCTGCTCCGGCGGGTCCATGTTGAGGATCATGCGGCGCAGGAACGGCAGGTCGGCCGGGTCGGGATCGCGGATCTGGGTGGCGCCGAGCGCGGAGGAGAAATCCTCGGGGGAGCGCAGGACGTGCTTGACGTCGTCGTGCCGCGTGACCGCCCAGAAGCCGGGCCCCGCGGGCCAGATCCCGATCTCGGGCTCCTCCTGCCAGCTCACCGGGTCGGTGTCGCGCAGCAGGCGCAACGCGTCGTGCGGCACGCCCCGGCCGAAGGTGCGCGGGTCGAATACGTCGACGTCTGTCACGGGACCTACCTACAGCGTGGCGCTACCCGAAGTCGAGTGCCGGCGTGAGCACCCCTTCCAGCGCGAGCAGCCACTCCTTGGTGGCCCGGCCACCGCCGAACCCGCCCAGCGAGTCGGAACCGAGAACCCGGTGGCACGGCACCACCACCGGGAGCGGGTTGGAGCCCATGATCGACCCGACGCCGCGCGCCGCCGTGTAGGCCGTGCCGAGCCCGCTGCGGACCGCGAGCTCCCCGTAGGTGACCGTGGCGCCGTACGGCACGGTGTCGTGCAGTGCCTCCAGCACGACGCGCTGCGACCCCGCGGTGAGCGACCAGTCGAGCGGCACGTCGAACTCGCGCCGCGTGCCGGAGAGGTACTCGGCGAGCTGCTCCGCGGCCGCGCCGCCCGCGCCGTCGGCCACCGGCTCGCCCAGCCGCTCGGCCGCGCGCTCGACGGCCTCCGGGGCGCGACCGAAGGCGACGAGCGCGAGCCCGCGGGGCGTGACGCCGATGGTGAGCGCACCCATCGGCCCGGGCACGTCGAGCACGGTGCGAACGATGGCCATGCAGCCCAGTGTGGCCCGGCCCCCCGACAGTCCGCGCCCGCGTCCGGCTACCGCGAGCCGGCACGAGGTCAGCCCGGGAAGAGGTCGACCGCCAGGTGGTGGGCGGCCCAGTCGGTCCAGTCCTGCAGCGGCCAGCCCTGCGTGACCACCAGGAGCCCGTAGGTCTCGTGCGACAGCAGCGCCGCGGTGATCTCGGTGGCGCGTTGCACCGAGATCACGGTGGTGAACCCCGGCTTCTCCGCGAGCTCGTCCGCGGCCTGCGCGTGCGCGGCGAGCGCGGCCCGCCGGGTGCGGGCGAGCAGCTCGGCGGGTTCGGGGTCGGCCGCCGCGGCCCGCAGCACGGCGTCGAGCGGGTAGCGGCGCTCGACCTGCGCGGCCGTGTGCTCGACGTACCGGCGCAGCGCCGCGGGGCCCGACGGCTCGGCGCGGACGTCCGCGAGCCACCCGTTCGGCTGGTCATCGGGCTCGACGGCGAGTGCCGCCTCCAGTACCGCGGCCTTGCTGCCGAAGGACAGGTAGAGCGTCTGCACCGCCACACCTGCCGCGCCGGCGATGCCGGCCATCGTCGTCTCCACGTACCCGTCGCGGACGAACAGCGGCGTCGCGGATGCCACCACCCGCTGCCGGGTGGCCTGGGCTCGTTCGGCGCGAGCGGCCCGGGTGCGTGTCGACAATTGGAACCCCTTGCTGGAACCTCATTCCATCATCACATTACAGCATCGGGCTCCTTAACGATCTTCAACATTCCGGCTCCCGGGGACCGATCGTCTCCGCCCACCGCACCGACCACGCGCGCAGCGGGGCGATCGCATCGCCCAGGTCCACCCCGAGCGGGGTCAGGCGGTGTGCCCGGTTCTCGTCGTGCTCCACGAGGCCTGCCGCGCGGAGCTCGCCGAGGCGCGTGTTGAGCACCGTCGGGGACACGCCGTCGCACCGCTCCTGCAGCGCACGGAACCCGATGGCCCCGTCCCGCAGCTCCCACAGGATGCGCAGCGCCCAGCGCCGACCCAGCAGGTCGAAGGCCGCCATGATCGGGCGGCCGGTCCGGGACCCCCGGACGGGCGCGCCGGGGAGGGGCGCTACGCGGTCATCCACGGCGGCCATTGTCCCCCGAGGAGCGCATGCGCTACGAAGTACGTAGCGAAAGGGGGGGCGCGGTGCGCATTCTGGGGGTCCGGGAACGGAGGGTGCCGATCTCGCGCTACGCGACCGGCGACGCCACCGGAGGCGATCTGGACACCACGGCGGTGGCGGTGGTGACCGACGTCCTGCGGGACGGCGAGCCCGTCGTCGGGTTCGGCTTCTCGTCCATCGGCCGGTTCGGGCAGGGCGGGCTGATCCGGGAGCGCTTCGCGCCCCGCCTCGTAGCCGCGGCGGACGCGGTGGCGTCGGCCTCGGGCGGAGGCATCGATCCCTTCCGGGCCTGGGACCACATGATGCGGGGCGAGAAGCCCGGAGGCCACGGTGAGCGGTGCGTCGCCGTGGGGACGCTGGACATGGCGCTCTGGGACGCGGCGGCGAAGATCGCCGACCGGCCGTTGCACGCGTTCCTCGCCGCCGCGACCGGCGCGAGCGGTTCCGCGGCCCGCGTTCCGGTCTACGCGGGCGGCGGCTACTACTTCGCCGACGGCGACATCGGCCGGCTGACCGACGAGGTGCGCGGCTTCCTCGACGGGGCCACACCCATGTCAAGATCAAGATAGGTGGCCGGGAGCTCGCCGAGGACCTCGAGCGGGTCGAGGCCGTGCTGGCGCTGCTCCCGAGCGGCGAGCGGCTCGCGGTGGACGCCATGAACCGCTACGACCCCGACCAGGCGGTGCACGTCGCGGGTGCGCTGGCGCCGTACGGGCTGCGGTGGTTCGAGGACGTGTGCGACCCGCTCGACTTCGCGGCCCACGCACGGATCGCCGAGCTCTACGCGCCACCGCTCGCCGCGGGCGAGGCGCTGTTCTCGGCCGCCGACGCGCGGAACCTCGCCCGCTACGGCGGCCTGCGACCGGACCGCGACGTGCTGGTCTTCGACCCCGCACACTGCTACGGCCTGCCGGGCTACCTGCAGATCGTGCAGGTCATGGAGGCAGCGGGATGGAGTCGCGCCGCCTTCCAGCCGCACGGAGGGCACCTGTTCTCGCTCCACGTCGCGGCCGCGCTGGGCCTCGGCGGGAGCGAGGCGAACCCGCACAACTTCCAGCCGTTCGGCGGGTTCGCCGACGGCGCCGTCGTCGAGGACGGGTTCGCCCGCCCGCCCGATGCACCCGGGATCGGGTTCGAGACCCGGTCAGCCCTGCACGCCCTCTTCCGTTCCTTGCTCTGAGCGCGGGAAGCGGGCCGCCCAGGTCTCGAGCGGCAGCCGCACCGAGGTGATGACCGTGGACAGGGTCCGGTACCAGCCGCAGAGGATGATCAGCTCGAGCAGCTGGGCCGGCTCGAGGGTCACGGCGAGCTCCTGCCACGTCCCGTCGGTCAGCTGCCCGTCATCGGCGAGCTCGTCGGCCGCCGTGACCAGCAGCCGCGTGCGCGCGTCGAACACCGGGTCGTCGGACGGCGCCGTCGCCAGCGCGGCCAGCACGGCCTCGCCGAGCCCGACCGATGGGCCGAAGACGACGGCGTGCACCCCCCACTCGTACTCGGCGCCCGCCCGGGCGGTGGTGCGCCCGATGAGCACCTCCCGGTCCCTCGCCGGTAGCAGCCCCTTGTTCAGCAACCCGGACGCCATCGGCCGGATCCGGTCGGCGAGGTCGTGGTGGATCGCGAGTACCCGGAACAGCAGGAGCGGGTCGTGGCCCGCCGCCGGCGGCATCAGCTTTCCGAGCAGCCGCTCGACGTCCTCGTCGTAGGGAGGGTGCAGCGGCGCGAGTCGCGGTTCCATTTCCCGGATGCTACAGATTACGTAGCAGACTCGCGGATCTCGTCGAGCGTCCTCGGCTGCGTGAGCCGCCAGTGGTTGCCGAACGGATCGCGGAACGCGGCGTCGATCCCGTAGAACCGCTCCTCCGGCTCCTCGATGAACTCGACGCCGCGCGCCCTCAGCTCCTCGTAGGTCGCCCGGCAGTCATCGGTCCGGAGTGCGCCGAGCCCGAGGTAGCCCCGCGCGATCAGGCTGCGCAGCTGCCCCGCGATCGGTTCCTGGACCACGGGCGGCTCCGGCACGACGAGCATCATCGGCAGGTCGGGGCGGCCGGCCGGGTGCACGGTCAGCCAGCGGAAGCCGTCCATCTCGCGGTCGATCCCCACCTCGAAGTCGAGCACGTCCACGTAGAAGCGCTTGGCCTCGTCGAGGTCCAGGACGTTGAGGCAGACCAGAGCGAATCCGGTGATCATGGCTGGCGAGCGTACGGAGCGTGGGCCCGGACGAAGTCGTGCACTGCCGTGGCCAGCGCGTCCGGGGCGACGTCGTGGGTCTGACCGGGCAGCTCGCCGTAAGTCGCGCCGGGGATCGCGTCGACGGCGGCCTTGCCCACGGCACGGAACCAGTCCGGGCTCGCCCCGCCCGTGAACACCGCCGTGGTGGCAGTGATCGCGGCGAATCGCTCGCGGGGGACGCTCCCGTCGCCCATCACCTCTGCGTCGTAGGCGAGTGTGTGCGCGAGGCCCTCGCCCTGCGCCCAGTACGGCGACTGCCGGATGCCGGCGATCGCCTCGGCGGGCAGGCCGACCACGGTCATGAACAGCTCCAGTGCCTCGCCACGGCGGCCTTCGGCCAGGAGGGCGCGGGTCCGCTCCCCGTACTCGAGCGAGGCGCGCTGCGCGGCGGCGCCGAGCCGGAAGGGTGGCTCCCACATCACGAGGTGGCCGACCGGCAGGCCGGCCGCGGCGGCGTGGCCCGCCAGCACCGCGCCCGAGGAGAGTCCCACGACCACCGCGGAGCCGCCCGCCGCGGCGAGCAGGATCTCCAGGTCCTCGATCTCGCGGTCGACGGCGTAGGGCGGGGTGTCGGTGCTGTCGCCGCGGCCGCGCCGGTCGTAGTTCAGCACGGTGAAGTGGGCGGCGAGTCCCTCGGCCATGCGCGCGTCGACCGCGCGGTCACACGACGCGCCCGCTACGAGCACCAGCGGCGGCCCTGCGCCGATCTGGTCGAAGGCGATGGTCGTTCCGTCTTTCGAGGTCACAGTCTCCATGGCGGGAACGCTATGGGCGCGACCGTCGTCGCGGCTTCTCCGAAACCGCTCAACCCGCGGGACGCGTGTACCGGCGGACCAGGCACGACGGGATGGCGGCCAGGTCCTCGTGGTCGTGCGTCCGCGCGCGGTAGGACGTCGGGTTCTCCCCGACGAACCGCCGGAACTGGGTGCTGAACGAGCCGAGGCTGGTGAACCCGACGGCGAGGCAGACCTCGGTGACGGACAGCTCCCCGGCCCGGAGCAACGCCTTGGCCCGCTCCATCCGCCTGCGCAGCAGGTAGCGGTGGGGCGTCTCCCCGAAGGCCGCCTTGAACGACCGGCTGAAGTAGTCCTCGGAGACGTGCGCGCTCCGTGCGAGCGCGGGCACGTCGAGCGGCCCGGCGAAGGCGCGGTCGATCAGGTCCCGCACCCGCAACAGGTGCCGGGAGAGCGGGATCGCCGGCGGCGCCGTCACCCGGCCCACCGTAGTTCACCAACCGGCCGTCACGCGGAGCCGCTCCCGCCACAGCACCTCGGCCGGGCCGCCCGGCTCCCACTCGTGCGTGAACTCGATCAGCTCGGCACACCGGTCGACCATCGCCGCCTGCCGGTCACTCCACGAGAACGATGTTCCGTAGCCGGAGTACAGCGACGGGATCGCGGCCGTCTCGCCGGGGTGGTGCATCCGCACGATCCACTCGCACCACGAGAGATCGACCACCGGGTCGACGCCGGTCGAGGAGAACTCCCAGTCCAGCACGGCGGTGACGAGCAGCGAGTTCGGGTCGAGCAGCGTGTTGTTGGGGCCGAAGTCGCCGTGGCGGAACCCGGCGGAGTGGATGCGGCGCAGGACGCCGCCGCAGGCCGCGAGCACCCGGGCCGCGTGCCCTGCGGCGATCAGGTCCTGTCCGGGTCCGCCCGCGACGAACTCCAGCGTCAGGGTGCCGGGCGCCCGTCCCAGGACCGCGGGCACGGGAACGCTCCCGGCGATGGCCGTCAGCGCCGCGTACTCGCGCTCGGCCCGCTCGGCCGCCCGGGGACCGGCGTATCGCTTCCGGACCGTGGCACCGATCCTGACCGTGCTGTTGGTGTAGCCGTGCCTCAACGCCGGGTGTTGGGCAGCTCGCCGAGGTTCTTGATGGCGGTGTCGGCGGGCCCGGTGTCGACCAGCTGGTCGATCGGCGGCGCCTGGTTCTCGAGGATGCCGAGCTGGCGCATGGAGTCGACCGTGGAGCTGATCCGGGTCTTGTCGAGGCCGGTGTTCAACGGGAAGATCTGCCGCTGGGTCAGCAGGATGTCGTACGACTCGGCGATGATCGAGTCGTCGAAGCCGGTGGCGTCGGCGACGATCCGCACGGTCTCCGCCTTGTTGCTGTACATGTACCGGTGGGCCTTGGTGAGGGCCGTGAGCAGCCGGCTGGCCGTCTCCCGGTTGGCGTCGAGCCAGGCACGGGAGGCGAAGAACGTGCCGTAGTGGTAGTTCGGGACCACGTCGACGAGGTTCGTGAGGACGTGCAGGTTCGGGTAGGCGTGCGAGGCCGCGACCGCTTGCTCGGTCTGCAGGATCGCGGACTGGATGCGGCCGTCCACGAGTGCCGCCGTGTAGGACTGCGCGTCGACCGGGACGTACTGCACGTCGTTGGGCGTGAGCCCGCCCTGCTGGAGCACGAGCCGGGTCATGACCTCCCGGAACGCGCCCACCTCCTGCACCCCGACCGGGCGTCCGCGCAGGTCGGCGGGGGTGAGGATGTCCTTCGGGGTGACCGCGGAGACGGCCAGGCGGTCGCTGTACGCGCCGATGATGACCGTGTCGTCACCGTTGGCGGCGGAGTTCACCACCGGCTCGATGCTGGCCGCGCCGACGTCGAGCTGGCCGTCGGAGACGGCCTGCGCCACCGAGACCCCGGACTTCAGGTTCTGGATCTGGACCGCGACGCCGTAGTCGGCCAGGAAGCCCTTCTGCTGGGCGACGAGGATGTCGGCGTTGGCGAAGCTCGTGACGCCGGTGGGGAGGCCGATCCGCAGGATGGGCGGCCCGCTCGCGGCGGCCGCCTCGGGCTCCTGGCCCAGCGCCCCGCACCCCGCGGTGAGCGCGGACAACCCGACGAGCAGCACGGCGAGCAACCGGCGCGGTCGTGACGACATGGAAACCTCTCAGTCTCTCGCCGACCAGCGGACGACGCGGCGCTCGACGAACTCGAGGAGCGCGGTGACCAGCACACCGAGGGCCGCGATCACGAGGATGGGCACGAATGTGCGGTCGGTCCGGAAGCTGTTGGCGTTGGTGACGATCAGATACCCGAGCCCGGAGAAGGCCGTGAAGAACTCGGCCACGATGATGCCGATCAGCGCACGCCCGATCGCGAGCCGCAGGCCCGTGACGACGTACGGGAGCGCGGACGGCAGGATGAGGTCGAACCACATGCGACGCTCGCCCGAGCAGAACGAGCGGGCCACCTCGACGAGGTCGCGGTCGACCTCCTGCACCCCGCGCATGGTGTTGATCAGCACGGGGAAGAGCACGAACAGGGTGACGACGACCGTCTTGGCCGTGGGCCCGAACCCGAACCAGACCACGATCACCGGGATCAGCGCGACGGTCGGGGTGGCGTAGAGGGCGTTGAGCGGCAGCTCGATCAAGGTGGAGATGACCTGGTTGCGCCCGGCGGCCAGCCCGATCACGAGCCCCGCCGTGACGCCCATCAGCGAGCCGACACCCAGTACGACGAAGCTCTCCCCCATCGCCTTCGTCAGGGTGCCGTCGGCGATCATCTCGAAGGTGGCGCCGATGATCGCGGTGGGCGAGGACAGCAACACGGGGTTGATGGCGTTGCCGTAGAGCTCCCAGGCCACCGCGATGGCGAGCACGGACGCCAGCCGCAGGGCCCACTTCGTGGTGGGCGACAGCTGGCCGCGCGTGCGACGCGCGCTGCGGGGCCGGGCGGGCGAGGGGTCGGTGGCCGCCGCGCCGGTGTCCTTGCCGGTGCCCTTGGCCACGGTGGTCATGTGCGCTCCAGTACGCGGTCGGTGTCGCCCTGCAGGGCGTTCCACAGCTGCTCACGCAGGTCGGGGTACGACTCGTGGGACCGCACGGAGCGGGCCGACCGCGGCCGGGGGATGGACACCGGGACCTCGAGCGCGATGCGCCCCGGCGGGCCCTGGATGACGACGATCCGGTCGGCCATCAGGATGGCCTCGTCCACGTCGTGCGTGATGAGCATGGCCGTCATGCCCTGGTTCCGCTCCCAGAGCTGCAGCACCTCGTTCTGCAGCACCTCGCGGGTGATCGCGTCGACGGCGCTGAACGGCTCGTCGAGCAACAACAGCTCGGGTTCCATCGACAACGCGCGCGCGATCCCGACGCGCTGCTTCATCCCACCGGAGAGCTGGTGGGGATAGCGGTGCTGGGCGTCGGTGAGGTTCATGATCTCGAGCAGCTCGTCGACACGCTCGCCGTAGCCGGTGCGGCCCTGCACCCGGAGCCCGTACTCCACGTTGGCGCGCACGGTCTTCCACGGGAACAGGCCGAAGTGCTGGAAGACCATCGAGATCCGCGGCGTGGGCCCGACGATGTCGTCCCCGTCCAGCCGCACGGATCCCCCCGCCGGGGGCAGCAGGCCGGCCACGGACCGCAGGAGCGTGGTCTTGCCTCCGCCGGACGTGCCGATGATGCATACGAACTCGTGCTCGCCCACCGAGAGGTCGATGTCGTCGAGGATGTGGTTGCCACCCAGCGACACGGACAGGTGGTCGACGACGACCTTGGGCGTCGCTTCGTTCATCGGCCCCCCGCGGGCGTCACTGCTCTAGCCGGTGTCGGAGAAGACTACAGCGAGTTCAGAAACCCTTTACATTCCAGGCTACAATAGAGCCATTCGGGTTGCAGTGTCAACACTGTCGCTCACACAGCGATACCGACACGGTATTGGGCAGAACCTGGTATTTTCTCACAGCGCGGGAAATAGCCGCACATCGACCCCCGGCAGGCCGGCGAGAATCACCGGCGAATGCATCGATGGGATCGTCATCCGATCTCCCCGCTCATGGTCGACCGCCGGTATTCGCCCGGCGGAGTTCCGTGTGCGGCGCGGAACAGCCGGTAGAAGCTGGTGGTGTCGGCGAACCCCACCAGGCGGCGACCGCGCCGACCGGACGGGCGGCGAGGGCCGGGTCGGCGAGGTCACGGCGGCACCGGCCCAGCCGTCGCCCGCGGATCCATTCGGCGACGGTGTGCTCCTCCGCTCGAACAGCTTGTGCCTCGCACCTGATCGAGAACTTGATCTCGTACGCCGGTCGGCGGAACCGGGCGTGCGGCTGACCTCACCGGCCGTCGGGACCGGGCTGCGGGCGTAGCAGCGGACGCACGGGCATCGGCACCGCGTGCATCACACGACGAGGCCGCGGCGGTAGGCGTAGACCACCGCCTGCACGCGGTCGCGGAGGTCGAGCTTGGTGAGGATGCGCAACACGTACGTCTTCACGGTCTCCTGGCTGATCACCAACGTCGCGGCGATCTCGCTGTTGGACCGGCCGTCGGCGATGAGGCGCAGCACCTCCAGTTCGCGCGGGGTGAGCGCATCCTCCGGGGCGCCCTCCGCGGGACGGATCCGCGCCGCGTACCTGCCGACGAGCTGGCGCGTCACCTCGGGCGCCAGGAGGGCGGCACCGCTCGCGACGGTCCGGATGCCGTGCAGCAGCTGCGCGGGCGGGGCGTCCTTGAGCAGGAACCCGCTCGCCCCCGAACGCAACGCCTCGTACACGTACTCGTCGAGGTTGAACGTGGTCACCACGAGCACCTTGACCGGATCCGCCACCCCGGCGCCCGCCAGCAGGCGGGTCGCCTCGATGCCGTCGAGCACCGGCATCCGCACGTCCATCACCACCACGTCCGCGCGCAGCTCGCGGGCGAGGTCGACCGCGGTGCGCCCGTCCCCGGCCTCGCCCACCGCCTCGAGGTCGGGCTGGGCATCGATGATCGTCGTGAAGCCGGTGCGGATCAGCGCCTGGTCGTCGCAGACCAGCACCCGTACCGTCGTGCTCACGACGAGCTCCCCGTGGGGACGGACGCACGCACGACGAACCCGCCGCCCGCCCGCCGGTCCGCGCTGAACTCGCCGCCCAGGGCACCGACCCGTTCGCGGAGCCCGGCCAGGCCCCGCCCGCTCCCGCCGGGCGAGCCGGCACCCGAACCGGAGCCGTCGTTGCCGATCTCCACGGCGATCCCGCCCTCGCGGTAGTGGACGCGGACGACCGTGCGGCTGCCGTAGGCGTGCTTGAGCGCGTTCGTCAGTGACTCCTGCACGAGACCCGATAGACCGTGAGCTCGGCGCTGCCGGTCGGCTCGGCGGGCCTGCCCTCCTCGCTGAACTCGACCGGCTGCCCGGCCCGGCGCGTCTGCTCCACGAGGGGGAGCAGCTCGCCGCCGGGCGGCGTCCTGGGCCCGGCCTCGTGGTCGTGGTCGAGCACGTCGAGCAGGTGCCTCAGGTCGCTGATGGCCCGGCGGCCGGTGCCGGTGATGGCGGTGAGGGTCTCGTCGAGGCGATCGGGCACGGCGGTCACGTAGCGAGCCGCCTCCGCCTGCACCACCATCGCCGTCACGTGGTGGGTCACGACGTCGTGGAGTTCGCGGGCGATGCGGGCTCGTTCGGCGGCACGGGTGGCATCGGCCACGGCGCGTCGGCGGTCGGCCTCGGCCGCCCGGACGGAGCGCAGCCACGCCCCGATGGCCCACGCGGCGACGAGCGACAGGTAGAACACCACGAACCCGTCCGCCGTCTCCGGTGCGCGGGCGCACTGCTCCGAGCAGGTGGAGCGCGATCGCCAGCGCCACGTACACCGCGGAGAGCAGGACCGCGGTGGCGCGCCGGTGGCGTTCCAGGTGGGCACCCGCGCTCAGCAGCGCGATCGGCAGCGCACTGGCCGCCACCATGTGGTAGCTGAAGAGCTCGGCGACGACGAAGCCGAGCGACACGAGACCGAGGCACACCGCGGGCCACCGCCTGCGGACGGCGAGCGGGAGGCACTCGAGGGCGAGCACCACGGCGGCCACCGCGTCGAACGGACGGGCCGGCAGGTCGCCGACCTGCGTCTCATGGCCGTGGAACACCGGCAGGAACGACGCGGCGACGAGCAGCAGCGCGAGCGGGAGATCCCGAACCACGACGTCCGATCGCCGCCACAGGTCCGGGAGCCCCCGGAGATCGATCACCGGGGGAGGGTAGCGACCGCGCCGGAACGGGCGATGCGCCGGCGAAGGGGCACGATGCGGCCGCGGCGGTGGGCGAGCCACGAGAAGACGATCGTCAGCACCACGCCGCTCACCACCGTGTACAGGCTGGCCTCCGGCCCGAATTCCCCGCCGCTGAGCAGGGTCGGGCCCGACGTCACAGCGTTCAGCAGCCCCTGCGGCGTGCCGTTCCCGGAGACCTCGGCGCCGAAGACACCGGCCACGGTGAAGTTCCAACCGAAGTGCAGCCCGATCGGCAGCCACAGGCTGCGGGTGGCCGCATAGGCGGCGGCGAACATCCCGCCGGCCTCGAGCGCGATGGCGATCGCCCCCCACAGGTCGGCGTGCGGGTTGAGCAGGTGCGAGAGGCCGAACAGCACCGCGGTCAGCGCCAGCGCCATCCACGTTCCGGTCCGCTCCTCGACGATCCGGAACAGGATGCCGCGGTACACCACCTCCTCCGTCACCGCGGCGGCGGCCATGAAGCCGAACAGCCCGACCGGGCCGGTCACCGAGCCGAAGCCCTCGACCCGGTAGCCGCCGAGGAAAGCGATGTTCACGATGACGATCGCGCACATCCCGACGCCGATCAGCACGCCGCGACCGACGGCGGCGGGGGCACCGGCCGCCGCCACCTCCACCGGCGCGCGGCGTTCGCTCCACCGCACCGTCCAGGCGTACGTGACCACCGCGAGCACGGCTGTGGCAACACCGACGACCAGGGTGAGGAGCACGTTCCCGGCCACCGCACCGACCGCCCGGCCGCCGACGAAGGCGACCGCCGCGGCGGGAACGAGCTGCTTCAACAGACGCATGACGACTCCGTTGCGAGATTCCGCGGCCGAGCGCCGCGGCGACGCGGGGAACGCTATGGATCAGCGGGCCCGGAATCGTCACCGCACGGTGGACATTCGCGGGTAGCTCGCACGGGGGACACCGGGCGCCCTCAGTGCGCTCGCGCGTGGCTCTCCTCCACCGAGAGGCCGCGCAGCCGACCGTCGATGATCGACCAGAACCGGGGGCATCTCACCGGCTCGCCCGCCGGGCACCTGCGGCCGTGCTCGAGCGCGGCGCGGGCCACCTCGATGCGGTGTTGCTGTTCGGCCAGCTCGGCCAGCTTGCGATCGATCATCTCCTGCTGGCACCGCCGCCCGCCCGTGACGAAACGCCCGATCTCGGCCAGCGAGAACCCGATCTCCCGGAAGAAGACGACCAGGCCGACCTCCCTGACCGCCGACTCGGAGTACCGCCGTCGCCCCGCCGCCCTGACCGCGGGGCGCACCAGGCCCAGTTCGTCGTAGTACCGCAGCGTGGTGGCCGGCACCCCGGTGCGTTCGGACAGCTCGCCGATGGACAACGACGCCGCAGCGCGCTCGGTGGCAGGCATTGACTTCAAGCGTACTCGAAGTGCTGGGCTCACCCCCATGAACGAGAAGCCGGGGGTGGCGGGCGGCATCATGCTCTGGTGGGGGCACCACGGAGGGGTGGCGCAGTTCCACCGGCCGACCGGCGCGGTGGGGCACGTCGCGGGCTGGGTCATGGGACGGCGCTCGTCGAACGTGGCGCGCAACCGGTGGGCGGTGGAACTCCTGGACGTCCGGCCGACCGACCGCGTCATCGAGCTCGGCTGCGGTCCGGGCGTGGCCATCGCCGCCCTCGCCACCCGGGCGACCAGGGGATCGGTGGTCGGTGTCGACCACTCCCAGGTGATGATCCGCCAGGCCCGTCGCCGCAACAGGGCCGCGGTACGGGCCGGACGGGTACGCCTCGTCCACGCCCCCGTCGAGCGCCTGTCCGTCGGCGACGAGCCGTTCGACGCCGCGCTCGCGGTCAACACGGTCGGCATGTGGCCCGACCCGCCCACCCGGCTACGCGAGATCGCGCGGCTGTTGCGGCCCGGCGGGCGCATCGCGGTGGTGTCCCAACCGCGCTGTCCCGGGGCCACGGCGGCCACGTCGGCGGCCGCCGCCGCGGAGCTGGCGCGCCTGCTCACCGAGGCCGGCTTCGGGCACCTCCGAACCGAGGTGCTCGACCTCGACCCGCCGGTGGCGTGCGTCATCGGGCACGTGGCACCGTGACCGGGTACCGCTGGAGGACGGTCAGCGCCGGCCGACCCCCACCCAGCTGATCCCGGCGCGGCGCAGCACATCGGGGTCGAGCAGGTTGCGGCAGTCGACCACCACGCGGCCGGCGAGCGCCCCGGCGACCGCGCCCCAGTCCAGCGACCGGAACTCGGGCCATTCGGTGAGCACCACCAGCGCGTCCGCGTCCTTCGCGGCGAGCAGCGGCTCGTCGGCCACGGTGACGCCGTCGGTGACGCCGGGCACGGCGGCGGGGCAGCCGGGGTCGTAGGCCGTCAGCTCGGCGCCGCCGTCCCGCAGCAGCCGCGCGACGGCCAGCGCGGGCGAGTCGCGCAGATCGTTGGTGCCCGCCTTGAACGTGAGCCCGAGCAGGCCCAGGCGGCGGCCCGCGAGGTCACCGCCCACGGCGTCGGTGATCTTGTCGACCACGATCCGGCGCTGCCGCTCGTTCGTGGCGATGCTCGCGCTCACCAGCGGCAGCTCGATCCCGGCCGCCGCCGCCACCTGCACCAGCGCGTTCGTGTCCTTGGGCAGGCAGGAACCGCCCCATCCCGGGCCGGGCCGCAGGAACGCCTGCCCGATCCGCCGGTCGTGCCCCATGCCCTCGGTGACGTCCGCGACGTCGGCGCCGAGCACGTCGCACAGCTCGGCGAGCGCGTTGACGTACGACAGCTTCATCGCGAGGAAGCTGTTGGCCGCGTACTTCACCATCTCCGCGCTCGCCGCGTCGGTGAGCACCGTCGGCGCCCCGAGCCGCGAGTAGAGCGCGGCCACCCGCTCCGCGGCGTCCTGGGCGTCGCTGCCGACGACGATCCGGTCCGGGTGCAGGAAGTCGTGCACCGCGGAGCCCTCGCGGAGGAACTCCGGGTTGCTGACCACGGCGACGTCGCGGCGGTTCATCAGCTTCCGCGTGGCCTCCGCGGTGCCGACGGGCACCGTCGACTTGTTGACGACCACACAACCCGCCGGGAGCAGGTGCCGGATCTCGGCCGTCACGGCCCGCACGGCCGCCAGGTCGGCGGCCCCGCCCTCGCCCATCGGCGTAGGCACGCAGAGGAACACCACCTCGACCGGCTCGCCGTCGCGCCCGGCCACCGCGTCCCGCGCGCCCAGCACGAACTCCAGCCGCCCCGCGGCCCGGTTCTCCGCCACGAGCTCCGGCAGCCCCGGCTCCAGGATGTCGACGACGCCGTTGCGCAGCCGCTCGACCTTCGCCTCGTCGACGTCCGCACAGACCACGCGGTGGCCGAGCGAGGCGAGGCAGGCACCCGTCGTGAGGCCCACGTAGCCGGATCCGATCACCGCGATGCGCCGGGCGAACATGCCCGGCACACTCCCCCGACCGGATGGCCACGGCCTGGCTGGTCGGCGGCGCCCCGATGAAACGTCAGCGTCACTTCACACACCGTGTGCTTGTGAAGCCGGGGGTGCGACCTAGAGGTCCGCCGCCAGCGGGACCTCCTCGACGGCGCGCGAGGTCATCCACTCCCGCAGGGCGTGGGTGGCGTGGACGTCGTCAGCGTTGTAGGCGAGCAGCCGCTCCCGCTGCTGCGGGTCGGGCGGAGCGCCGTCCATGCCGACGGCGTTGCGGTACCAGCGCATGGAGTTCTCCCCACCGGCCTCCGGGTCGCGCCATGCGAAGCCCGCCGCCGGGGCGATGCGCTTGAGCCCCTTGCCCTGCGCGCACAGGAACCACTCGCTGACCACGGCGAACAGGTCGATCCAGCCCGGGTGGGCGATGAACTCCTCCACCTCGGCGGTGGGCGGGATGCCCGGCATCCCGGCGAACCGGGCGGCCGAGGCCAGCAGCCAACGGTTCTCCGCCTGCTCGTTGTAGCAGTAGGCCGCGAAGGTGCGCCCGGTGGCGGCGGCCCGCGCCCGCACCGCCGACAGCCACGTCCAGAACGCGGCGAACGACCGCGCCTCGTCCTGCGTGGGCACCGGGTCCCAGGTGGCGAACGCGCGGTAGCCGTCGGGCTCGTCGCCGGCCTGCCGGCCGCCCGGGTGGCGCAGCAGCGCGCCCCAGAGGTAGGCACCCGCCTCGCCGAAGCTCTCCATGTCGACGTCGACTTCGATGTCGGCCCGCACCACCGCGACCTGCGGTACCCGCCGCACGACCGCGAGCCCGCGCAGGCGCGCCCGCGCGAGCGCGACGAGGTCGGCGAACGGCAACCCGGGCACCTCCACCGGGGGTTCCGCCGCGGGGTCGAGCGCGGCGAGCTTCGCCACGGTGCCCACCCCGACCTCGCGCAGCACCCCCGCGTACTCGCCGCGCACGACGAGGCTGACGTCCTCCGCCCGCTCCAGCTCGGCCTCGCAGGTGGGCCACCAGGGGCAGCGCCGGCACTCCGTGATGCGCGACGGCTCGGCGAGCGCGGGCGCACCGGTGGCGGCCGCCGTGGCGACCGCGAGCCGGTCGGTGAAGCGCGCGTCGTACTCGGCGAGGGTGGACCGCCCGCCGGGCCAGTGGCCCGCGCGCAGGTCGTGCCACACGACGACGTCGGCGTCGAGGCCGATGACCCCGCCGTGGTCGCCGTGCCGGAGCCGGGGCTCCGCCGCCCAGCCCGCGGTGCGCAGCATGCGGTTGAGGTGGGCGAGACGCATCAGGTCGCGCGGCTGCGAGCGCACCTTGCGCTCCTCGTCGAGGCGGGCGCGCTGCGGCCACGGGGCGTCGAGCGCCGCCGTGACGGCGCCGGAGCCGGGATCGGTGATGCGGTGGCGCACGACGATGACCGGCACGTAGCCGCCACCAGGCACCCGGACCAGCAGCTCGGGGCTCCCGCGGCGGCCGGCCGCGCGATCGGTGGGCAGCGCGGCCCCCCAGATGAGCCGGGCACCGGCCGCCACGGCACGGGCCGTGGCCTCCACCCGCTCCGCGCCGGGCAGGCCGGCCGGGATCTCGCACCACTCGCCCCCGAGGTCTGCGGCCAGCCGGGCACCGATCTGCTCCCGGTGGGCGACGGCGTCGGCCCGGCGCTGCTCCAGGGCCGGATCCGGCATCGCCCGAGGCGCCGTGGCCGCCCCCGGATCGTGGTCCAGGTGGACGCGACGGCGGCAGCGCGTGGTGGCCGCGGCGTCGAGCACCGGGCCGCTCCCGACCGTGGGCTCCACGACGGGGTACCGGTTCTCGATCGCCGTCACATACCAGAGGGTAATGACACGTGCCGACAGTCCGAGCGGATCGGGCCGTCCCGCGCGGCGGGCCTCACCACATCGGGACACGCGCCGGTGTCGAGCCGCGCCTCCCGGGCCATGACCCCGTTAAGCTCGGGGACCGATCACCGGCACGAGGAGGACGAGCGGATGGGGCTGCGGCGACGCCGGTCGACGCCTGCGGCGGGCGACGCCATCGGGAGCGCGGACGCCGCGCCGACCGGTCGCGCCCGCAAACCGCTCACCGCGGCGCGGGCCAAACGCATGATCGGCGTCGGCAAGGCCGTCGCGCCCCTGCTCGCGCCGTACGCGCTCGCGGCCGCCACCGTCGCGCGCGACCGCTGGGACGCCTACCGCGCCGCCCGCCTCGGCGTGGAACCCGGCCAGCTCGCCGCGTACGCCGGGCCCGGCGGCGCGCTGCACGCCCGCCTGTCGCGGATGGCGGAAGCGCTCGACCGGCTCGAGTCCGGTGCCGAGGCGCACGGCAGCGACGCCGCGCGGCGCTTCGCCGCCGACACCCGCCCGCGCCTCGCCGACCTGGCCGTCGCCGTGCGCGCGGCCGAGCAGATGCCGACGCAGCGCCGCCGGACGGCCTACCGGTCCGTGGGCGCCGAGCTGGACCGGCTGGAGGTGGCCCTGCTCACGCACCTCGGCGTACGGGGCTGACGGTTCCCCGCACGACGCCCTGCGTCGAACGGGTGCGCTGGCTCCTCCACCCGCGCGACGGCTACCGTCGTGCCCCGTGACGAGCGGTCCGGGCGGTGGTGTGCTCCGGGGTGCCGTCCTGGCCGGGTTGAGCGCGCTGCTCGCGGCCGCCGGGCACGCGGCGGGCGGGGGCACGGTCCCCGACCTGGTGGCGCTCGTGCCGGTGCTCCCGCTGCTCGCCTGGGCGTTCACCGGGCTCGCGAGTCGCCGCCGGAGCCTCGTCGGCACGGTCGCGGTGCTCGCGGTGGGGCAGTTCGTGCTGCACACCACGATCGAGCTGCTGCACCCCGCCCACACGGGCTCCACGATGCTCGCGATGCACGCCGTGGCCACCGTCGTCACGGCGGTCGCCCTGCGCCACGCCGACCGCGGTGCCGCCGCGTTGGTGGCGGCGCTGCGGCGGGTGCTGCCCCGCCGCCTCCTCCCGCTCCCCGCGGACCGGCCGCTGCGGGTGTTCGCGGTGCCCGGACCCGCGGTTCCCGCGCGCCTCACCCGCGCCTTCGTCGTCGCCCACGCCCGGCGCGGCCCTCCGGTGACGTGCTGACCACGTCCGCACGTTCCACACCATCCACCGGAGAGCATCCATGCCCTCGTCCCTCCGCCGGGGCGCACTGCGCGCCGGCACCGTCCTCGTGGCCGCAGGTGCGGTCACGCTCGTCGGCGCGGCGCCGGCGTTCGCCCACGTGACCGCCCAGCCGGGCACGGCCGAGCAGGGCAGCTACGCCGTCGTCGCCCTGCGCGTCCCGACCGAATCCGACACGGCGGGCACCGTTTCCCTGCAGGTCACACTGCCCACCGACCACCCGATCACCTCGGTCCGCACCACCCCGCGCCCCGGCTGGACGGCCACCGTGGCCAAGGCACCGCTCGACCCGCCGGTCCAGTCCGACGGGCGGACGATCACCGAGGCGGTCCGCACCGTCACGTGGACCGCCGACCCCGGTGTCCGGATCGGTCCCGGGGAGTTCGCCGACTTCCCGCTGTCGCTCGGGCCGCTCCCGACGGACACGGACCGGCTCGTGCTGCCCGCCGTGCAGACCTACGACGACGGCGAGGTCGTCGCCTGGGACCAGTCGCCCGCCGCCGACGGGTCGGAACCGGAGCGACCGGCGCCCAGCGTCACGCTGACCCCGGCGACCGGCGACGACGAGACCCACGCCGCGGCCGCCGCCGCGGACCCGGGCGGTACGACCGACCCGACCGCCCGCTGGCTCGCCGGCAGCGGCCTGCTCGTCGGGGCGCTCGGGCTCGGGGCCGGGTTCGGTGCGGTGCTCCGGTCCCGCCGCTCCACGGGGGCGGACCGATGACCGCGCGGCTCCTGCGCACCGTGGCGATCGGCGTGCTCGCCGGCCTCGCGCTGCTGCTCGGCGCAACCCCGGCCCTCGCGCACGCCCGGCTGCAGGGCAGCGACCCGGCCGACGGGGCGAGCCTCGAGGCCGCACCGGAACGCGTCACCCTGACCTTCAACGAGGCGATGACCGCCGGGTTCAACACGGTCACCGTGGTGGGCCCCGACCAGGGCCACTACGAGACCGGGGACGTCGCCGTCGACGGCTCGTCGGTGAGCGTCGCGGTGCGGCCGCTCGGCCCGGCCGGCCGGTACGAGATCGGCTATCGCGTGGTGTCCGCCGACGGCCACCCGATCAGCGGCAGCGTCGGCTTCACCCTGACCACGCCCGGCACGGGCGCGCCCGCCGCGGCAGCGCCCTCCGCGAGCGCGCCCGCCCCGACGGCCGGTGCCGCGCCGGCACCCTCGGCCGCCGAACCGGCCGACGGCGGTGGCGGCAGCCCGGTGTGGCCGTGGATCGTCGGCGCGGTCGTGCTCGTCGGGGGCGGGGTCGTCGCGGCGCTCCGGCTGGGCCGGGGATGACCCCGCCGACCGCGGGTCCCCGCACGCTCGACCGGCTGCGCCCGGCCGGGTGGACCGGGCTCGCGGTCGGTGCCGCGCTGGCGGCGAGCCTGCTCACCGGCGCGCTGGCCGGCACCACCCTGCCGGTGCTGATCGGGACGTCGGTCACCCGGTCCGGGATGGACGTCGCGGGTATCGCGGCCGTCGGGCTCACCGTGCTGGCGCTCCTGCTGCCAGCGGCCCGCCACGTGCCGGGCTCGGCTCTGCGCGCGCTCGACCGCGTGCGGGCCACCGCCGACCGCGCGCTCGTCGCCGTGGCGGGCGCGTGGTTGGTGCTCGTGCTGGTCGGGATCATGTTCCGGACGGCCGACGCGTTCGGCAGGCCGGTCGGGCAGCTGAGCGGCGGCGACATCGGCAGCTTCGTCACCGAGCTGGCCGGCGGGCGAGGGCTCCTGCTCACGGCGGGGTGCATCGCGGCGCTCCTCGTCTGCGCTGCCCTACGGCTGCGCGACCGCGCGCTCGTGCAGGCCCGCGTGCCGCTGGTGGCGGCGCTGCTGGGGCTCGTCACGCCGGCGGTCACCGGGCACGCGGGCACCCACCCCGACCACCAGCTCGCGATCATGTCGATCGGGGTGCACGTGGTCGCCGCCGCGCTCTGGGTGGGCGGGCTGGCGCTCGTGCTGGCGCTCGTGGCGCGACACCGCGCCCTGCTCGACGCCGTCCTGCCCCGGTTCTCGCGGCTCGCGGGCTGGTGCATCGGCGCCGTCGCGCTGACGGGCCTGCTCACCGCCGTGATCCGGCTCGAGACGTGGGACGCGGTCGTCACCACGCGCTACGGCGTGCTCGTGCTCGCGAAGATCACGTGCCTCGCGCTGCTCGGCGTGCTCGGCGGGCTCCACCGACGGAGGCTGGCCGCCGGGCGCGTCCCGGTGCTGCGCTGGGCCGCCGTCGAGGTGGGGGTCATGGCCGCCACGATCGGCATCGCGGCCGCGCTCTCCCAGTCGGCTTAGGAACGGTAGGTCTCCAGCAACCGCAGCCACACCTCGCTCATCGTGGGGAACGCCGGCACGGCGTGCCACAGCCGGCCCAGCGGAACCTCCCCGACGATGGCGATGGTGGCCGCGTGGATCATCTCGGCCACGTCCTGCCCCACGAACGTCACACCGACCAGAACTCCTCGGGCGGTGTCGACCACCATCCGCGCGGCGCCGTCGTAGTCGTCGGCCTGCAACGACGACCCGGCGACGGCGATCGGGATGTCGACCACCCGCACATCGATGCCCGCGGCGCGAGCCTGCGCCTCCGTGCGCCCGGCCGAGGCCACCTCCGGGTCCGTGAACACCACCTGCGGGACCGCGACGTGGTCGGCCGTGGCGGCGTGCTCGCCCCACGGACCGGCGTCGAGCGCCTCACCCGCCGCGCGGGCACCGATGGCGGCGCCGACGATCCGCCCCGCGTACTTGCCCTGGTGGGTGAGCAGGGCCCGGCCGGTGACGTCGCCCGCGGCGTACAGCCACTCGCCCGCGACGCCCTCGACCAGCCCGGTGTCGTCCACGGCGAGCGGCTTCCCGGGTTCGAGGCCGACCGCGTCCACCCCGATCGACGCGGTGTTGGGCCGGCGCCCGGTGGCCACGAGCAGCTCGTCGACCACGGCCGTGCCGTCCTCCGTGCGCAGCTCGATCTGGTCGCCCGCAGCGGCCACCGACTCGAGCCGGTGCTCCAGCCGCACGTCGACGCCCTCCGCGCGCATGGCGGCCGCCACGCGCTCACCGGCGAACGGCTCCATCGCCGGCAGCAACCGCGGGCCGCGCTGCAGGAGCACGACCTCCGAGCCGAGGCGCCGGAACGCCTGCGCCATCTCGCAGCCGACCACGCCCCCGCCGAGCACACCCAGCCGGGGTGGGATCTCCTTGGCCGACGTGGCGTCGCGCGAACCCCAGGTGCGCACCCGGTCGAGCCCGGGCACGGGCGGTGTGGTCGGCACGCTCCCGGTGGACACCACGACGGCCCTGCGGGCCACGAGCGTCTCCCGGCCGGACGGGCCGTCGACCTCCACGGTGCGCTCGCCCACGAGTCGGCCCGTCCCGCGCAGCACCCGGATGCCGGCGCCGGTGGCCCACTGCACCTGGCTCTCGTCGTCCCAGTCGTGGGTGAACGAGTCGCGGCGCGCGAGCACGGCCGCCGGGTCGAAGTCGACCGTGGTACCCGGCAGCCTCCGCACGGCGGCCACCGCGTGCCCGGTGCGCAGCAGCGTCTTCGACGGGATGCACGCCCAGAACGAGCACTCGCCGCCGAGCAGCTCCGACTCGACGATCAACGCCGAGAGCCCGGCCCGGACGGCGTAGTCGGCGGCGTTCTCGCCCACCGGCCCGCCCCCGAGCACGATCACGTCGACGTCGGCCATCAGGACACCCCCGCCACGGCCTCGTGCACGTCGCTCTCCCCTTCGCGCAGTTCCAGGACCTTGCCCGCACTGCCGGGTGCATCCAGCAGCGCGACGAGCACGGCCGCCGTGTCGTCGCGGGTGACGCTGCCGCGCGGCACCGGCGGAGGCGCGAGCAGCACCCGCCCGACCCCCGGGTCGTCGGTGAGCGAGCCCGGGCGCAGGATCGTCCAGTCGAGGTGGTCGGCGGCCCGGATCGCGTCCTCCGCCGCCTTCTTCGCGGCGATGTAGGCCGCCCACACCTCGCCGCGGTCCGGCGCAGCCGGCTCGTCGACGCCCGTCGACGACACCAGCAGGTACCGCCGCACGCCCGCGATCCGCGCCGCGTCGGCGAGCAGCAGCGCGGCGGCCCGGTCGACCGTGTCCTTGCGGGCGACCCCGCTGCCCGGCCCGGCGCCTGCGGCGAACACGACGGCGTCGGCGCCCGCCAGCACGGCCGCGAGCTCGTCCGCCCGCGCTGCCTCCAGGTCGAGTACGGCGGCGGTGGCACCGGCCCGTTCCAGGTCGGGCCGGTGGTCGGGGTTGCGCACCACCCCGGTGACCACGTCCCCCCGCCCGGCGAGCAACGCGGCCAGCCGCAACCCGATCTTCCCGTGTCCTCCCGCGATCACTACCTGCACGGGCGTGACGCTAGCGCCGTCACCGGCTCGGCCGCAGGGTCCATACGACGGTCATGCGGGTGGTTTCGCGGTTGTCGCCGTCGGTGATGGTGACGTCGATCCCGAACTCGGGGCGGGCGCCCGCGGCGAGCTCGGCCAGCACGTCCGGGGCCGGCCTGCCGAGGACGGCCACCGCGGTGAGCGGGCCGCGCGCGATGCGCTGGTAGGCGACCTGCGACCGGACGGGGAGCGGGGTCGCCCGCTCCATCCTGGACGCGAAGGCCGCCAGCGTGACGGCTCCGGTGGCGGTCTCGCCCAACCCGAAGATCATCGCCGCGTGCGGGCCGCCGACGTGGTTGCGCAGCTCCGGGTCGTCGGGCAGGTGCAGGACCGCCCGCTCCGGCGTGACCTCGGCGAACTCGATCCCGACCGTGCGCACCCACGGCACGGTCTGCTGCATCGCGGCGCCGACCCAATTCAGCTCTGTCGTCACGAACCAGAGGCTACTGGCCGGTAACCACTATCGGGAACGCCCTGGCCGCAGGCCCGAACCTCACCGGAGGGGGAGGCGATACGCCCGATTTCCCACTCCGCGGAATCGGCGCGGTTGAGGTCGTCCGCGGACGGCGCGTGGAATCTGGGTACGGCGACGACGCCACGAGGAGGTGCCCTGGTGAAGGCCGTACGGGTGCACGACTACCACACGGATCCGAAGATCGACGACATCGAGGAGCCGCGGATCCAGGGGCCGCTCGATGTGATCGTGAAGGTCGGTGGGGCCGGGGTGTGCCGCACCGATCT
>NZ_BAABJO010000015.1:0-178454 GCF_039543345.1 Pseudonocardia adelaidensis | reverse complement strand
TGCTGTGTTCGCTGGCTTCGAGCGGCTCGTCCGCCGCGTCACCGTAGCTCGCCTTAACGAGATCGACGACGCCCGGCGCCCGCGGCTGGTCGCCGCGGGCGCGGTCGCCGCCTTTCGGGTCGGGCTCGACATGTGGGTAGCGAGTGGCGGTCGCCTCGACCTCTCCCGACTCGTCCTCGACAACCTCGACGACCTCACCACCGGCATCCTCGCCCGACCGGCAGCAGAGGGTGATCATCCCGGTCAGTGACCGGCTATGAAATGGCTTCTGGCACCACCGCCTCCTCCTTCGATCTTGTGGCTTGTGGGAGCGTGCGGACGGCGTTGTCGGTCATGACCCGCTCCGCTTCCAACATGAGTGGGAGCGGGAGGCGTCGCTGCGGCTGCGGGCCGGGGACGAGACGGTGCTGCGCAGCTACCACCAGCACGGCCGTCTGCTCGAGTCCGGCACCGCCGAGGACGCCGAGGCGTCCGCCGCGTGGACAAGATTCTTCCGGAACACCCCGGTCGCGCAGCAGGCGCCCGGTATCGGCATCAGCCATGAGGCCGCTCGAGCACGACAACTGACCAGGCGTAGCGGGCGGCGGACCCGGTCAGGCGGGCGCTGGCGGCGTAGGCGACGACGAGGCCGGGCAGCGCCCGCCGAAGATCATGACGACGTCCTCGATCGGGTGGCTGATCGTGTCGAGGCGGAGTCCCGTCTCCCGAGTAGGCGTAGCAGTCGAGACGTTGAGCACCTCAGCCATGAGCTGAGCGTACGAGCCGCCATAGAAATGACTACGCAGTGCATGCGCTGCGTTCATCGACGCACTCGCGCCTCGCCGTCCGGCCGCCAGCCCGCTCCGGGCTGTAACCCTTCGACGGCCCTCGCCAGCGCCACGGCCCGGCCGATTCGCCCGCCACTGCTCGATCGTCACCCGGAACCACACCGGCGTGCGGCCGATCTGCGTGTGCTCCTGGAGCTCGGTGTGGACCTGCGGCCGTATTCGGGGCGGCCGATGCGGGGCGGCTGTCACCGGTGCGACGCCGGAACCCTGCTGATGGCGCCACGGATCGGGCCGGAGCGTTGAGCCCGGTGCGTCCACCACCACCCGACGTGCCCGATGGTGCAGTGGCGAGGTCGACGCCTGGCCGCCACCAGCAACTAGTGGTCAGTAGCGCGGGTCGCGCGTCTGCGGCGCGGCGTAAGGGTCTTCGCGGACTACGCGCGTCGGCGGCACGGCGTGGGGGTCTTCACGGACGACACGCGTCGTCGGCACGGCGTGGGGGTCTTCACGAGTCGCGACGACAGTGCGGCTCTGGCGCGCCATCACCAAGCTCGCCACGAGCCCGATGATGCCGACCACAACAACGATCCAACCTATGAGCTCTAGGTCGATCGGGCCGAGGTCGACGTTCACAGCGAGCGCCAGGATGAGCCCGATCGCGATCAGGCCGATGCTTGATCCGATTCTCATGAACGTCTGTACCCCGTTCCGGGGGGGTCCGACACGTTGGCATCCACCACGTCCCGCCGCGGCGGGGATGATCTGGCGAGCTGCGCGAACCAAGGAGGTCTTTGGTTCTCGGGTCAACCGAGACTATCTTGCGCCCGCTGCCGAGCAGGCTCTCCGAATCACACTCGGTAGGAGCGCAGCCGACGCCCGGGAGCTAGATGGGGAGCGAAAGCGAGTCGTCTGGTGATACTGGGAGCTAGTCGGGAGGTCGATCACCAAGCAAGATGCAGGTAGAGGCGATGGTGTAGGCGGAGGGCAACACTCCTAAAGCGGGTGTCGCAGGTTCGAATCCTGCCGGGGGCACGCAGGTCAGCAGCTCGGGTCGCTGATCAGGTTATGCGACCGCATCTGCCGGCCACCGCCATCGAGGAAGGCCGGGACCTGTCCTCGATGGCGGCATCCAGGCCGACAGCTCCTATCATCTGCTGCTCGCCTGACCCGGCCTCACTTCAGGTGCCGGGCGAAGAACCGGTTCCCGTCGTCCCCCTCGAACTGCGGGACGCCGGTGTGCCCGCCCATGTTGGCGTGGAGCGTCTTCTCCTTGCTGCCGAAGGCGTCGAACAGGTCCAGGGCCATCTGCCGGTCGTTCCCCTCGTCGTCCCACTGCAGCAGGACCAGCAGCGGGATGGTGACCTGCCGGGCCTCCTCGAGCATCGTGCGGGGCACGAAGCTCCCGGCGAACAGAACGGCGGCCGAGATGCGCGGCTCGACCACCGCCAGCCGGGTGCCGATGGCGATCACCCCTCCCGCGTACCCGACCGGGCCGCCGACCTCGGGCAGCGAGAGGAGGGCGTCGAGGGCAGCCCGCCATTCCGGGACCGCCTTGTCGACCAGCGGGAGGATGAGCCGGTCGACGATCTCGTCGTCGACTGGCTCGCCGGCCTCCAGCGCCCGGCGCAGGTCGGCGCGGGCCTCCTCGGCAGTGGCGGAACGCGGCCGGTCGCCGCTCCCGGGGAGCTCGATGGTGGCCGCGGCGTAGCCCTCCGCCGCGCAGTGCCGGGCCCGGGCAGCCAGTCGGGGGTACAGCTTGTGCAGTCCGCCGGGGTGGCCCATCAGGATCAGCGGGGCCTGTGCGGATGCGGCTGCCGGCGTCCACAGGATGCCGGGGATCTCGCCGAGGGTGAACCCGCGTTCGAGGACACCGTCGTCGAGGCGCTGTTCGGAGGTGAATCGCATGGTCGTGCCTTTCGGGAGTGCTCGTGAACGGCGCTCCCGGACGACCTATCGCCCGACCGTGACTCCGGAGGGGAGCACCCATGTCGATTCGTTCACGGGTACCACCTCCTCGATCTCTCGCACGGCCGCCGGAAAGTAGCAGTGGTCGCAGTCGTCCGCCAACGGGTTTCGCGCAGGGCTCCGTGGCCGGCCCTTCAGGCGCTACCCCGCGTCGCGCACCTGGCGTGCGCCGAGGCCATCAAGGGAGGACGGTGCCCACCCGTTTGACCGTCCGGATCACGGGTGCGGTCTCCGAGGTAGCGGTAGAGGTCGTGGGAGTCACGGCAGGTGACCCGGCCATGAGGTTGGTCGGGGCCGTGGTGGCTGCCACCACGTCGGCCTGGATGGCGGAACCCCGTCGTCGGCGGCGTGGACGAGCTCCAGGTTGCTCGCCAGTGGACGCACACCCGAGCAGATCCGCCGCTCTCAGGCCGCCCTCGCGCAAGCGGTTGTCAGCGCCGCGCCGAGATGACGAGGTTCTTCCTGTACCTCAGTCGATGAAAGAACGAGTCCGGATAGATTTTGCTCATGCCAAGCCTGAGGGCGTTCGAGTGCCTGCTCGCAGCCGCCGATCTGGGGTCGGTGACCAGCGCCGCCCGGCACCTCCACCTCTCACAACCCGCGATCTCCCATCAGCTGGCAGCTCTCGAACGGGAAGCCGGGACCGCACTCCTGACCCGCGACCGCCGCGGCGTCCGCCTCACCGCCGCTGGGCGCGCAGCGCTGCCCGAGGCGCGTCGGGCCGTGGCCGCGGCCGGCGAGGCCATCCGGCTCGCCCGCGCGGTCGGGCAGGGAGTCGGCGGCGTTGTCCGGGTGGTGTGCGCGCAGAGCCTCACGGTGGCATTGCTGGCGCCCGTACTGGCGCGCTGGAACCTCGACCGGCCCGACGTCGTGATCTCCCTCCGGGAGAGCACGGACCCGGAAACCGCCTTCGCCATGCTGGAGTCCGGCGAGACCGACCTCCTGCTGTTCCCCGAGCTCGGCGACGCACGGTTCGAGTCGGCGACGGTCGCCGAGGAGGAGATCGTCGTAGCCCTCCCGGCACTGCACCCACTCGCCTCCCGGCACACCATCCGGACACGGGACCTTCGAGAAGAGCCGTTCGTACACTTCACGCCCGAGAACAGGCTCGGCGCGTGGATCGAGCGCCACCTCGACGACGTCGACCTGCGTGGGCCGGTGGTGGTTCGCACCGCCGTGACGACCCACGCGCCCCAGCTGGCCGCGGCAGGGCTGGGTGTGACCGTCGTTCCGGTCAGCGCCATCACCGCCGGCTTCTCAGGCGCGGTCCGCCCCTTCGAGCCTCGACGGAGACGACGCCTCGTCGCCACGACCACGACCTCGCGGGACCCGCTCGTCACACAACTGGTCGGTGATCTCCGCAGCAGCGGACTGCGGGTACCGGCCGACATCGCCCGACAGCTCGCGCCGGCCGAGGAACCAACAGCCGAACGCGACCCGGAGCTTTGACGCCGGGAGAACGGCACCCCGTTGCGCCGCGCTGGTGTTCCACCTCCCCCTGGTCTCCAGCTGTAGATCGTTACCCGGGGAGGGCGGCCACGGGCGGTCAGGATGCGGTCCGCGGGACGCGAGCCGGGTGCCGCTCATGGGCGGCGGGCATCCGGTGGGCGCACCGTTCCCGGCCCGGAGGCGGGGTTCGCCGGTGTCGCCCGCGCGGTTCGGGTCACGTCTCCGCTGATCATCGGCTGTGCCAGGGCCGGTTCTCGCCGCGACCTGCCGAGGGAGAGGCCGAACCGATGGTGCCCCCGAGCCGACCGGGCCGGCGGTACCTCCATGACCGCGGGTCCGCGGCTCGGGGTGCCGGACCGGCCACGCGGAGCACTCATCACGAACTCCGGCTGCAGTACTGGTCATTCGGATTTTTTATCGCGAGCCGCTGAACTATCGATGTTGTTGGGGGAATGCTCGCGGCTCGCCGATTGCTCCAGCTCACGACGCTCTCCTCGCCCACGGCGAGCGAGGGACATGTAGCGGATCAAGGGGAGTCTCATGGCGCGGGTTTTCGTCACCGGCGGTTCCGGGTTCATCGGCCAGGTGCTGGTACGTCGGCTCCTCGACGAGGGGAACGCGGTACGTGTTCTGGTCCGCAGTGCGGCGTCGGCGGTGAAGGTGTCAGCGCTGGGCGCAGTGCCCGTGCGGGGCGAGTTGACCGACCCGACCACGTGGCGTGAAGACGTCGTGGGCAGCGACGTGGTGTTCCACCTCGCTGCCGAGACGGACATCGCCGCCGACCGCGAGCGCCATGAACTCGTGTCGGTCCGCGGCACCCGGGCAGCGGTGGATGCGGCCCACCACGCGCAGGTTCCACGGTTCGTCCACTGCGGGAGCGAAGCTGCCCTCCTCGCCGGCGACCCGCTCGTGGAGATCGACGAGACCGCGCCGCTGCGGCCGGACTCGCAGGCCGCCTACTGCGCGGCGAAGGCCGATGCCGAGAAGATCGTCCTCGGCGCGAATGCCCCGGACTTCGCCACGGTGTCGATCCGTCCGAGGTTCGTCTGGGGGCCCGACAGCATCATCACCGACGGCCTGGTGGCCGCAGCCGAGGCAGGGCGGTTCGCGTGGATCGAGGGAGGCCGGCACACGACTGACATCACGTTCGTCGACAACGCGGTCGAGGGCCTTCTGCTCGGATGGCACCGCGGCCGGCCGGGCCAGGCCTACTTCGTGACCGACCAGCACCGCGTCATCCTGCGCGAGTTCCTGGAGACGTTGTTCGACATCCACGGCGTCGACACACCGATTCCCGACCTGGACGCCGAGACCGCCACCCGCGAGGTCCCCGTTCCCGCTCGATGGTTCCTCGGGCAGCCGTGCATCCTGCGGACGGACAAGGCCGTAGCAGAGCTCGGATACGTACCCGTCGTTTCGCATGCTGCCGGCCTGGACGCGGTCCGGCAGCACGTGGCTCTCGCCAGCGCCTGAAACTGATTCGAATTCAGAAGGAAACAACATCATGACGAAGATCAGCATCATCGGCCTGGGGACCATGGCCCGCACATTGGGTGTCCGAGCCACCGCCGCCGGTCACAACGTGCAGGTCGTCGGCCGTGACGCGGCCAGGGCTGCCGAGCTCGCCGCTGACCTGGGCGGGGCCGCCACCGCGAGCACCGTCGGTGACACCCCCACCGGCGACATCGTCATCCTCGCCGTGCCCTACGCCAGCGCGGCATCGATCGTTTCCGACTACGGGCCGGCACTGGCCGGCAAGGTCGTCGTCGACATCAGCAACCCCTTCGACTCGGCGCACACCGGGCTCGTCACGCTCCGCGACAGCTCCCCGCCGAGGAGATCGCCGCAGCGGCCGCCCCGGGTACGACGGTCGTCAAGGCGTTCAACACCCTGTTCTCCGGGGTCCTGGCGGCAGGTGAGACAGCCGGCCATCCCGTTGACGTGTTCATCGCCGGTGACGACGCCGATGCGAAGACGACGGTCTCCTCATTCATCACGAGCCTCGGGCTGCGCGCGCTGGACACCGGCGACTTGACGTTCGCACACTGGCTGGAAGGCATGGGTCTGGTGATCCTCGGACAGGGCATCCAGCGCGACGACTTCTCCCTCACCATCAAGATCCTCGGCTGAACCACCATGGACCTGACACTCACCGGCCGCACTGCTCTGGTCACCGGCGGGACCCGGGGCCTGGGCGCGGCCACCGTCCGCGCGCTGGCCGCGCGCGGTGCCTCCGTCGCCTTCAGCTATGTCCGCTCCAGCGCGGCCGCTGAGTCGCTGAGCCGAGAGATCCGTGCCGGCGGTGGCGCGGCCGCGGGGTTTCAGGCCGACCAGGCCGATGCGGCGGCCGCCGCCGGCCTGGCTCGGCGCGTGCTCGACCGCTTCGGCGCACTCGACATCCTGGTCGCCAACGCCTCGATCGACGCCTTCGGCCGGGTCGATGACCCGGACCGGGACGAGGAACTGTTCGATCGGTTCTGGGCGGTGACGCGCGCCGGGCTGATGGCCACCGTCCGGGCCGCCGCACGAGTGATCTCCGACAACGGCCGGATCATTCTGATCGGCTCCGGCCAGGGCGTCCGCGCCGGAACGACCGGTGTGGCCGACAACGCCGCGTCCAAGGCGGCCATCGACGGTTACGCCAAGGGACTGGCTCGTGATCTCGGCGCGCGCCGGGTGACCGCGAACGTGGTGCACGCCGGACCGATGGCCACCGACCTGGTCGCCGGCAACCAGGAGAAGCTGGGGCCGTTGATCGAGCGGCTCTGCCTGCCCCGGTGGGGCACCGTGGACGAGGTCGCGGCCGCGGTGACGTTCCTCGCCGGACCGGACGCCGCGTACATCACCGGAGCATCGCTGGACGTCGACGGCGGCTACAACGCCTGACTCCCGCCGACCTCCGGTCCGGGATCATGCAGGTCGTGGCCGGTAACCCGCGTGACGGCGCCGGCGGCCGGTGTGAGGGTGCAGATCATGACCACGCAGGTACGCACATCCGCCGGGTCTGTCCGAGGACGTCGGGAAGGCGGGGTTGCCGTATACCGCGGCGTTCCCTTCGCCGCGCCCCCGGTGGGTCGGGCCCGGTTCGCTGCTCCGCGGCCGCCGCGGCCGTGGGACGGCGTCCGCGAGGTCACCCGTTTCGGCCCACCCCCGCCACAGCCCGGCAGGTCGACCGAGGGTGACGACTGGCTGAACCTCGCCGTATGGACACCCGAGCCCGGCCGGACCGGACTTCCGGTCGTGGTGTGGATCAGCGGCGGCACGTACCTGAACTGCAATGCGGCCAATCCGCACCTCGCGGGCGCGACACTGGCGGCCGCCGGCGCGGTCGTGGTGAGCGCCCATTACCGGACCGGGGCCGAGGGCTTCGCCCGGTTCGACGGCGCGCCGGACAACCGTGGTCTGCTCGACCAGGTCGCCGCGCTCCGCTGGGTCCGGGACAACATCGCCGCGTTCGGCGGCGACCCGGACAACGTCACGGTCTTCGGCCAGTCCGCCGGGGCGGGATCGATCGCGGCGCTGCTGGTGATGCCGCAGGCGGCCGGCCTGTTCCGGCGGGCGATCCTGCAGAGCCTCCCGGCGACCTTCTTCACCGCCGACCTGGCAGCGGACGTCGCGAAGGAAGTCAGCGCCGAGCTCGGTCGCCCACCTCGGGTCGAGGACCTCGCCGACGTGGCTCCCGACGATCTCGTCGCGGCGGCACGTTCCGTGACCGGGAGTCTGCCGCAGCGCGAGGGCAGGTGGGGGCCCCTGGCGCACACCCCGACCCCGTTCTCCCCCGTGGTGGACGGTGAGGTGCTGCCCGTGGTCCCGTGGGTGGGCCTGGCCGGCGGTGCCGCCCGCGACGTCGACCTGCTCGTCGGCCACACCCGCGACGAGTTCAGCCTGCTCGCCCGCGGCCTCGGCGACATCGACGAGGCCGGGGTCGACACACTGATCAACGGGCTCGCGCCGACACCGGGCGCGCTCCGCTACCGAGCGGCCCACCCGTCCGCCGCCCCGAACGAGCTGCGCGATCTGGCCATGTCGGACTGGCTGTGGCGGATGCCGGCCCTCCACCTCGCCGAAGCTGCCCACGCCGGCGGGGCCGGGGTGTGGCTCTACGAGCTCTGCTGGGGGTTCAACTCGGTCGGGGCCTCGCACAGCCTCGACACCCTGCTCGTGTTCGGCACCGCCGAGATCGAAACGGGGCTCACGGAGGCCGGCCCGGACGCCGTGGCGCAGGCCCAGCACCTGTCGGACCTGATGCGGACCGAGCTCCTCTCGTTCGCGTCCGCCGGCGAGCCCGGCTGGGCCCGGTACCGGCCCGACGAGCGCCTCACGCGCGTCTACGGCGCGGATTCCACCCTCGCCCGGTATCCCGAGGAACGGTCACGCAGGATGTGGCGTGATCAACGGTTCGCTGCCCTGGACCTGACGAGCTGACGTCGTGCCCAAGACGACCGGTCGCAGCGGCAGGGCGATGCCTGCAGCTGGGGTCCGACCGGCCACGAAACCTCTATGGTCGGTCGGTGACGACTGCGAGTACGGCGTGGGCGCAGGTGCTGGCCCGGGTCGTCGACGAGGCGCATCTGACCTCGGGTGACCAGCTCTCGGCCCTCGTCGACGGCGCCGTGCGGCCGCTCGGGCTGGGGGCGGACGTGCTGGTCGCCGACCTGGCCCAGCGGGTGCTCACCCCGGTGGGCACCACCGCGGTGGCGCCGCTGAACGTGGTCGGCACGCTGGCCGGACACGCCTATCAGATGGGCGAGATCCTGGCCGGCACCGATCACTCGGACGGCGTCGTGCTGTGGACCCCGATCGCGGGAGGCGGCGACCGGACCGGGGTGCTCAGGGTGGCACTCGGTGAAGGTGTGGTCGACGACCTCGAGCTGCGGCAGCGACTCTGGACGCTGGCCGGGCTGGTGAACTACATCGTGACGACGAAGCTCGCCTACAGCGACCGGCTCCGCCGGCTGCGCAGCGCCGTCCCGCTGTCGGCGGCATCGGAGCTGCTGTGGCAGCTGTTGCCGCCTCGGACGTTCGCCACCGACCGGGTCGTGGTCTCCGCGCTCCTGGAGCCGTGTGCGCGGGTCGCGGGCGACGCCTACGACTACAACGCCGAGGACCAGGTCGTCGACCTCGCCGTGTTCGACGCCGCCGGGCACGACATCAACGCCTGCTTGACGACCGCGTTGGCGATCACGGGGATCCGCAACGGCCGTCGAGCGGGCGAGACCGATCTGGTCGCGCTCGCCGAGCGCGCCGACGAGCTGATCATCGCGCAGCACGGGCCGGTGCAGTTCGCCACCGCGGTGCTGACGAGGCTCGACACGGAGGCAGGGATCCTCGAGTACCTGATCGCGGGGCACCCGGCTCCGCTGCTCATCCGCGGCGGGCAGGTGGTCAAGGAACTCCCGGCGCCCGCCCGGGCACCGCTCAGCGTCCGCGTACCGAGGGACGAGGTGCCCGTGGTGATGCGCGAGCAGCTCGAGCCCGGTGACCAGGTGCTGATGTACACCGACGGCATCACCGAGGCGCGGGACGCCGACGGGGAGTTCTTCGGCGAGAAGCGCTTGGTCGAGTTCGCCGAGCACGCCGCGGCGGCGCAGCTGTCCGCCCCGGAGACGTTGCGTCGGCTCCTCGAAGCCGTCCTCGACCACCAGGGCGGGAAGCTGCAGGACGACGCGTCACTGCTGCTGGTCGACTGGGACCGGGGCGCACATGCGCGGATGTTCCCCGGCCTGGCCCACCAGGCCCGCTCCTAGCCGGGACCGACCGCGACGCTGCGCATGACGACCTCGGTGCCCTCGTCCATGCGCCACAGGTCGACCCGGTGCATGAAGGCCCTCATCATCGCGAGCCCGCGCCCGCGGTAGCCCGGGTCGGTCGGCGCCGGCTGCCAGCGTCCCCAGTCCCGCACCGCGATCTCCACATGGCGGTGGCCGCGCAGCCCGTCCGCCAGCCGCCGCGCGACGATCCGCATGGGCCCGGCGCGCCGGCCCGGGTAGGCGTGGTCGACGACGTTCGAGGCTGCCTCGTCGACCGCCACGATGATCTCGTCGCCAAGATCCTGCGGCCACCCCACACCGTCGAGCCATCGCCGGAACCGGCGCCGTACGAGCGAGAGGGCCGCGGCGTCGGCCACCATCGTCATGCGCAGCGCTGGTGCCTCGCTCCCAACGCTGCGCTCATGTCTGCGGGGGACGGGCCGCTCATCGACGTGGTGGCTCATCCGTCCCGGGTTCCCAGTCCCAAGATCACCTACGCCCCATCGAGCAAGCGCGGTGGTGTCCGAGCGGATCAGCCGCCGACGTACGCCGCGAGGTGCTCGCCGGTGAGGGTGGATCGGGTGGCGACGAGGTCGGCGGGGGTGCCCTCGAAGACGATCCGGCCGCCGTCGTGGCCCGCGCCGGGGCCGAGGTCGATGACCCAGTCGGCGTGCGCCATGACCCCCTGGTGGTGCTCGATGACGATGACCGACTTGCCGGAGTCGACGAGGCGGTCGAGGAGGCCGAGCAGCTGCTCCACGTCGGCGAGGTGGAGGCCGGTGGTCGGCTCGTCGAGGACGTACACGCCGCCCTTCTCGCCCATGTGGGTGGCCAGCTTGAGCCGCTGCCGCTCACCGCCGGACAGCGTGGTGAGGGGTTGGCCGAGGGTGAGGTAGCCGAGCCCGACGTCGGCGAGCCGGGCGAGGACGGCGTGGGCGGCCGGCGTGCGGGCCTCGCCCGCGCCGAAGAACTCCTCGGCCTCGGCCACCGACATCGCGAGCACCTCGCTGATGTCCTTGCCGTTGTCCGGGCCCCCGAGGTGGTATTCCAGGACCGACGCCTGGAACCGCTTCCCCTCGCACTCCTCGCACGTGGTGGCGACCCCGGCCATCATCCCCAGGTCGGTGTAGATGACACCGGCGCCGTTGCAGTTGGGGCATGCGCCCTCGGAGTTGGCGCTGAAGAGGGCCGGCTTCACGCCGTTGGCCTTCGCGAACGCCTTGCGGATCGGGTCGAGCAGTCCCGTGTAGGTCGCGGGGTTGCTGCGCCGCGAGCCGCGGATCGGGGTCTGGTCGATCGCCACCACGCCGTCTCGCCCGGCCACCGAACCGTGGATGAGCGAGCTCTTGCCCGAGCCTGCCACCCCGGTGACGACGGTGAGCACGCCGAGTGGGATGTCCACGTCGACGCCCTGCAGGTTGTGGGTGCTTGCGCCGCGCACCTCCAACGCCCCCGACGGCGTGCGCACCGAGGGCTTGAGCGAGGCGCGGTCGTCCAGGTGCCGCCCGGTGAGCGTGCCGCTGGCCCGCAGCCCGTCGACGGTGCCCTCGAACACGACCTCGCCGCCCGCCGTTCCGGCGCCGGGGCCGAGGTCGACGACGTGGTCGGCGATCTCGATCGCCTCCGGCTCGTGCTCGACGACGAGCACGGTGTTGCCCTTGTCCCGCAGCTGCAGCAGCAGGTCGTTCATCCGCTGGACGTCGTGCGGGTGCAGGCCGGTGGTGGGCTCGTCGAAGACGTAGGTGACGTCGGTGAGCGACGAGCCGAGGTGCCGGATCATCTTGGTGCGCTGCGCCTCACCGCCGGAGAGGGTGCCCGACGGCCGGTCGAGCGAGAGGTAGCCCAGGCCGATCTCGACGAACGAGTCGAGCGTGTCCCCCAGCGCCGTGAGCAACGGCGCCACCGACGGCTCGTGCAGGCCCCGCACCCATCCGGCCAGGTCGCTGATCTGCATGGCGCACGCGTCGGCGATGCTGATCCCCGCGATCTTCGACGACCGCGCCGCCTCGGACAGGCGCGTGCCCTCGCACTCCGGGCACGTGCTGAAGACGACCGCGCGGTCGACGAACGCGCGGACGTGCGGCTGCATCGCCTCCCGGTCCTTGGAGAGGAACGACTTCTGGATCTGCGGGATCAGCCCCGCGTAGGTGAGGTTGACCCCCTCGACCTTGATCTTGGTGGGCTCCTTGTGGAGCAGGTCGTCGAGCTCACGCTTGCTGAACTCCCGGATCGGCTTGTCCGGGTCGAAGAACCCGCAGCCGCGGTAGATGCGGCCGTACCAGCCGTCCATGCTGTAGCCCGGCACCGTGATCGCGCCCTCGTTGAGCGACTTGGTGTCGTCGTACAGCGCGGTCAGGTCGAAGTCGGACACCGAACCCACGCCCTCGCAGCGCTGGCACATGCCGCCGATGCGGGAGAAGGTCACCTTCTCGGCCTTGCCCTCGCCCCGTTTGAACATCCCGCTCGCCGAGACCGAGGCCACGTTGAACGAGAACGCCTGCGGCGAGCCGATGTGCGGCTGCCCGAGCCGGCTGAACAGGATGCGCAACATCGCGTTGGAGTCGGTCACGGTGCCGACGGTCGAGCGGACGTTGGCCCCCAGCCGTTCCTGGTCGACGATGATCGCGGTCGTCAGCCCGTCGAGGACGTCGACATCGGGCCGCGCCAGCGTCGGCATGAAACCCTGCAGGAAGGCGCTGTAGGTCTCGTTGATCAGCCGCTGCGACTCCGCGGCGATCGTGCCGAACACCAGCGAGCTCTTGCCCGACCCGGAGACGCCCGTGAACACCGTCAGCCGGCGCTTCGGGAGCTCGACGCTGACGTCCTTGAGGTTGTTCTCGCGCGCGCCGTGCACGCGGATCAGGTCGTGGCTGTCGGCGGCGTGCAGCGCGGGCGACTGCATGCCGGTACTCGTGGCCGTGCTCATCATCTCTCCGTTGGTGTGGGTGGGGCGACGCCGTCAGCTCTCGAGAGCCGCGGGCCGTCCGCTGCGCCGCCTGGTGTTCGTGATCAGCGCACCTCGAAGATGCGGATCATGTTGCCCGCGGGGTCGCGGACGGCGCAGTCGCGGGTGCCCCACGGCTGCTCGGTGGGCTCCTGGACGACGTCAGCGTCGCCGGCCTGCAGCCGCTCGAAGGTGCCGTCGAGGTCCTTGGTGGCGAGGTTGATGCCGGCGTAGGTGCCCTTGGCCATCATCTCGGTGATGGTGCGGCGCTCGTCGTCGGTGATGCCGGGGTCGGCGGCAGGCGGGTGCAGGACGATCCCCGTGTCGGGCTGGCCGGGAGGGCCGACGGTGATCCAGTGCAGCCCGCCGTACTCGACCTCCTTGCGGACCTCGAACCCCAGCTTGTCGCGGTAGAAGGCCACAGCGGCCTCCGGGTCGTCGTGCGGGAGGTAGGCCTGGTGAATGGTGATGTCCATGGCGGTCACGTTAGGTGCGGCTCGGAGGCGCGTGCTTCTCGATTCCTGACCGGTCTGGTCACCTGCCTCGCCACGCAGGGCGACATCCCCGCCACCTCGCCCGCCGAGTCGCGCCGGTAGACGCTGGGCGGCACGCCGACCAGCTCGGTGAAGCGGGTGCTGAACGTGCCGAGCGACGAGCAGCCCACCGCGAAGCAGACCTCGGTGACGCTGACGTCGCCCCGGCGCAGCAGCGCCATCGCGCGCTCGATGCGCCGCGTCATCAGATAGGAGTAGGGCGACTCGCCGTACGCGAGCCGGAACTGGCGGCTGAGGTGGCCCGCCGACATGTTCACGCCGCGGGCGAGCGCCTCGACGTCGAGGGGCTGCGCGTACTCCCGGTCGATCCGGTCGCGGACCCGGCGCAGCCGTGCGAGGTCGCGCAGGCGCTCCACCTCGGCGGGTCTGCTGGTCACGCCCGCGATGGTGCCACGTCGCGCCCGTTTCGAGCAGCTACGGGGCGTCGGCCCGCACCGCGGCGGCGATCCGTTCCAGCTTCACCGGGTTCATGACCCAGTGGATCCGGTCGATGGCGTCCCCGGTACCGCTCACGGTGAGCCAGGCCACCGGCGCGCCGTGCCGGCTGACCAGCACCGACGAGCGGCCGTTGGCGTCGATCCAGTCGACCCGGACATCGGCCCAGAACCGCGTGGCGAACGCCGCAACGTACTTCGCGACCCGGACGCGGCCGAACACCGGGATGCGCGAGGCGCCCCGCACGGCACCTCCACCGTCCGTGTAGCTGGCGACGTCCGCGGCGAACAGCGACTCGAGCTCGGCGAGGTCACCGCCCCGGGCCGCGTCGAGGAACGCCGCGAGCAGCCGGCGCTGGTGGGTGGCGTCGACGGACCGCTGCCGCTGCGCCGCGACGGCCTGCCGCGCGCGGCTCAGCAGCTTGCGCGCGTTGCTCTCCCCGGTGTGCAGCACCTCGGCGATGCGGTCGTACGGGTAGTCGAACGCCTCCCGCAGTACGAACGCAGCGCGCTCGGTGGGAGTGAGCTTCTCCAGCAGCACGAGGACCGCGCTCTCGAGCGCCTCGCCCCGTTCCGCACCCAATGCCGGGTCGGCGCTGGTGTCGACGGGTTCCGGGAGCCACGGGCCCACATAGGTCTCCCGGCGCACGCGGGCGGTCTGGGTCGCGTTGATCGCCAGCCGGGTGGTCATCGTGACGAGGAAGCCGGTGGCGTCGCGGACCGAGGCGCGGTCCTGCCCCTGCCACTTCACCCAGGCGTCCTGCACGATGTCCTCGGCGTCGGCGATGCTGCCGAGCATCCGGTACGCGATCCCGAACAGGCGCGGCCGCACCTGGGCGAACTCGTCCGCGACCTGCGTCAACCCACCGCCCGGCATGGGTCAGGCGGCCGGGTAGGGGCTGCCACCGGCCGCGATCGCCTGGAGGGCGGCCTCGAAGTGGCCCTGCAGCAGCCGGAACAGCCCCGGCCCGAAGCTGATCCGGGCCACGCCCACCTCGGCGAGGTCGGCGAGCGACGGCCCGCCCGGCAGGAACGCGACGTTGACGGGGGCGCCGATCCCGTCGACGAACGTCCGCACGTCGGAGACGTCCAGCCGGTCGATGATGATCGGGTAGACGCAGTCGGCCCCGGCGTCCACGTACGCCCTGCCTCGGCGCACCGCCTCCTCGACCCGCTCCGGCCGTGCTCCCGAGCCCACCATGAACACGTCCACCCGGGCGTTGATCACCAGGTCGGGGCCGGCCGCCCGCACGGCTGCGATCAGCCGCGCCTGCTCCTCGACCGGCACCAGCTCACCGGTGCGGGCGTCGGAGTCCTCCAGGTTGCAGCCGACCGCGCCGGTGGCCGCCAGGCGCGCGTCGATCTCGTCGGGCGGCAGCCGGTAGCCCCGCTCGATGTCGGCGGTGACCGGTACGTCCACCGCACGGGCGATCCGGGCGACGGCCGCGAACATCTCGTCCGGCGGGGTGCCCTCGTGGTCGTCGTAGCCGAGCGCCGGGGCGATGGCCGCGCTCGCGGTGGCGACGGCCGGGAAACCGGCGGCCACCACCGCGCGTGCCCCGGCGGCATCCCACACGTTCGGCAGGACCAGCGGCGTCCCCGGCACGTGGAGCGCACGCAGCCGGGCCGCCGGGTTCTCGGTCGTCATGCCCCGACCCTAGGGCGGACGGCAACCTCGTTGCGGCGGTCGCCTACGACGTCGCGGCGAGCACCTCCCGCAGCCTGCGGGCGAACGCCTCGGGCTGACCGGCGTAGCCGAACTCGCCGCCCAGGAAGCCGCCGTGGTGGCTCGGGAAGACCGTGGCCTCCTGGCCGAGCAGCTCGGCCGTCGCCAGTGCGGTGCGCCCGGTGAAGGTGTCGCCGGTCTCCGCACCCACTGCGATCACCACCCTGGTCGGCGCGGCGGCGAGAGCGGCGACGTCGGGCCGGTAGCTGCTGACCGCCCAGGACCGGTCGGAGAGCAGCGGGTCGTCCCGGGTGCCGTCGTCCTCGGTGGGCAGGCCGAACGCGGCCGGGTCGGGCGCGGGCTGGGCGAAGAACTCGTCGGTGTACTCGCCCTGCCACGACGTCATCGCGATGAACGCCGCCATCCCGGCGCCGGATCCCTCGGCCTCGTACGCGTCCCGGAACCAGGCCCGGGCCCGCTCGGCAGCGGCGGCGTCGGGCAGGACCGGGATGAGTGGCGGCTCGTGCGCCACCAGCACCGTCACGTCCTCGGGGTGGGCCGCCACCAGCGCGAGCGCCGTCACGGCACCCCCGCTGCTCGCGAACACCTCGGCGGGGCCCGCGCCCAGGGCCTGGACGAGGGCGTGGATGTCGGCGGCCTGGACCTCCGGGGCGTGGTCGGTCCGGCCGTCCTTGCGGGTGCTGCGCCCGAGACCGCGGGGATCGTAGGTGATCACCGTGCGGTCCGGGAGGTGGGAGGCCAGCGTCGTGAAGCCGTCGGCCGTCATGGGCTGGCCGACCAGGACGAGCGGCCGGCGCCCGCCGGCGGGCGGGAGCGGGCCGCGGACGTCGTACACGAGGTCGACCTCGGGGGTTGCGAGCGTGTGGGTCGTCATGACCGGTGTGACTCGCCCGGGGCCGAGAACTCATCGACCGCCGCTCACGCCGACTTGGCGAGCCACTCCTCGAAGGTGGTGGGCGCGATGCGGGCGCCATCGCCGGGCAGCAGCACGTTGCCGGCCATCTCCGGCCCGAAGAGACCCGACCACGTCGGCACGAGCTTCACCACCCGGCCACTGGCCTCCAGGGTGCGCCGCGCCATGTCGACGAGGTCCTGCGGCTCGGGCCCCGCGACGTCGGCGTGGCGGCCCCGCGGCTCGCCCGTGACGACCTCGGCGAGGACGTCCGCCACGTCCGCGGGCGCGATCGGCTGCACGAGCAGCGGGGCGATCGTGGCGACGCCGTCCCGCTCGGTCCAGCTCGCGACCATCGCGGCGAAGTCGTGGAACTGCGTGGCCGGCACGATCGTCCACGGCATCGGGCCCGCGGAGACCAGGCGCTCCTGCTCACGCTTGCCGGCGTAGTGCGGGTTGCCCTTCACCCGGTGGAGCCCGGCGATCGAGAGCAGCACGTGGTGCCGCACGCCCGCCCGCTCCTCGGCGGCGAGCAGGTTCCGGGTGCTGGCGCCGAAGTACGCCACGGTCTCGGCCTCGTCGGTGGCGGGCCCGTTGCTGGCGTCGACGACGGCCTCGACGCCGGCCAGCGCCGCGTCGAGCCCCTCGCCGGTGGACAGGTCCACGCCGAGCGAGCGGCTGATCCGCACCACCTCGTGGCCGGCCCGTTCGAGGGCGGCGACGGTGAGTGCTCCGATGTTGCCGGTGGCACCGGCTACTGCGATCCGCATGCGGCCGAGATTATCTCGGACTTCATAGATCTGCAATATCTTCGATAAGCTGTGCGGGTGAAGCTGCCCGTGAGCACCGAGTGGGTCCTGCACTGCGCCACGACGCTGGCCCAGCTCGAGCCCGGCGACACCGCGTCGGCGAAACAGCTCGCGGAGTACTACGACCTGCCGGCGCCCTACCTCGCCAAGCAGCTCCAGGCGCTGGTCAAGGCCGGGCTGCTGGCCGCGACCACCGGCCCGCGCGGCGGGTTCCGCCTCGCCCGACCGACGTCCGAGATCACGTTGCTGCAGCTCGTGGAGGCCGTCGACGGCGCGGCCTCGCCCTACGAGTGCCGGGAGATCCGCCAGCAGGGGCGGGGCGCACTGCCGCCCGAGGACTGCCGCGACACCTGCATCCTCGCCCGCAAGATGGCCGAGGCCCACGACGCGTGGCGCCGGCAGCTCGACGCCACCACCCTCGCCGACATCCTCTCCGAGCTTCCCCCCACGGCACCGGCCCGCACCCGCTCCCGCATCGCGCCGCCTGCCGGGCGCTGAATGCCGTTCCGGCGGCATCTGATCACCGAGCTCGGGTGTTGGATCAAGCGGCCCGTTCGGAGGCATGCCTCGCCTGGCGGGCCGCGGATCGGCGCGGGCGCGACCGGGTCAGTCCGGCTGGCAGTGCGGGCACCACGTGGTGCCGCGCCCACCGGTCCGGCCGTGGGCCAGCGCCGCACCGCACCGCGGGCAGGAGCCGGGGCGGTCGTCGCGGTGCCCCGTCAGCCAGGAAGGCCGCGGTGGCACCCGTTCGGCCGCCACGGAGCGGCGGAGCACGCTGCGCATGCTGCGGTGCAGCCGCGCGAGATCGTCATCGGTGAGGACCGCGCAGGTCCGGCGCGGGTGGATCCGGGCGTGCCAGAGGATCTCGTCCGCGAGCAGGTTGCCCAGCCCGGCGAGCACCGACTGGTCCGCCAACGCCGGCTTGACCTGCCGCCGCCTCCCCCGGAGCAGCTCCCGCAACTGCGCACGGGTGACCGTCAACGCGTCGGGCCCCACGTCGCCCAGAACCTTCTCGACCTCGCCGTCGTCGGCGGCCAGCCGCAGTCCCTGCAGCTTGCGCATGTCCCGGTACCGCAGCTCGCCGCCGGGCAGCACGAACACCACGCGGTCGTGCCGATGCCGTTCCACGCCGTCGGGCGCCCATTCCAGCGAGCCCGTCATGCCGAAGTGCGCCAGCAGGACCGGCCCGTCCCGCACCGGGACGATGAGCCACTTCCCGTGCCGGCTCGGCTCCTCGAGCCGTCGCCCGCGCAACCGCTCGGCGAACGGCTTCGGGGCGATGCCGCGCAGCACGCCCCGGTCGAGGACGTCGACCCCCTGGACCGGCCGCCCGGCGCCGTGCTCGGCCAGCACCCGGCGGAAACCCTCGACGTCGGGCAGTTCGGGCACGAGCCCGGGCTACCCGCCCCCGCGGCGGCCATTCAGGCGGCCCAGCGCGGCCACGAGGCGGTCCCAGAACCGCGGGACGTCGAGCCCGACCGCCACCTTCGCGTTGGGGGCGTGGCCGAGGTAGCCGTGCAGGTCGACGACCGTTGCACCGCGGGTGTGCTCGCCCGCCACCTCGATCGCGACGTGCGCGTCGACGCACTCCACGAGCGCCGGGTCGATCACGCGCGCCACCGCGACCGGGTCGTGCAGCGGCGGCGCCTCGAAACCCCACAGCTCCCGGTAGGTGGAGGCGAAGAACGTCATGAGCTCCGCGCACACCGGGCCGAGCTCACCGCCGAGCGCCTCCAGCCGCGCCACGACATCGGGAGTGACGAGCGCCTGGTGCGTGACGTTGAGCCCGCACATCGTGACCGGCACCCCGCTGCCGAACACGATCGCCGCGGCCTCCGGGTCGACGAAGATGTTGAACTCCGCGTACGGGCCGACGTTGCCCCGCTCGGTCGAGCCACCCATCAGCACGATCTCGCGGATCCTCGCCGCGTCACCCGGGTAGCGGGTGAGCAGCAGGGCGATGTTCGTGAGCGGTCCGGTCGGGACGACGGTCACCGGCTCCGGGTGCTCATGCAGGACGCGGTGCACCAGGTCGACGGCGTGCTCGCCGACCGCCCGGACGGTGGGTTCCGCGAACCGCGGGCCGTCCAGCCCGGAGGCGCCGTGCACGTCCGCGGCGACCCGCAACGGCCTGGTCAGCGGGCGGGCGCACCCCGCGCCCACGGGCACGTCGCGGATCCCGGCCAGCGTGCACACCCGCAGCGCGTTGAGCGTGGTCTTCCCGAGCGTCTGGTTCCCGGCGACGGTGGTGATCGCCAGCAGGTCGACGGCTGAGTCGCCGGCGGCGAGCATGATCGCGATCGCGTCGTCGTGGCCGGGGTCGCAGTCGAGGAGGACGGGGGTCACGGCTCGCGACTCAACCACAACCGACGTTTAAAGCAGTCGCTTGACTTACTACTCCCCCGTGGGTTCACTGGGTGCGGACGGTGCCGACCCCGAGGAGGACCCGATGGGCGCCAGCAACGCGGAGGAGCTGCTCCCCTACCCGATCCCGAACGACGCGGCGTTGTCGCCACCCGCGGAGTGGGAGGAGCTGCGCGACCGGTGCCCCGTCGCCCACGTGCGCTTCCCCAGCGGCGACGAGGCGACCCTGCTCACGCGCTACGACGACGTCCGGCAGGTCCTGTCCGACCCGCGGTTCGGACGAGGTACCGAGGCGGAGGACGCGGCGCAGATGTCGGACTCCGGCGGCGTCTTCAACAGCATGCTCGCGATGGCGCTCCCCCAGACCGGCGAGGCCCACCGGCGGTGGCGTCGGCTGCTCAACCGGTGGTTCACCGCGCGGCGCATGGCCGCGCTGCGCCCGCGGATCGCAGAGATGGCCGAACGGCTCGTCGACGAGATGGTGGAGCAGGGGCGGCCCGCCGACCTGAAGGCGGCGCTCGGGTTCCCGCTGCCGGTGTGGGTGATCTGCGACATGCTCGGCGTGCCCGATGCGGATCGCGACCGGTTCGCCCACTGGTCCAACCTGCTGCTCAACCTCACCCGCTACACCCGGGAGGAGGTCGCGGCGGGCGAGGCCGAGTTCTTCGCCTACATGGGCGGCCACATCGCCGCCAAGCGGGCCCACCCGGGCGATGACGTGCTCAGCGAGCTCATCGCCGCGGGTGAGGCCGAGGCCGAACCGTGGTCCGACACCACGCTCATCGCCACGGGACTCGGGCTGCTGATCGCCGGGCACGAGACCACCGCGAACATGATCGGCAAGATGATCGCGATGCTGCTGTCCGACCGGCGTCGCTGGGAGCAGCTGCTCACCGACCCGTCCCGCGTGCGCGTGGCTGTGGAGGAGACGCTGCGGCTGGACACCAACGCCGGTTTCGGCATGGTCCGCTACGTCGACGAGGACACGGACGTGGCGGGCACCCGGATCGCGAAGGGCACCACCGTCGTCTGCAGCATGGCCGCGGCCAACCGGGACGAGCGCGCCTTCGAGCACGCGGACGAGCTGGACCTCACCCGCAGCCCCAACCCGCACCTCGCCTTCGGCGCCGGGCCGCACTCCTGCCTCGGGCAGGCCCTGGCCCGCACCGAGCTGCAGGTCACGCTCGAGGTGCTGCTGCGCAAGCTGCCCACCTTGGAACTGGCCGTCCCCCCGGAAGAGCTGCAGCGGGTCGAGGGGCTCGCCGTCGGCGGGCTTCGCGAGGTTCCGGTGAGGTGGTGACCGTGCCGCGGCAGGCCGTCCGGACCGAACGCGCGGACGCAACGCGCGAGGTGATCCTCGCGACGGCCGAGCGCCTGTTCGCCGAGCACGGCGTCTTCGCCGTCTCCAACCGGCAGGTCAGCGAGGCCGCCGGCCAGGGCAACAACGCCGCCGTCGGCTACCACTTCGGCACCAAGACCGACCTGGTGCGCGCGATCGTCCACCGGCACGACGAGCACGTCGAGCAGCTGCGCACGCAGATGCTGGCCGACGTCGGCGACTCGCGGGACGTGCGGGAGTGGGTGGCCTGCCTCGTCCGCCCGTCCACCGAGCACATCGCCGAACTGGGCAGCCCCACCTGGTACGCCCGGTTCATCGCGCAATGCATGACCGATCCCGGGCTCCGCCGGATCATCGTCGAGGAGACGTTGAGCTCGGAGACGCTCCGCGCGATCCGGGACGGCCTGGGCCGCTGCCTCGCCGACCTTCCCGAGGACGTGCGCGAGGAGCGCGCCGACATGTCCCGGCAGCTGATGGTGCACATGACCGCCGAACGCGAACGCGCCCTCGCCGAAGGCACCCACACCCCCCGGGCGAGTTGGTACGAGGCAGGCACCGGGTTGATCGACGCGATAGTGGCGATCTGGCAGGCCCCGGTCAGCGGAGCGGCGGCGTCCCTCAGCGGGTGATCGGCCGCACGTCCCACACCCACGCATCCGACGCCGGGCGGCCGGGGCCGAGGAGCGCGGAGAGGGTGGTCTGCAGCTCCCGCTGGTGCGGGCTGCCGTCGGTGAGGACCACGGAGTCGGCGCGCCAGAAGCGCAGGTCGGCCACCATGTGCGTCCGCTCGGCGTCGGAGACCGCGGGCACCTGCCCGGTGGCGGCCACGCCGTCGAGGAGCACCGAGCTGGGCCGCTTGGGTGCGCCGTAGGCGCCCAGCTGCTCCTCCCCCGCCGGACCGACGAAGTAGCCCTGCGGCAGCGCGAAGCCCATGCCGGCGTCCACCTGCCAGCGCAGGGCCTCCGCGTGGAGCGGTTCGGGCAGGGGGACCGGGACGATCGTGCCTCCCGGGTCGACCCATCTCGCCCACTCCCCGCCGGCGTAGAAGTCCGGGGTGGGTGCGCGGGTCATCGTCTCGTACGGCACCGGGGCCACCGGGAGCAGCGCCACCACTAGCACGCCTGCCCACGCCACCCGCACCGGCAGCGGACCGAACCGGCGGTCCCGCGGCGCGTCGAGGACCCGCTGGGTGGCGATCGCGAGCAGGCAACCGGCCGCGGGCACGCAGGCCAGCGCCATCCTGGACTCCAGCACCGACTCCAGCAGCCGGAGGTCGGCCAGCAGCGTCCACGGTCCCGGCACACCGGTCGGCCGCCCGTCGAGGGTGATCTCCGCGCCGAGGGACAGGACGGCCGCCACCCCGCACGCGGACGCGGCGATCCGCGCGGGCAGGTCGGCGCGCAGCCAGATCGCCAGCGCCGCGACGAGCACCACGAGCCCCCAGCCGAAGAAGGCGTTCTCCTCCGTGCCGTTGATCGCGAGGGCGCCGGGCCCACCGGTGAACAGGCCGCCGACCGACTGGCCGGAGTACGCGACGAACGCGGCGAGGGGGTTCCCGGTGGGGCCGTGCTCGATGCTGCGGTAGCTCTGCGGGCCCGCGAACTGCAGCCACAACGGGTAGACGATCAGCGCGCAGGAGACGACCGCCGCCGTCGCGACGCCGACGACCACCTGCCGGGGCAGGCGCCGCCTGCTCACGGCGAACCAGATCGCGTACGGCGCCACGGCCAGCACCCCGATCAGCAGGATCTCCTCCCCGATCAGGACCTGGAGCGCGCCGAGCAGGCCGAGCCCGACGCCGTGCAGGACGGGCCTGCGGGCGCCGGGGAGCCGGATCAACCAGATCGCGATCACCGGCAGGAGGAAGGTGGCGGCGAAGTTGGGGTGGGCCTTGGCGTGCGAGATCACCGGCGGTGCGAACCCGCAGAAGGCGGCGCCGACCGCCGCGGCCACCCGCGAGCGGACGACGTGCCGGGAGAAGAGCCAGTACCAGGCCGTTGCGGTGCCGGCGAGACCGCCGGTCAGGACGAGCGCCCACGTCACCGTCGGTCCGAAGGCGAGCGTCACGGGCGCCAGCGGCACCGCGAGGGCGGGCAGCGCCGTGTTGGCCATCAGGTTCACCCCGTACGGGGCGTTCTGCAGATCCGAGAACAGCGGGTTGTGGCCCTCCGCCACGGCGTGCGCCTGGGCGGCGAACAGCCACTCGAAGAGGTTCTGGTCCTGCATGCTCGCGACGAGGTACCCGCTGCCGAGGTGACGCCACAGCCCGCCGTAGAGCAGGACGGCCGCGAGCACGTAGGCCTCGACCACCAGGACGTCCCCCGGGCTGATCCCGGCCCACCGCGGGCGGACCAGAACGCGGGCGAGAGCCGTCACCCGAAGCTCCCCGCCCACGCGTCCGTCACGGACCCATGCCATCACGACCCGCATGGCGACGGCCAGTGCCCCCGGGGAGTGCGCCCCTAGAGGGCGTCGAAGCGGCGGGTGCGGGCGGCCTCCACCTCGGGGAGGGTGTCGATGACGCTCCGGATGTGGCGGCGCATCGCGGCCTCGGCCGCGCCGGCGTCGCCCGCGCAGATCGCCTCGATGATCTCGATGTGCTGCGGGAGGGAGATCGCGGGACGGCCGGGGTGCATGGCCAGCTGGAACTGGTGGCGGACGCTCTGCCCGCGCAACCGCTCGAGGATCGCGCCCGCGGTGCTCTGGCCCGCCAGCTCGAGGACGAGGCCGTGGAGCCGCCGGTTCAGCTCCGAGTAGCCCAGGAGGTCCCCGGAGGCGACGGCGGCGCGCATCGCGTCCCCGATTTCGCGGAGCCGTCCGGCGTCGGCGTCGGTGTGCCGCTCGGCGGCCTTGGCCGCGCACAGCCCTTCCAGGGCCATCCGGACCTCGGTGATCTCGACGGCCTCGGCGAGCGACACCGCGCGGACGCGGGCACCGCGGTTCTGCACCCGCTCGACGAGGCCCTCACCGGCGAGCTGCAGGAGCGCGGTGCGCACGCTCGTGCGGCTGGCCCCGAACCGCTCGGACAGGTCGGCCTCGACGAGGCGCTGGTTGGGGACGAACTCGCCGTCGGCGATGGCCGCCCGGAGGGCGTCGACGACGGGAACCGCGTCCAGCGACTGCGAACTCTCGGTTCCTGTCATCGTCGACGACCTCCGCGCTCAGATTGGCGCCCTCATTGTGCGGGATCGGCCACCGGCGGCGTGCCGTGGGTGTGGAAGGACGCGATGGTCTTCAACCCCCAGGCCTGGCCCTTGGCGCGTTCGGCCTCGGTCCACGTCACCGGCTCCCAGTCCGGAGCGAAGATCAGCCGCGCCGTGGGGTTGCACAGCTCGATGCGGTTGCCGCCGGGCTCGTAGACGTAGAGGAAGAAGGTCTGCTGGATCGCGTGCTTGTGCGGGCCGGTCTCGATGAACACGCCGTTGTCCAGGGAGATGTCGGCGGCGCGGAGGATGTCCTCGCGCGTGTCTGTGGCGAACGCGATGTGGTGCAGGCGGCCCGTCGATCCGGTCCAGTCGTTCGTGTAGACGAGGTCGTACGACTTCTGGGCGAAGTTGGTCCACTGGCCGGAGATCACCCCGCTGTCGAGCTGGATCTGCTCGGTGACGCGGCCGCCGAGGGCGTCGCAGATGAACCCGCCGTTGGCGGCGGCGTCCTTGGCGAGGTAGTTGACGTGATCGAGCCTGCGGACGCTGACGCCCCGACCGGGGTAGGCCTGGGCCTGGTTCTTCAGGGCGGGACGCAGGTGCTCCGGCGGCTGGTAGCGCTCGGTCTCCCAGTAGATCTCGATCTCGTGGCCGTCGGGGTCGCGGAAGAGGTAGGTCGGGCCGATCCCGGGATCACCGTCGACCCAGCCGATGCCGAGGCCGCGTTCCTCGACGGCCGCGACCCGCCGCTTCAGCGCGTCCTCGCTGGAGGCCCGCAGGGCGGTGCGGCCGACGCCCGACGTCTTCGCGGCGGTCAGCTTGAGGCTGTGGTGTTCGTAGTCGTCCCAGGTGCGCAGGAAGACCGAGTCGCCCTGGCTCCCGTTCTCGGTCAGCCCCAGCACCCGGACGAAGAAGTCCAGGCTGCGCTCCGGCTCCGGGGTGAAGAGCTCCACGTGGCCGAGGTGGGCGATCTCGTGCCGGGGGGACTTCTCGAGGGACTTCTCAGCGGACATCGTCGGCTCCAGACGTCGGGTCAGGGACGGGGGAAGGTGGTGCCGTCGAACAGCGGCCGTGCGGTGCGGATGACCGCGGAGCGGAGCGCCCGTGGCGCGCCACCGTTCTGGTCGACCCCCACGTCGACCTGCAGCGCACCGCTCGGATGCTCCACGTCGAACGGGTGGCCGTCCACCGGGCGGGCCAGCAGGTCGTGGCCGACCGCGCCGTCGAGCAGCGCGGCGGTGACCACGCTGATCGCCCCGAACACCCCGATGGAGGGGTGCGCGCGGACCGGGTCGAAGGCGTTGAACGTGCGGGTGCGGATCGCCCCGCCCGCCCGTGGGGCGGACACGAACGTGATCTTGGGGACGGCGGAGCCGGTGACGTCACCGAGCCCCATGAGCTTGCCGGCGTGCAGCCGCAGGGACTGGATGCGCTCGGGCTCCGGGTCCCCGTCGCCCGCGCGGGCGACGACGACGGGCATCCCGTTGTCGATGCAGGTCACCGGGAGGCCGTCGATCTCGTCGACGAGCCGTCCGGTCGGCAGCAGGCTGCCGCACACCGAGCCCTCCGTGCCGGAGAAGGCCAGCGAAACCGGGGCGGCCGTACCGGGAACGCCTGCGAGCGCGGTGTCGCCGGAGTAGTCGACGCGCCCGCCCGGCGTCGCGAACGTCGACTCCGCGCGGCCACCGGTGTTGACCATGCGGATCCGCACGCTCGTGCGTTCGGGCCCGGCCGCCACGAGGCCCCGTTCCGCGGCGAACTGGCCGATGCCGGCCAGCAGGTTGCCGCACGTCTGGCGGTCGGACACGGTGGCCGTGTCGATCCCGACCTGCAGGAACAGGTAGTCGACGTCGCAGTCCGGCTCCGTCGAGGGCGACACGACCGCCACCTTGCTGGTGACCGGCTGGGCACCGCCGAGCCCGTCGATCTGCGCAGGATCCGGGCTGCCCATGATCCGCAGCAACAGGTCGTCCCGTTCCGCGGGATCGGCGGGCAGGTCCGAGGCGAGGAAGTACGCCCCCTTCGAGGTGCCGCCGCGCATGAGCATGCAGCGGACCCCGGTCGCGGTGGTGGCGCTCCCGGCTGTTCTGTTCACTGCGCCGCCTTCACGTACTCCACCCCGAGCTCGGCCAGGGTGGCGCGCAGGCCGTAGCGGTCGAGGCCGAGCTCGCCCTCGCGGAACGCCCGCCGGGTGGCCTCCTCCTTGGCCAGCCGTGCCCGGCCGGCGGTGATGGCCTCACCGACCCGTTCCCGCGGCACGCACGCCACGCCGTCGTCGTCGGCGAGCACGGCGTCGCCGGGCCGCACCACCTGGCCGCGGACCACGATCGGGACGTTCACCGCCCCCGCCGTCGCCTTGACCGTGCCCTGAGCGCTGACCGCGGCGGACCAGGCCGGGAAGCCCATCGCGCGCAGGTCGGCCACGTCGCGCACCCCGGTGGTGGTGACGACCCCGCGCACCCCGCGATGGGCGAGCGCGGTGGCGAAGAGCTCCCCGAAGAGGCCGTCGGTGCAGGGCGAGGTGGTGGTGACGACCATCAGATCGCCAGGGCGGCACTGCTCGACCGCAGCGTGGATCATCAGGTTGTCGCCCGGCCAGCACAGCACGGTGACGGCCGTGCCGCCGACCCGCGCGCCCTGCTGGACCGGCCGCAGGTCCGGCCCGAGGTAGCAGGTGCGGCCCAGCGCCTCGTGCACGGTGGCCACGCCCATCTCGGCCAGCGCGTCGACGTCGGCGAGCTCGGCGCGCGGCGGGTCGGTGACGATCGTCGGCTTCATGCCAGCTCCTCCGTGACCTGCGGGTACAGCCGGACGAACGCCTCGCCCATCGTGGGGCACACCACCGTGGCCCGGTCACCGCGTTCTGCGGCAAGCGCGATCGCCCCGCCGGCACGCCACACGAAGTCGCCCGCGTGTGCGCTGACGACCAGCAGGCTGCGGCGCCCCGATCCCGACTCCGACATCGACTCCCCCGTCCGTGGTTGCCCACGCAGCATCGGCGCGGTTCGCACACATTGTAAACAATGTTGGCGACTATCTTGTGGTGAGTCATATGTCGCGTTCCGCTCGCCCGTAAGCTGCGGTCGTGGCCGATCTCGCAGAGGCGTTGCGCCGCGTCTCCTACGAGGTCCTGCCGATGAAGGGCACCGCGGATGCCGTCCTGGAGCACGTGCCGCGGGACCTGCCGCTGACCGTCAGCACGAGCCACGCCAAAGGCCCGGAGCCGACCGTCGACCTCGCGGTCCGGCTCGCCGGGCACGGCTACTCGGTGGCCCCGCACCTGGCCGCCCGGCAGATCCGGGACGGATCCCACCTCTCGGACCTCGTCGGACGGCTGCGCGCGGCCGGCGTGGACAGCGCCTTCGTCATCGGGGGCGACGCCCCCGAGCCTGCCGGCCCGTTCGCCGACGCCCTCACGCTGCTCGCGGCGCTCGACGCGCTCGGCCGCCCGTTCCGGCGGATCGGGATCGCGGGCTACCCGGAAGGACACGCCAGGATCGAGGCCGGTCTCCTCGACCGGGCGCTCGACGAGAAGGCCCCGCACGCCACGCACGTCATCACGCAGATCTGCTTCGACGCAGGTGCCACGGTCGGCTGGGCGAGGCAGGTGCGGGAGCGGGGCGTCGGGCTCCCGATCAGGGTGGGGTTGCCCGGGGTCGTGAGCCGGCAGAAGCTCGTCCGCATCTCGGCCGGGCTCGGCCTCGGCCAGTCGGCCCGGTTCCTGCTGAAGCAGCAGAGCTTGTTCTGGCGGTTCTTCCTCCCCGGCGGCTACCACCCCGGCCGCCTGGCGCGGCGGCTCGCGCCCCACGTCGAGCAGCCCGGCTCCCACCTGGACGGCTTCCACTTCTTCACGTTCAACGAGCTGGCCGGCACCGAGGCGTGGCGCCGGTCGATGCTCGCCCGGGCAGTCTGACCTGAGGGTTCCCCGACCCCGTTCCTCAGGCGGTGGTTCCCGGGCTAGCGTGCGGGTGGTGATGATCCGGGGGGCTGCGGCGGCGGTGGTCGTCGTGTTGGGGGCGCTGCTCACGGCGTGCGCGACGCCGATCGCGGGCACGCCGCACGCCGCCACCGGGACGGCAGTCCCTCCGGGCGGCGGGCTGCCGCTCGACCCCGAGCAGGCCCGCCTGGCCGAGCTGTTCGCGCAGGTCCGGTCGTGGGACATCTGCGCGATGCACGACATCGAGGCGGCGGGGCGCGCCACCGGTTTCGTCCCCGACGAGCTGCTGCCCTACCGCGAGCCCGGTATCTGCCGCCTCCTCATGAAGGAGCCGAGCGGCGTGCAGGAGTGGGAGCTGCAGATCGACGTGTTCCCCGTGATCCCCACCGACGGCGGCGGGCAGCCGCTCGACGTCGGCGGCGTGCAGCTGCAGCAGGTGCGCGACAGCGACGAGTCCCGCTGCGCCTACAGCTACCCGATCGGCACGCCCGGCACCGAGCCGTGGGGCATCGAGCTGTCCGTCTTCAGCATCGCGGGCAACAAGCCGCCCTGTGACGTCGCGCGCGAGTACGCCGGAGCGATCGCTCCGCGGATGGCGGACCCGCCGCTGCGCACCGCGGGCGGCACGACGCCCGCCCTCGACATCACCGCGTCCGATCCGTGCGCGGTGGCCGCCGCGATGGTGCCGGCGATGGCCGACGGGCAGGCGCTCGGACCCGCCGCCGTCGACGTGGGCGACCTCGAGCCGTACGGGTGCACCGTCGACGTGACGGCAGGCGACGGCCCGGACGCGCGGAGGCTGCGCGGGTCCGTCGAGTTCACGATCACGTCCGCATCCGACCTCGGGGGCGTCACCATCGGCGGGTTCCCGGGCACGAGCAACCAGCTCGGCATCAACTGCCAGGCGGAGTTCGCCCCGTCGGACGTGCGGCTCGCCGGCAACCCCGAGATCTCGCCGACCGTGCCGGTGGTCGAGGTCGTCGGGGAGTGCGACCGGATCGACGCGATCGCCACCGCCGCGGCCGGGGCCGTCGGCCCCCCGGCGGGCCACGCACCCCGCCGGGACGCGCAGGCGCTCGGTGACCTGGACCCGCCCCCGACGGCCGCGAGCGCCGGAGCGCCGTTCGACCCGTGCACGATCGCCGAGGGCTGGCGGGCCTACCCGGACGACGTGCAGCCGCCGACCCCGCGCGACCCGGTGCCGATGACCGTGCGCCCCCAGGACCCGTTCAAGGTCGGCTGCAAGTTCAACGCGGGCGACATGTTCTCGTCCCTGGTCTGGGGCCTGCCCACCGCTGACGGCTTCTCCGCCGATCCGTCGCAACGCAACGCCGGCGCGGTCGCCGCGCAGTTCGGGGGCAAGCCGGGCGTGGAGGAGACGAGCACCAACGCGGCGAACGGCCAGCCGACCTGCTACAGCGCCGTCCAGATCTCCCACGGGATCGCGGCCATGGTGACGACGCTGCCCGCCGAGCCGTGCCGGGTGAACCGCGCGGTGCTCGAGCAGGTGGCCCGGAAGGTGCCATGAGTGGTCGGTCCACGATGTGGTGCACTGAGCCGGTGAAGATCCGTCTCGCCGCCGCGTTGGTGGTCGCGCTGGCGGCGCTGGCCGGCTGCTCCACGCCGCCGGGTCCCGCGCCCGCGTCTCCTGCCCCGCCGCTCCCCGAGGACGCGATCGCCTACGACGACCTGCTCTCGACCGACCGGGAGTTCCCGTTCGACAACACGTGTGACCAGCTGGGCGCCGACTCGATCGACGAGGTGGGCGCCCGCGCCGCACGGGTGCTGCAGGGCATGGGCGGCCCGGTGGGGTGCGCGGTGGAGTTCGGCAGCGCCGAGCTCGACGAGCTGTGGATCGAGGCCGAGGGCCCGCCGAACCCGTCCGAACCGCGGTACTTCCCGCTCCTGTGGAACGGCGATGCCGGCACCGGCACGACCTACCACCGCAGGCTCCTGCTCGACGGGCGCTACTACGCGGTGGAGACCATCGACTTCTACGGCGGCCAGCCGGGCTGCTACCTCACGGTCGACACCGGCTCGCCGTACGCCCTGCAGTTCCGCGGGATCGTCCCGGAGGCGGTCGCGGCGACCTACGGCGAGCTGAACTCCTCCCTCACGAACTACGTCGTCGACCACGTCGGCACCGACCGGTTCATGACGGACAACTGCCCGGTGGTCGAGCGGACGGCGATCGTGCTGCTCGGCGACATCGACCCCGGAGGCGGGTCGCTGGCGACGAGCTAGCCGTAGCGGCTATGCCAGGTCGCGACGGGCGACGCGGTAGCACGCGAGGCCGAGCAGACCACCCCACAGCAGCAGGGAGACGACCACGGGCCCCGGGCCCTCCACCGGCGCCAGCGTGGCCAGTGCGGCCGTGGCGCTCGACGGATCGACCCAGGCGAAGACCTTCGGGGCCAGCCCGCTGATCGTGAGCATCACCGGCACCGTCGCGAAGTAGATCGCGAGCGCCCCCGCGGCGTTCGGCACCAGCATCGCGACGGTGAGCGCCACGAGGATCGTCAGCAGCGAGCCGAGCACGCACACGCCGACGACCCAGCCGGTCCGGTGGCCCAGCACGTACGTGGCTCCCACACCGCTCACCGCGCCGGGCGCCACCAGCAGCGTGGTGACGAGTTGCAGGGCGGCGGCGACCAGCCAGAGCATCAGCAGGACCGTGGCCTGCGCCAGGAAGTACCGGGCCCGCGACGGCTGGGCGAGCAACGTCGGCTGGGCGCTGCGGTGCTGCCACTCGCCTGCGATGAGCTTGATCAGCACGGCGTGCAGCAGCAGGTGACCCACCCGGACCGTGTAGAACGTCGGCGAGATCTGGTCCGCCGCCGACGCGTACGACGACGCGTAGTCCGTGCCGGTGTGGATCAACACGGTGACGCCGATCAGGACGATCGGGGCGAGCGCGAGCAGGATCCGGTCCGAGAGCGTGCCGGTGAGCTTGCGCAGCTCGACCAGCACCAGCATCGGGAACGGGGTGCGCCGCGACGCGGCGGCGAAGGGGCCGTCGCCGGCCGGAACGGGCCACGCCGGAACCGGAGCGGGCCCGGCGGGGTGCTGCAGCGGCGGTGCCACCACCGCCGCTCCAGGCGCATGGGGCGCGACCCGGCCGGGCGCCACGACGGCCGCCCCGGGGGGCTGCGCCGGGGCGCCGATGCCCGGCGCCTGCCCCATCGGGCCTGCCCACGGCCCGGCAGCGACCTGCCCCTGCCGGCTCCCACCCTGATGGACCCATCCCGGCTGCGCCGGGCGGTTCTGGGCGGGTGCAACCGGTCCCGGCGGCACCGGCCCCTGCGGAGCCCGGACCGGGTGCCCGTTCGTGCCCTGCCCCGTCGGGAAGGTCATCGTCCACCTCCGGACAGCCGGAAGAACAGCTCCTCGAGGTTCTGCTGGTGATCGCTGATGCCGTGGACCCGCACACCTGCTGCGAAGACGATGTCGGAGACCCGGTCGCTGGGCGCGTCGGCGAGGATCTGGCCGTCGGGGCTCGGCTGGATGCGCACCCCGGCCTGCATGAGCGCGTTCGCGAGCGCCTGCATGTCCGGCCCGCGCACCAGCGACCGGTGGGACGCGAGCAGCTCGCGGATCGGGCCGTCGGCCACCAGCCTGCCGTTGCCGATCATGACGATGCGGTCGGCCGTCTGGTCCACCTCGGACAACACGTGGCTCGACAGCAGCACGGTGCCGCCGCGCGCGGCGTGTGCGCGCAACAGCTCGCGCACCGCCCGGATCCCGACCGGGTCGAGACCGTTGATCGGCTCGTCGAGCATGAGCAGCGGCGGGTCGGTCAGCAGGGCGTGCGCGAGCCCGAGCCGCTGGCGCATGCCGAGGCTGTACTTGCCGATCTTCTTGCGGGTGGCGTCGCCGAGCCCGAGCCGGACCATCAGGTCGTCGGCCCGCCGGGCGGGCACGCCCATCAGGGCGGCCGCGTTGCGCAGGTGGGAGCCACCGGTGCGGCCCGGGTGCACGGCCGACGCGTCGAGCAGTACGCCCGCGACGTGCGCGGGGTTGGGCCAGTCGCGGAACGGCCTGCCCGCGATCCAGCTGCCACCCCGGGTGGGCGGCGTCAAGCCGGTGATCATCCGCATGGTGGTGGACTTGCCCGCGCCGTTCGGCCCCAGGAACGCGGTGACCGTGCCGGGCTGCAGGTCGAAGGAGACGTCCTCCACGGCCGGGCGACCAGCGTAGATCTTGGTCAGCCCCCGGACGCTCAGCACGGTCGGATGGTAGCGATCGGCCCGTGGGCCCCCGTCACCCGAGCGGGTCCGGCACCTCCACCTCGCCCGCGGCGGCCCTCAGCCGGTCGGCCCGGTCGGCGAGAGCGGGTCACCGTGGCCGAAGCACACGGTCGTGACGCCGGGCTCCGCCAGGCGCGGAAGGACTCCTTCGCCCGCTCCCGGTCGATGTTGAACGGCCCGAGGAACACCGCACCGTCGCGCTCGGCGGCCGTGTCGCCGGTGAACAGCACCCCGCGCTCGCCGTGCCGGAGTGCGATGCTGCCCGGGGTGTGCCCCGGCGTCCAGACCACCTCCAGCCCGTCGAGGACGTCCCCGTCGTCGAGGTCGAGGTCGACCCGTGCCCGCGGGACGTCGGGCGGGTCGGGCAGGCCCGCACCGACCACGGCGTACAGCCCCCGCTCGGCAGGCGTGAAGTCCGGCCACTCGCCCTTCGCCTCGCCCCGGACCACCCGCGCGTCGGTGTGGTGGGCGGCGACCTCGACGCCCGGCCACGCGCCCACCTCGCGCGCCGAGCCCGCGTGGTCGGCGTGGTAGTGCGTCAGGACCACGCGCCGCACCCGGCCCCACCCGTCGAGCGCGGCCGCGATCCGGTCCGCGGAGCCCGGCGGTCCGGTGTCGACGAGCGTGACGTCCCGCCCCTCCCGCAGCGCGTACGCCTGACCGGTGGGGAAGCGCAGCATGCGCAGGTCGGGAGCGAGGTCGATGATCTCCACGCGGTCCATCGTGCGCGACCGGCACCGCCAGGGGCGCGGGTGTTCACCGCGGGGGAACGGCCCGTCCTTCAGCGGCGGGTCAGGGCCACCACGTAGCGGCAGGCCCGGTCGGTCGGGTTCACGTACGCGCGCGCCACGGGTGGGCCGAACTGGAGGCAGTCGCCCGCGTCGAGCTCGTGGAGGACGTCGCCCTCGTGCAGCCGCAGGTGCCCGTCGAGCACCCAGACCTGCTGGTGGACATCCGGGTAGGCGTCGGCCGCGAACGCGACCCGTGCCCCGGCGGGCAGCTCGATCTCCACCAGCTCCAGCGGGCGTCCGCTGGCCGGCGACACCGTCCGCCGCCGGTAGCCGCTGGCGGGATCGGTCCAGACGGGCTGGTCGGCGGCACGCACGAGCCGGCCGCCGCCGTCCTCCGCGCGTGCCACGAGCTCCGAGAGCGTCATCCCCAGCGCGTTGGCGAGGCGGGCGAGCAGCACGGCCGTGGGCTGCGCCTCGCCCCGCTCGACCTTCGTGATCATCGCCCGGGAGACGCCCGCCCCGTCGGCGAGCGCGCTGACCGTCAGGCCGCGTGACCTGCGGGCCTCCTGCAGCGCGGCGGCGAGAGACGCGGTGAGGGTTTCGGACACAGCTGTCACTATAGTGGCGAAACTGCTTATCATCGTCGTCATGAAGGTCCGCGCAGCCACCGAGGGGGACGCCGCCGCGTGCGCGGCGATCTACGCGCCCTACGTCACCGACACCGCGATCACGTTCGAGCTCGAGCCGCCGACCATCGAGGAGATGGCCGAGCGGATCGCGGCGGCCGAGCGCGCCCACGCCTGGCTCGTGCTCGAGGACCTCGAGGACGACGGCCGCGTCGTCGGCTACGCGTACGGCGGCCCGTACAAGGCGCGCGCCGCCTACCGCTGGTCGTGTGAGGTCAGCATCTACCTGGAGGCCGGCCGGCGCCGCACCGGCGGCGGTCGCCAGCTCTACGAGGCGCTGTTCGCGCGGCTCGCCGAGCGGGGCTACCGCACGGCCGTCGCCGGCATGACGCTGCCGAACGAGGCGAGCGCAGGCCTGCACCGGGCGCTGGGCTTCGAACCGGTCGGCACCTACCGGCGGATCGGCTGGAAGCACGGCCGCTGGCACGACGTGGCCTGGATGCAGCGGACACTCGCCGAGGCCGCCGACCCCCCGGCGGAGCCGCGCTAGGCGGCGGTGACCGGCGGCGCTCGACGGTGGCGGCGGTGGCGGCGGTCGCGGCGACGTGCCGCTCGTTGCGGCCGGCGCTCGTGGGAGCCTCGGGGACCCGGGCGATCAGGCGCGCACACGCACGACGACCTCGGTGTCGGTGACCTGCTCGACCGCGACCGTGAACCCGCCGGCCTCGGTCTGACCGCCCACCGGCACGGTGACCTGCTGGCCTGCCACGGCGAGCTGCGCGGTGCCGTCCTGCACGCCGACGAGGCGGGCCTCGACCCCCAGGACCGAGACGGCGGCGTCGCCGCTGCGCGGGAACGTGACGGTGCAGCCGTCCAGCCCGCAGTCGACGTTCGAGCCACCGCCGCCACAGCCGGTGACGAGGACCAGCGCGGCAAGAACGGACATCACGGACAGAACGACACGACGGGTCACGAATCGCAGGGTACTGGACAGCGGTGACGGCGGCGCCGGTGCGGCATCACCGCCGATCCCGATCTCGGCGCACAGCGCGGTGGAACGAACGGACCGTGCGGGCAGATGCATTTGCAGAAGAAGGTTGCAGAACCCTCTTGCGGATGCAAGCAGAGAGCGACAGACTGGCTGCGGTGGGTGGTGTGCCCCGTGGGCGGCGGTCCGACGGGGACCTGTGACGGAGTGGGGGCCGTGAGCAGACCGCGAGGGCAGTCGGGGCCGACGGAGCTCGGCGGGAGCTCCACCATCGCCGTCACCTGCGTCATGGACGGCCGCTGCCATTCGGTCCCCGACGAGGAACTCGCGATCGGCATCACCCATCGAGGCGGCCAGTACTCCGCGGTCTGCGGCCACGTCGTCACGCCTGCGCCGATGGTCGCCCCCGACGGCGACCCCTGTCCCGTGTGCGCCGAGCGCGACGCGAGCCACCGCAGCAGAAGGGTTCGCCGTTTCCGGCGCTGACGTGGGGTTTCACCCCCCTTCGGTGTGACCGCCGGTAGTGCGGAAATTGCGTGAACAGGGTGTGGAGCGGGTTGGGATGGGCATCCGAAGGATGCGACATCCAACGACCTGGGAGTACCGATGTTCGACAACCTCGTCGCAGCGTTCGGCGACGCGATGCGCACGGTCGCGGTGTTCGTGCCGCAGCTGCTGCTGTTCCTGGTCATCCTGCTCATCGGGTGGCTGATCGCAAAAGCCCTGCGCAAGCTGACCAACACGGTTCTGGAGCGACTGCATTTCGACCGCGCGGTCGAGCGCGGCGGAATCGGGCAGGCGCTCGCCCGGTCGAAGTACGACGCCAGCGATCTGATCGCGATGGTCGTCTACTACGCGGTACTCCTGCTCACCCTGCAGCTCGCGTTCGGCGTGTGGGGGCCGAACCCGATCAGCGTGCTGCTGACCGGGATCGTCGCGTTCCTCCCGCGGATCGCGGTGGCGATCATCATCGTGGTGGTGGCCTCGGCGATCGCGGCCGCCGTCAAGGACCTCATCACGAGCGTCACGGGCGGGCTGTCCTACGGCAACGTCCTCGCGAACATCGCGTCGATCTTCATCATCGCCCTCGGCGTGATCGCCGCGCTGAGCCAGATCGGCGTCGCGATCGCCGTCACGATGCCGGTGCTGATCGCGGTGCTGGCCACGATCGCCGGCATCATGATCGTCGGCGTGGGTGGCGGCCTCATCCGGCCGATGCAGCAGCGCTGGGAGCGCTGGCTCGACCGGGCCGAGCAGGAGGCACCCCAGGCCCGGGCCCACGCCCAGGCGTACGCGCGCGGCCGCGAGGACGCCGCGCGTCCCACCCCGGGGGCGCACGCCGAAGTGACCGACCCCGTCGGCACCCGCATGGACGTCGACCCCGCGGCCGACCCCGCCGCGGACGTGCGCAAGTCGTAGGAGCTCCCTCCACAGCACCCGGCGGGGTCGGATGTCTGATGCGTAGGCCGGCCCCGCCGCGGCCCAGCTGGTTGCAGCCCGGACGCCGCAGTTCTAGAACGCCGCAGTTCTAGAACGCCGCAAGTTCTACAGGAGGCGGTCCGGCGTCAACGGGAGATCCCGGACGCGGACGCCCGTGGCGTGGTGCACGGCGTTGGCCACGGCGGCCGCGACCCCGGTGATGCCCACCTCCCCCACCCCGAGCAGGCCGAGCGGGGTGGTGGGGTCCGGCTCGTCGAGGTAGGAGACGTCGATCGCGGGGACGTCGGCCTGCACGGGCACGTGGTAATCCGCGAGGCTCGCGTTCATGATGCGGCCGCTGCCGGGGTCGACCTGCGTCTCCTCCGACAGCGCCGCTCCGATCCCCATCACGATCCCGCCGCGCAGCTGGCTGGTGGCGGTCTTCGGGTTGATCACCCGGCCGACGTCGAACACGGCCACCCAGCGCGTCACCCGGACCTCGCCGGTGTCCTCGTCGACCGCCACCTCGCAGAAATGTGCCCCCGTGGCCGCGCGGACCTGGCGCCGCTGGTCGTTGACCATGCCGGCGATGAAGCGGAGCTGGCCCGCGACCCGGCCGACCGACGTCCGGGCACCGACGCGGCCCTCGAGGGAGGGGCGCCCGGCGCGGGCGAGGATCTCCCCGTAGGTCTCGCCGGAGCCGTCCGCCGCGAAGAGGCCGCCGTCCCGCGCCGCGAGCTCGTCGATCCGCCGCCCGCGCAGCGGTGAGCCGGGCGAGCGGCGGGCGAGCGCGAGCGCCGAGCGCCTCAGCTCCTCGCAGGCCCGCAGCACGCTCGCCGCCGCGGTGGCGGTCTGCCCCGATCCCCCGGCCATCGGCCCGACGGGCAGCGCGGAGTCGCCGAGCTCGACCGTGACCGCCTCGACCGGGACGCCGAGCGCGTCCGCCGCGATCTGCGCCTGCACGGTCGCCGCACCCACACCGATCTCGTGCAGGGCACATCGCACCAGGACGGTGCCGTCCATCCCCAGCCGGACCGTGACGTCGGCGGTGAGCTGGATCGGCATGTGGAAGGCGGTGGCGACGCCCCAGCCGAGCAACCGCCGCCCGTCGCGCATGGACCGCGGCTCCGGCGGCCGGTCGGCCCAGCCGAACCGCTGCGCCCCGCGGGCGTAGGCGGCGCGCAGGTTGCGGCGGGTGAACGGCTTGCCGCCGAGCGGGTCGCGCTCCGGCTCGTTGCGCATGCGCAGTTCGACCGGGTCCATGCCGAGCTCGTAGGCCAGCGCGTCCATCCCGGACTCCAGCGCGAACGTGCCGACGGCCTCGCCCGGTGCCCGCATCGCGGAGTTCGGCAGCATGTCGAGCGTTGCGGCGCTGTGGCGGACGAGGATGGTGCGCGCCGCGTAGAGGTGCCCCGACTGGGATCCCACGCGCTCCGGCATCCCGCCGACCCGTCCCACCTGCGACACCCCGGTGTGCACGAGCGCGGTCAGCGCGCCGTCGCGTTCCGCGCCGAGCGCCACCCGCTGGACGGTGGGGGCACGCCCGCCGACCGTCCGGAAGACGGCCTCCCGCGACAACGCCAGCCGGACCGGGCGCTTCGCGACCCGGGCGGCCATCGCGCACAGGACGGTGCCGGCCCAGACGAACCCCTTCCCCCCGAACCCGCCGCCGACGTTGGGGGCGATCACCCGGACCGACTCGACCGGCACGCCGAAGCGCAGCGCGAGGTGCCGGCGCGCGAAGTCCATCGACTGGGTGCTGTCGTGGACGGTGAGCCGGTCGCCGTCCCACACGGCGGTGGTGGCGTGCGGCTCGATGGCGTTGTGGTTCTGGGGTGGGGTGGTGAAGCGCAGGTCGACCGAGACCGGAGCGGCGGCCAGTGCCTGCTCGGCGTCGCCCTTGCGGCCCCCGTCAGGGATGATCGGGAGCCCGCGCGCGGGCGCGGCCGAGTCCTGCGCACCGAGGAAGTCGGTGACGGCGGGCCCGGCGGCGTAGCTCACCCGCACCAGCCGGGCGGCCTCCACCGCAGTCTCGAGCGTCTCCGCGACGACGACCGCGACCGGCTCGCCGTTCCAGTGCACCTCGTCGCTGCCCAGGTAGTTCACCTTCGTCCCGGACGCCATGGTGCTCAGGTCGAGCGGGTTGATCCGGGCGGGCGGGGGTTTCAGCGGGGGCGCGTTGCGATGAGTGATCACGGCGAGGACACCGGTCAGGGCCTCGGCGGCGGCCGTGTCGATGGCGGTGATCCGCCCCCGCGCGATCGTGGCGTGCACGAGCGTGGCATGGGCGAGGTCCGGGTAGGGCCGGTCGGCCGTGTACTCGGACGCACCGGTGGTCTTGACCGCCCCGTCGAGGCGGTCGATCGGCCGCCCGACCGCGGGCGTGGTGGCCGTGGTGGGGCGCGTGCGCTCCGGTGCCTGGGTCATGCCGCACCCCCCTCGGTGCCGTCTGCTCGCTCCGCGGAGCTCCGCTCGGTGCCGTCTGCTCGCTCCGCGGAGCTCCGCTCGGTGGCCAGCTGGCGCAATGTCGCGACGACCGTGCGCTGCACCAGCTCGATCTTGAACGCGTTGTCGGGCCTCGCGACCGCGGGCGCCAGCTCGGCGGCGGCCGCGCGGCGGAACGTCTCGTCGGTGGCCGGGGCGCGCAGCAGGAGTCGCTCGGCCTCGCGCGCCCGCCACGGCGTGGTGGCGACGCCGCCCAGCGCGAGCCGCACATCGACGACCTCGCCGTCGCGGACCTCGAGCGCGGCCGCCACCGACACCAGCGCGAACGCGAACGAGGCGCGGTCGCGCACCTTGCGGTACCGCGACGTGCGGGCGACCGGCAGCGCGGGCAGCTCGACGGCGGTGATCAGCTCGTCCGCCGCGAGCCGGGTCTCCACGTGCGGGGTCTCGCCGGGCGGGCGGTGCAGCTCCGCGAGCGGGATGCGGCGGGTGCCGCGCACGCTCTGCACCTCGACCACCGCGTCGAGCGCGACCAGCGCCACCGCCATGTCCGACGGGTGAGCCGCGATGCAGTGCTCGCTGGTGCCGAGCACGGCCATGCCCCGGTGCAAGCCGCCGAGCGCGGCGCACCCCGAGCCCGGCTCCCGTTTGTTGCAGCTGGCCGCGTGGTCGCGGAAGTAGGGGCAGCGGGTGCGCTGCAGGAGGTTGCCGCCGACCGTCGCCATGTTGCGCAGCTGACCCGACGCGCCGGCGAGCAGGGCCTGGGCGAGCACCGGGTAGCGGGACCGGACCAGCCGGTCGGCGGCGAGGTGGCTGTTGCGCACCACGGCGCCGATCCGCAGACCACCCCCGGGCAGCTCGTCCATCCCCGCCAGGGGCAGCGCGGTGACGTCGACGAGCGTCTCGGGCCGCTCGACGTCCTCGCGCATGAGGTCCACGAGGTTGGTGCCACCGCCCAGCGGCCGGGCCCCGGCCGCGACCGCGTCCAGCGCCGTCGGGAGATCGGGCGCGCTGAGGTATCCGAAGGGCCTCATCGGGCCACCCGCTCGATCGCCCCGACGATGCCCTCGTAGGCACCGCAACGGCACAGGTTGCCGCTCATCCGCTCCTTGATCTCGGCCTCGGTCAGCGCGATCTCGGCGGCGTCCAGGTCCGGCGTGACCGCGCTCGGCATTCCCGCGCGGTGCTCGGCGAGCATCCCCAGCGCCGAGCAGATCTGGCCGGATGTGCAGAAGCCGCACTGGAACCCGTCCTCGCTGATGAACTGCTGCTGCAGCGGGTGCAGGTGCTCGGGCTGCCCGACGCCCTCGATCGTGGTGATGTCACGCCCGGCGTACTGCACGGCCAGCGCGAGGCAGGCGGCGATCCGCTCGCCGTCGACGAGCACCGTGCACGCGCCGCAGGCGCCCTGGTTGCACCCCTTCTTGGTGCCGGTCAGCCCCAGGTGCTCGCGCAGCGCGTCGAGCAGGCTGACCCGTGGATCGAGCGCCAGGAGCTCGGTCGTTCCGTTGACGCGGAGCTTCACGGGGATCACGCGGCCACAGTAAGGGAACGCCGTTGACTTAACAAGACAACGCCGTTGCCGTATCCGCGAGCTATGGTCGTCGCGATGACCACGAAGGCCGGCTTCCTGCGCGCGCGGCGGCCCGAGCAGAAGCAGCAGCGCTACGCCGCGATCCTCGACGCCGCGCGCGAGCTCGCCCTGCGCGACGGGGTGGGCGCGGTCAGCCTCGCCGGTATCGCGGCCGAGGTGGGCATGCACAAGTCGGCGCTGCTCAAGTACTTCGAGACGCGCGAGGAGATCTTCCTGCGGCTCGCCGAGACGGAGTTCCACGAGTGGGCCGCCGGAGCCCTCGCCGCACTCTCGACAGCGGGCCCCGAACCCCGCCAGGTGGCCGACGTCCTCGCGCACTCGGTGGCCGACCGGCCGCTGTTCTGCCAGCTGCTGCTGTACTCACCGCTCACCCTGGAGCGCAACGTGTCGCTGGAGGTCGTGCGCGCGTTCAAGCAGGCCGTCAACGCGTCGCTCCAGCAGGTGGTGCCCGCGCTGCAGCGGGCGCTTCCCGCGCTCGACGCGGAGGCGTGCTTCGACCTGTTCGCGATGTCGGGGATCGCGGCCGCCGGGCTCTGGCAGGCGGCGCACCCTTCACCGCAGGTGGCCGCCCTGCACGCGGAGGACCCCCACATGGCCCTCCACCCGGACTTCAGGGCCTCGCTCGTGCGGTTCGTCCGTACCTACCTCGCGGGCCTGCTGGCGAGGTGAGGCGGCTCAGGCCTCGAACAACGGGGCGGGCGAGCGGCGCCAGCGGTCGTCGCGGCTCAGCGCGCAGACGGCGAGCACGCGGACGGTGAGCCAGTCCGCCCTGTGCCAGCACTCCCCCACCGCGGCCCGCAGCCCGGCCGCGTCGGTGCCGGCCTGGTCGAGCAGGCCCTTGGCGTAACCGGCGAGGAGAACGGCCGCCGCGGCCGCAGCCGAGCCCTCGACGCCGAGCAGCAGGATGTCCCGCACGCCCGCGGCGTGCTGGTCCACCGCCGCCAGCAGCGCGGGAACGCCCGCCGCGGCGGCGAGCCCTGCGTCACCCACCTGGTCCATCAGGCCGGCCAGCCAGCGCTGTGCGTGGTGATCGGCGACGTGGTCGAAGAAGCCTGCCACGGTCGGGGAGGTTATCTCCCCTGATCGGTCGCCGGTTCATCCGGTGACCGAACACGCAGTAGTCGTCGTCCGGAAGTCGTCGTCCGGGCAGTCGTCGTCAGAGCCAGATGCCGGGCCCGCCGAACGGCCCGCGCGCCTCGCGGCCCGCGTCCCGTTCGCTGGGTTCCACGGCATCGGCCGTGCGCAACAACCACCAGACCGAACCGAACGCCGCGACCACGACCACGGCGAAGACCGAGCCCGTCAGCGCCACGAGCCCCAGCACGATCGAGATCATGGCCCACTCCGGCACCGTCGTCTCGCCGGGGCGGGCGCAGGGGTCCTCCCCGGCATCGTGCCGGCGCACGGCTTCGGCGAGCTGCTGATCGTCGTCAGCGGTCCACTCCATGCCGCTCACCTCCCTAGTCGGGGGTACCCGCAACGGCCTACCAGCCATGCGGCCGCTTCGCATCCGGCAACCGGGGGAGTAACCCAGAAGTGTTACCGCGTCTTCACGCCATCGCCCCACGGGCGGCCAGGTGCCCGGCGAGCGCGGCGGCCGCCGCCTGCAGCATCGGCACGATCCGCTCGACGGCCGCCCACGTCACCCGGGTGTCGGGACCGGAGACCGAGAGCGCGGTGGACGCCGGGCCGCCCGGCACCGCGACGGCCACGCAGCGCACGCCCAGCTCCTGCTCGGCGTCGTCGACGGCGTAGCCCTGCGCCCTGATGCGCTCCAACTCCCGCTCGAGCCGGTCCGGGTCGGTGATCGTGTGCGGGGTCTGGGCCGCCATCCCGGCCCGGGCCATCATCGCGCGGACCTCGCCGGACGGAAGCTGGGCCAGCAGCACCTTCCCGACGCCGGTGCAGTGCACCGGCACCCGCCTGCCGACCTCGGTGAACATCCGCATCGAGTGCCGCGACGGCACCTGAGCGACGTAGACGACGGCATCCCCGTCGAGCATCGCGAGGTTGGCCGTCTCACCGGCCTGGTCGACGAGCTCGGTGAGCTGCGGGCGCGCCCACTCACCGAGCATCCGGGACGCGGCCTCGCCGAGCCCGATCAGGCGCGGGCCGAGCGCGTACCGGCGCGACGGGAGCTGGCGGACGTACCCGGACGCCACCAGCGTGCGGACGATGCGGTGGATGGTCGGCAGCGGCAGCCCGGACCGGGTGGCCAGCTCCGAGAGCGCGACGGCCCCTCCGGCGTCGGCCATGTGCTCCAGGAGCGCGAACGCGCGGTCGAGGGACTGCACGCCACCGCTGCGGTCCGGCTGGCTCACTGCGCCCACCGTGCTCCTCCTGCCAGGTCCGGGCCTCCAGGTTAGGCCGTGGCGCTCACGCACCGGTCCAGGTGGCGCGCTCCTTCCGGGCGAAGGCGGCCACCGCCGACGCGAAGTCCGCGCTCCCGTACACGCGGGCGACGATGTCGTCGCCCTCCGGGAGGCCGGCCCGCCGCAGTCGCGCGACCGTCTGCTTGGTGGCCCACATCGACAGCGGCGCGTGCGACGCGAGCGTGGCGACTGTCTCGGCGAGCGCGGCGTCGAGCGCCGCGGAGTCGTCGACGAGCTGGGTGACGAACCCGGCGGCGTGCGCCTCCGCGGCGTCGAGCAGGCGGGCGCGCAGGAGCATGTCCAGGGCGCGCGAGCGACCGAGGTGCGCCATCAGCAGGGCGCACGTGTCCATCGACAGGCAGTTGCCCAGCGTCCGCGCGATCGGCACGCCGAACCGCGCTGCGGTGGTCGCGATCCGCAGGTCGCACGTCGCGGCGAGGGCGAGTCCGCCGCCGACGCAGTAGCCGTCCACCGCGGCGACGGTGGGGACCGCGGTGTCCTCCAGCCGGCGCAGCACCCGGGTCATCCGCTCCTCGTACGCGACGCCCGCCGCACCGTCGAATCCCGCGAACTGGGCGATGTCGGTGCCCGAGACGAACGACTTCCCGCCCGCCCCGCGCAGCACGAGCACCCGGATGTCCGGGTCGGCGTCGGCCTTCTCGCAGGCGTCGTGCACACCCTCGTACATCGCGAACGTGAGCGCGTTGTGCGCCTGCGGCCGGTTGAAGGTCACCCGCAGGACCGGGCCGTCCTGCTCGACGAGGAGATCAGTCATGCCTACAGCCAACCCGGAGCCACCAGGATCAACCAGGTCACGATGGGTGTGATCAGCACCATCGTGAAGCCCCACTGCATGAGCCTGCGGTAGACGTAGTCGCGCTCCGACTCCGGCGTGTTCGCCACGGTGAGCGCGCCCGACGTGGAGTACGGGCTGGAGTCGACGACGGACGACGAGATCGCCAGCGCGGTGACCACGCCGATGGCCCCGAGCTGGCCCCCGAGCAGCAGCGGGACGGCGAGCGGGATCAGCGCGGCGAGGATGCCGGTGGTGGAGGCGAACGCCGAGACCACCGCGCCGATGTAGCAGATCAGCAGCGCGGCGATCAGGGGGACGCCGACGCCCGCCACCGCCTCGCCCACGAAGTCGATCGTGCCGTTCTCCTGCATCAGGTTGACGTAGGTGACGATCCCGCAGACCAGCAGCACCGTCGGCCACGCGACCTGGGCGACCGCACCCTTGTACGAGTTCGGGGCCACCAGTGAGAGCACGACGGCGGCGGTGACGGCGAGCAGGCCCACGTCGAGCTGGAACGCCAGTGCGCCGATCGCCACGCCGAGCAGCGCCACGAGCGTGAGCGAACGGTTGAGGTCGAGCGTGGTGACCGTCCGGTGCTCGCCCTCGGTGAAGGCGGCCCCGGTCGCGCCCGTTGTGGCGCCCTTGGCCGCCCCCGGCCCACCCGCGGGCGAGACCTCGGTGGCGCCCACGCCGGCCGGCTCCTCGACCACGCGGCCCATGAGCTGCCGCCCGCCGAACAGGAAGAACATGACGACGTTGAGCACGATGTTGAACACGAGGCTGCCCAGGAAGAGGGTCACCGGACTCCCGGGCAGCCCGGCGCCCGCCACGACGCCGTTGGTGATCCCGCCGAAGATGCTGATCGGCGAGAAGCCGCCCGCCGTGGCCCCGTTGATGATCGACAGGCCCATGAGCACCGGGTTGATCCGGTGCTGCACCGCGAGGCTGAGCCCGATCGGCGCGATGATCGCGACGGCTGCCGGCACCACCGATCCGAAGGCGGTGAGCAACGCGGTGACCGCGAACATGATCCACGGGATGAGCCAGATGCGGCCGCGGACCCCCTGCACCGCTCTGTGGACCAGCCAGTCGACCGTGCCGTTCGCCCTGGCTATCGCGAACAGGAACGTGACGCCGACCAGCGTCACGAACAGGCTGCCCGGGAAGCCGTCGAAGATCCCGTCGGCGACGTCGTCGGGCGACCCTTCCAGGACGATCGAGCCGATGAGGAACGCCGCGACCAGCGCGATGGCGCCCAGGTTGATGGGGAGCAGGGTGGCGATCACGAACGCGACCACCAGGACGAGGATCGAGATCACGTGAATGGACATGGGCACTTCCTCACGGCAGCGTTGTCGGAGGGTGTTCCGTATCGCGGAAGTCAGATTCCGGCTGGAGTATGGTTCGGACCACTCGGAGCGTCAACCCGAGATGCGACTTGGAGGTCCGCGTGCACATCACCGGAGGGCGCCACTTCCTGCAGATCCCCGGGCCCACGAACGTGCCCGACCGGGTGCTGCGGGCGATGGCCGCGCCCACGATCGACCACCGCGGGCCGGAGTTCGCCGAGCTGACGAAGGCCGTGCTGGCCGCGCTCGGTCCGGTGTTCGGCACGTCGGGGCCCGTCGTGATCTACCCGTCGTCGGGCACGGGGGCGTGGGAGGCGGCGCTGGTCAACACGCTCAGCCCGGGCGACCGCGTCCTGATGAGCGAGACCGGGCACTTCTCCACGCTCTGGTCCGAGCTCGCCGGTCGGCTCGGGCTCCAGGTCGAGGTGATCCCCGGGGACTGGCGCCACGGGGCCGACCCCGCCGAGATCGGCCGCAGGCTCGCCGCCGACCGGGAGAACACGATCAAGGCCGTCTGCGTGGTGCACAACGAGACGTCGACCGGCGTCACCAGCCGCGTGCCCGACGTGCGCGCAGCGATCGACGAGGCGGGCCATCCGGCGCTGCTGCTCGTCGACACGATCTCCTCGCTCGCCTCGATCGACTACCGCCACGACGAGTGGGGCGTGGACGTCACCGTCGCCGGGTCCCAGAAGGGCCTGATACTGCCGCCGGGCCTCGGCTTCAACGCGGTCAGCGAGAAGGCGTTCGCCGCGTCGCGCTCGGCGGGCCTGCCCCGCTCGTACTGGGACTGGGCCCCGATGATCGAGGCCAACGCGCGCGGGTTCTTCCCGTACACGCCGGGCACCAACCTGCTCTACGGCCTGCGCGAGGCGTGCGCGATGCTCGCCGAGGAGGGGCTGCCCCGGGTCTTCGCCCGCCACCAGCGGCACGCCGCGGCCACCCGGGCCGCGGTGCGCGCGTGGGGTCTCGAGGTGCTGTGCGCCGACGAGCGCGAGCACTCCGGCTCCCTCACCGCCGTGCTCCTGCCCGACGGCTACGACGCCGACGAGGTGCGGCGGGTGATCCTCGAGAAGTTCGACATGTCCCTCGGCGCGGGGCTCGGCAGGCTCGCCGGCAAGATCTTCCGCATCGGCCATCTCGGCCATTTCAACGACCTGACGCTCGCCGGCACCCTCGGCGGGGTACAGATGGGCTTGCAGCTCGCCGGCGTTCCGATCAAGCCGGGCGGTGTGGAAGCGGCACTGGAACACCTGCGGGAGGCAGCGTCTTGAGGGACGTCTCGAGGGTCGGAACCGAGCTCCAGCAGGCTCTCGACCGCGAGCTCGACGGCGAGGTCCTGTTCGACGACTACACCCGCCACCTCTTCTCCCGCGACGCCAGCATGTACTCGATCACGCCGATCGGCGTGGTCGCGCCTCGGCACGCGGGCGACGTCGTCACCGCGGTGCGCCTCGCGGGCGAGCACGGCGTGCCCGTGCTCCCCCGTGGCGGCGGCACGAGCCTCGCCGGGCAGACCGTCGGCGAGGCGCTGGTGCTCGACTTCTCCCGGCACATGAGCGCGATCGTCGAGCTCGACCCGGAGGCCCGCACCGCGCGCGTGCAGCCCGGCGTGGTGCAGGACCAGCTCAACCGGGCCGCCGCCCCGCACGGGCTGATGTTCGGGCCGGACACGTCGACGTCCAACCGCGCCACGATCGGCGGGATGATCGGCAACAACTCGGCAGGCAGCGGCTCCGTCCGGTACGGGATGACGATCGACCACGTCCGAGAGCTGGACGTGGTGCTCTCCGACGCCTCCACCGCGCGGTTCGGGCCGGTCGACGACGCCGAGCGGGCCCGCCGCGCAGGTGCGGACACCCTCGAGGGGCGGCTCTACCGCGAGCTACCGGCCCTCGTCGACGCGCACCGGGACGCGATCGCCACCGGCTTCCCCAAGTTCTGGCGCCGGGCGGGCGGGTACCGGCTGGACCGGCTCACCGAACCGGCCGATGGGGCCTCGTTCGACCTGGCCCGGTTCGTCGTGGGCTCGGAGGGCACGCTCGTCGTCGCCACCGAGGCCGTGGTCGGGCTCGTGCCCAAGCCCGCGAAGACCGTGATCGCGGTGGGGCACTTCCGTTCCACCCAGTCCGCGATCAACGCCACCCATGACGCGCTGTCCTGCGAGCCGTCGGCCGTCGAGCTGATGGACCGCACCATCCTCGACCTGTCCCGCTCGAAGCTCGAGTACGCCGCGCTCGGCGAGATCCTGCAGGACGACCCGGAGGCGCTGCTCTTCGTCTCGTTCAGCGGCGACGACCCCGCGGAGCTGAGGGCCCAGCTGGAGCGGCTCGACGCGGTGTGGAAGCGCAACGGCCACGGCTACCACACGCTCCTCGCCGAGACCCCGGCGCAGCAGTCGGCACTGCTCAAGGTCCGCAAGGCGGGGCTCGGGCTGCTGATGGCCGCCAGCACCGGCGCCAACCGGCCCGCGGCGTTCGTCGAAGACACCGCCGTCGGCCCGGAACGGCTCGCCGAGTACAGCGAGCGGTTCGCGAAGGTGCTCGAGCGGCACGGCATGCGCGCCGGTTTCTACGGTCACGCGTCGGTGGGCTGCCTGCACGTGCGCCCGTTCGTCGACCTCTCCCGCCCCGAGGAGGTCGCGAAGATGCGAGCCGTGGCCGAGGAGATCCGCGACCTCGTCGCCGAGTTCGGCGGCGCCAACTCCTCCGAGCACGGCGACGGCCTCGCCCGCAGCGAGTTCAACCGGCACCTGTTCGGCGACGAGCTCTACGAGGCCATGCGCCGGGTCAAGGGGATCTTCGACCCGCACGGGCGGATGAACCCCGGCAAGATCGTCGATGCCCCGTCGATGACCGACAACCTGCGGGAGCCCGCGCTGCCGCCGGCCGGGCCGCTCACCACGATGCTCGACCTCACGGTCGTCGCCGGCGGGCAGCACGGGATGCGCGGCGCCGCCGACCGCTGCCAGAACATCGGGTTGTGCCGCAAGGACGACACCGGCGTGATGTGCCCGTCCTACATGGCCACCCACCGCGAGGAGGACGCCACCCGCGGCCGGGCCAACGCGCTGGTCAAGGCGCTGTCCGAGCCCGACCCGCACACCGCCCTCGGCGACGAGCGGCTGCACGAGGTGCTCGACCTGTGCCTCATGTGCAAGGCCTGCAAGAGCGAGTGCCCGCTCTCGGTGGACATGGCCACGCTCAAGGCCGAGGCCCTGCACCACAAGCACGAGACGACGGGCATCCCGCTCCGCTCCCGGGTGTTCGCCGGGATCCGGGGCCTCAACCGGCTGGGGGCCGCGAGCGCGCCGCTGGCCAACCTCCCCAACCGCGTGCCCGCCCTGCGCAAGGCCTTCGCGAAGGCGATCGGCATCGCCCCGGAACGCCCTCTCCCCACGTTCGCCCAGGAGACGCTCCTGACGTGGTTCCACGGCTCCCGTGGACGTCAGCAAAGCCACTTTCAGGACGCCACGCGTCAGCAAAGCCACTTTGCTGACACGGGGAGCCGGGGGCCCCTCACCTTCCTCGGCGACTCGTTCACCTCCTTCACCGAGCCCGCGATCGGCATCGCCGCCATCGAGCTGCTCGAGCGGGCCGGGTGGGACGTCCGGCTGGAGTCGAGCGGCTGCTGCGGGCGGGCCGCGTTCTCCAAGGGCATGCTCGACCAGGCCAAGCGGCAGGCGTCCGGACTGGTGGACGCACTGGCGGGCACCGAGGGCCCGATCGCGGGCGTCGAGCCGTCCTGCGTGCTGACCCTCGGCGACGAGCACCGCGCCCTGCTCGGCGCCGACGACCCCCGCGTCGCCGACGTGGCCGGCCGCGCCCGGCTCGTCGACGAGCTGCTGGTCGAGGCCATCGACGACGGTGCACTGCGCCTGCGCGAGGACGCCTGGCCGGCCGGGCACCGGATCCTCTACCACGGCCACTGCCACCAGAAGGCGGAGGTCGGCACCGCAGCCACGGTGGCCCTACTCTCCCGGATCCCGGGCGCCGAGGTCGTCGAGGTCGATGCGGGGTGCTGCGGGATGGCCGGCTCGTTCGGGTTCGAGGCCGAGCACTACGAGGTGTCGATGAAGGTGGGCGAGGACCGCCTCTTCCCCGCGGTCCGCGCCGAGCCCGGGGCCACGGTCATCGCGGCCACCGGTGTCTCGTGCCGCCAGCAGATCGCGCACGGAACGACGCGGAGGGCTCACCACCCGGTGGAGCTGATCCGCGCGGCCCTCGTCTGAGCGCAGAGCGGCTCGTCACACACCAACGGTGGTGCTCATACAGCAACTGCAGTTCGTGTGCGGGCGCAAGAGTTGGTGTGCGAGCAGTCGCTTCGCCACTCGCCGGTCAGAGGGCCGCTTCGACCTCGCCCACCGCTTCGCCGTGGCCCAGCACCGGGACGTGGCCGACGTCGGCCAACCCCGAGACGCCGAGCGTCCCCAGGAGCGTCGTGACCACCGCCGGCAGCGGACGCGGGGAGCCGTCGGCGATCTTCACCGCCAGCGCTCCCCCGCCGGGTAGCGCCGCGGCGAACACGCCCTCCGCACCGTCCTTCGCGACGAGCCCGGGCACGGCCTCGATCAGCCGGGTGGGGAAGCGGCCGGTGCCGCCGACCCACCACGGGTGCGTGCGCACGGCCGTCGCCACGCGCTGCTCCGGCGTGCCTTCCGGGGCGGTGGCGATCCGCGCGAACGCGCGGGCCAGGCCGGCCGGCGTGCAGGAGAAGAGCGGGGCGCCGCAGCCGTCCACGGTGACGTGGGCCGGTACGCCGTCGCCGGTCAGCGCGGCGACCGCGGCCCGGACCGCCCGCTGCAACGGGTGGTCCGGATCCCGGTAGCCGGCGCGGTCCCAGCCCGCGGCCACGCAGGTGGCGAGCATCGCGGCGTGCTTGCCCGAGCAGTTCTGGGTGAGCGGTGTGGGCTTGTTCCCCGCGAGCACCCACGCGGTCGCGGCATCGGCGTCGAGCGGGAGGGCGGGGGTGTTGTCGAGGTCGGCCTCGTCCAGGCCCACGCCCGCCAGGACGCGGCGCACGCCCGCGAGGTGGTCCGGCTCGCCGGAGTGGCTGGCGCACGCGAGCGCGAGCAGCTCGCCGTCGAGGTCGAGCCCGCTGCGCAGCATCGCAACGGCCTGCACGGGCTTGAGCGCCGACCGCGGGAGGAACGCCCCGTCCGGATCGCCGCGGCGCAGCAGTTCCGATCCGTCCGGCGCCAGCACGACCGCGTGCCCCCGGTGCACCGACTCCGTCACCCCGCCGCGCACCACGCGCGCCACGACCTGTGCCCCGTCCTCGATCACACCGGCACGCTACGTCGTGCCCGCCGCCGTGCCGTACGCCGCAGGCAGTAGGACGAGGCACTCCCGCGGACGGAGGTGCGCAGGGCGATCGCGGGTTAGCGTCGGCACATGCGAACCGGCGGGCGTCCGACCTGGTGGGCGGGGGTCCTGCCCACCGTGGTGCTCCCCGTCGCCGTCGCCGTGTTCACCCTCGTCGGCACGACGTTCGCCCAGGAGTTCGGCACCGGCTCGCGCCACCTCGACGTGCTCGGCAGGCTGCTGCTGCTCGCCGGGCCCGCCGCGCTGGTCTTCCGCCGGTGGAACCCACCCGCCGTGTTCGCCGGGACCGCCGGGGTGCTCCTGGTCTACCTCGCCGCCGGCTACCCGTTCGGGCCGGTGCCGCTCGCGTCGATCGTCGCGCTCGGCACCACCGTCGGCCGCGGCCACCGGCGCGCGGGATACGCGATCGCCGCCGTCACCTTCGCCGGTGTCCTGGTGGTGTACGTGCTGCGCCACCCGGAACAGGGGTTCCCGCTGCCCGGCGCGTCGGGGTGGCTGGCGTGGATCGCCGTGTTCGTCGCGGCCGCCGAGCTGTGGCGGGCCCGGCGCGAACGCCGCGAGCAGGCGAAGGCCGCGGCGGCCGAGGCAGAGCGCCGCCGCGGCAGCGAGGAGCGGCTGCAGATCGCGCGCGACCTGCACGACGTGCTCGGCCACCACATCTCGCTCATCAACGTGCAGGCCGGCGTGGCGCTCTACCTGATGGACGACGACCCCGAGCAGGCCCGCTCCGCGCTGACCGCGATCAAGCAGTCCAGCCGCGACCTGCTGCGCGAGATGCGCTCCACCCTCGGCGTGCTGCGCGGGGTGGACGAGGAGCCGCCGCACCAGCCCGTGGCCGGGCTCGCCCGGCTGGACGATCTCGTGGAGGCCACCCGGGCCGCCGGGCTGCCGGTCACCGTCGAGGTCGGCGGCGAGCCGCGGGAGCTGCCGCCGAGCGTCGACACGGCCGCGTACCGGATCATCCAGGAGGCGCTGACGAACGCCCGCAAGCACGCGGGGCCCGCGCGGGCGTCGGTGCTGCTGACCTACACCGAGGACGGGATCACGATGCGGATCGACGACGACGGCACGGGCCCCGCGGGGAGCGCGGGAGGCGGCAACGGGCTCCCCGGGATGCGCGAGCGCGCCGCGGCTCTCGGTGGCACGCTCACGGCGGGCCCACGCCCGGGTGGCGGGTTCCGGGTGGACGCTCACCTGCTCACGACGGGAGGTTGCCGGTGATCGGCGTGCTGCTGGTGGACGACCAGGCGCTGGTGCGCGCCGGGTTCCGCGCGCTGCTGCGTGCGCAGCCGGACATCGAGGTGGTCGGCGAGGCCGAGGACGGCGCCACCGCCGTCACGATGGCCCGCGACACCAAGCCGGACGTCGTGCTGATGGACATCCGCATGCCGGGCCGCAACGGCCTCGACGCCACCAAGGACATCGTGGCCGACCCGCGTCTCACGGGTGTGAAGGTCATCGTGCTGACGACGTTCGCCGAGGACGCGTACGTCTTCGACGCCATCCGCAACGGCGCGAGCGGCTTCCTGGTGAAGGACATCGAGCCGGTGGAGCTGGTGCACGCGATCCGCGTGGTGCACGGGGGCGACGCGCTGCTCTCCCCCGTGGTCACGCGGCGCCTGATCGAGGAGTTCGCGGCGCGGGCCAAGCCGCCGCAGCCGGCCAAGCAGATCACGGCGTTGCTGGACCAGCTCACCGACCGCGAGCGCGAGGTGGTGGCGCTGGTGGCCGCCGGCCTGTCCAACGACGAGATCGCCGAGCGCCTCGTCGTGAGCCCGGCGACGGCGAAGACGCACGTCAGCCGGGCCATGATCAAGCTGGCCGCGCGCGACCGCGCGCAGGTGGTGGTGCTCGCGTACGAGAGCGGTCTCGTGCGCCCCGGCTGGACCGGCTGACGGCGGCCGTCAGGCCGGGCTTCCTGCTCCCCAGTAGAACGGTCCGGTCGTCGTGGCCCGAACCTCCACCCGCCATCCGACCCGGGCCAGTCGCTCCTCGAGCTCGTCCGGCCGGTGGGGCACCTTGACGGCCCGGTGGGCAGACCCGTCGTTCAAGCGGCGGAGGATCGTCGAGGACGACTCACCTTCGACGAGCTCGTCGGGCGTGCGGTACGCGTCGTCGACGAAGAACACGCGCCCACCCGGCTCCAGGCAGTCGGCGACCAGCGACCAGAACGACGCGAACCGCTCCAGCGGCACGTGCGAGAGCCAGAAGCCGAAGAAGACCACGTCGTACCGGCGGTCCGGTTCCCAGTCGAAGATGTTCGCCTCGACGAACCGCACGCGTTCGCCCTTGATGCGGGCCGAAGCGATCCCGATCATCTCGGGTGACGCGTCCACGGCCGTGACCTCCGTGGCGTGGCGGAGGAGCTGTGCGGTCCAGATGCCCGGGCCGCAGGCGAGTTCGAGAACGCTGCCGGTCGGCCCGAACGCGTCGAGGGCCGCCGATAGCTCGTCGCCGGCGTCGAACGGCAAGGCGTGGTCCTCGTACTCCGGTGCGACAGCGCGGTAGTAGCCGACCTGTTCGGCGAGGAGTTGATCGAGGTCACCGGCGGGGCAACGCGCGCTCATGGTCACGATGATCGCGCTGGCCCCCGCACGCCGGCAACCACGGTGCCAACCCACGGTTGACGGCCAGGTCCACGCGCTAGATCGTGTGCGCAGCACAGGAGGAGGTGGCCGGGGTGGACCCGATGTCGAAGGTCGCTGCCGCGGAGGCGGGTTCGCGCCCGAACCAGCTGCGGCGGGTGGCGCTCGCGAGCGCGGTCGGCACGACCATCGAGTGGTACGACTACTTCATCTACTCCACCGCCGCCGCGTTGGTGTTCGGCTCGCAGTTCTTCACCACGCTGGAACCGGCGTCCGCCACGCTCGCCGCGTTCGCGACGCTCGGCGTCGGCTTCCTCGCCCGGCCGATCGGCGGCATCATCTGGGGCCATTTCGGCGACCGGGTCGGCCGCAAGGCGATGCTCATCGCATCGCTGCTGCTCATGGGACTCGCGACGGTCGGGGTCGGGCTGCTGCCCACCTACGACCAGATCGGCCTGCTCGCACCCGTGCTGCTGCTCGTGCTGCGGCTGCTCCAGGGCCTGTCGGCCGGTGGTGAGTGGGGCGGAGCCGCGCTCATGGCCGTCGAGCACGCGCCGGAGGGGAAGCGGGGCCTGTACGGCTCGTACTCGCAGATCGGGGTGCCGGCCGGGCTGATCCTCGCCCAGCTGGTGTTCGTGGCCGTCGGCGTGCTCGACGACGAGCAGTTCGCCAGCTGGGGCTGGCGGCTGCCGTTCCTGTTCAGCATCGTGCTCGTCGGCATCGGGCTGTTCATCCGGCTGCGCATCGAGGAGAGCCCGGTGTTCGCGGCGTTGCGCGACGAGAACGTCCGGGCCCGGGTGCCGATGATGGACGTGCTGCGCGAGCGGCCCCGCGAGCTGCTGCTGGCCTCGGTCAGCTTCATCGCCAACACCGCGATCGGCTACGTCTTCCTCGCCTACCTGCTCTCCTACGGCACGTCGGTGCTGAAGGTCGACCGCACCACGATGCTGATCGTCGTGATCATCGGCAGCGTCTCGTGGCTGGTGAGCATCATCGTGTCGGCGCAGTGGTCGGACCGGGTCGGCCGCAAGCCCGTGTACCTCGTCGGCTCGGTGCTGCTGGTGGTGTGGCCGGTGCCGTTCTTCCTGCTCGTCGACACGAAGTCGACCGCATTGATGATCGTCTCGGTGATCGTCCTGACGATCGGGCTCGGCGCATCGTACGGCCCGCAGTCGGCGCTCTTCTCCGAGATGTTCGAACCCCGCTACCGCTACAGCGGCGCCTCGTTCTCCTACGCGGTCGGCGCGGTGATCGGGGGTGGGTTCGCGCCGCTGATCGCCACCGCGCTGCAGACCTCCACCGGCACCTCGCTCGCGGTGTCGGGGTACATGGTGGTGGTCGCGGTGATCAGCCTGATCGCCGTCATCTGCATTCGGGAGACCCGACGGGTGTGACGGCCTTGCGCGCCCGCGGCGCCGTGGCCAGCACGGAGCCCGCGAGGATCAGCGCGAACGCCACGACGATCGACGCGGTGAGCGGCTCCCCGAGCACGAGCACGCCCGCCGTGACCGCCACCGCGGGGTTCACGTACGTGAACACGAGCGCCCGCGACGGCCCGACCTCCCGGATGAGGGCGAAGAACACGAGGAACGCCAGCGCCGTGCAGAGCACGGCGAGGCCGGCGAGCGCGGCGAGCACCCGGCTGTCGGGCAGCGCGGCCGGCCAGGTGAGGACGGCGGGCGTGGCGTAGACGAGCGCCGCCCCACCGAGGCACACGGCCGTCATGGGGAGCGTGGGCACGTCGGCCAGCCGCCGCGCGGCGATGATCGGTGCCGTGGCGTAGCAGACCGCCACCAGCAACACCTCGACGATCGCCCACGGGCTCCCGTCGCCCAGCGCGGGCCCGGCGAGCACGGCCACGCCCGCGAACCCGACCGCGAGGCCCGCCCACCGCGCCGTCCCGAGCCGCTCCGCATCTCCGGTGAGGCGGCCGATCAGCACGGCGACGATCGGCGAGGCCGCGATGAGCAGGCCCGTCATCGAGCTGGTGATGTGGCGCTCCGCGTCCGACAGCAGCCCCCACGGGATCATGATCTCGATCGTCGCGAAGGCGAGCAGCGGGAGCCAGCGCTCCCGCAGCCACGCCGGCCGACCCGCGCGCAGCGCCAGCGGCAGCAGGACCGCCGCGCCGACCGCGGTGCGCGCGAACACGAGCACCGGGACCGACACGCCCCCCACGGCCACCTTGATCATCAAGTACGGGATTCCCCACAGGATGCCCATCGCCGCGAACAGCACCCACCCGCGACCGCTCATCGCTCCCCCTCCGGGAGCACGATACGACGCTCGCTGCGCGAGCGGGGCCGGCGTTACGCGGTGATCGTGGCGCGGCCGAGGAACGCGCCGCTCGGGAAGCCCGCCACGGCGATCTCGTGGAACCCCATCCGGTCGTAGAACGCCCGCGCGCGGGTGTTGGCCGGGTCCATCTGGAGGTGCACCCGAGGCACCCCCATCCCGCCCAGCGCCCGCAGGAACGTGGTCATGAGGGCCCGGCCGTGTCCGGCCCCCTGGTACCCGGGCAGCAGGTCGATGTGCAGGTGCGCCGGGTGGTCGGCCACCTCGGGCACGAGCATCCGCTCCGGGTTGTGGAGCACGCCGACCAGCCACTCGAGCGGCGTGGCGGGCCGCTCCGGCAACGGGTAGCGCTCGCCGAACCGGGGCAGCCACTCCTCCCGGAACCACTTCACGAAGGCCGCGGTGTCGGCCGTGCCGAGCACGTACCCGACCGCGGTGCCACCGTCGTCGAGTACGAATGCGAGCTCGGGCTCGCGGTCGACGTAGGGCAGCGCGAAGACACTCGGCAGCAGGTCGGGGTCGGGGAACCGCTCGCGGGAGTCGCCTCCGGAGTCGCCGGTGAGCACGCAGATCTCGGCGACGGCGGCGCGGTCCCCCGGCCGGTAGGGACGGATCACGGGCACCCCCGAACGCTACCGGTGACGGCATGCCACCGAGGTCGTGAGCGCATCGATGCTCCGGTCGCTCCGCTCCCTCACGGGGCGGGGGTGGTGAAGCGGTGGGCCTCGACGATCACCTCGGTGAGCCGGCCCACCGCCCCCTCGAAGATCATCTTCCCGTGCTCGGCGCTGGCCCCCGTGGGGTCGCCGACGTGGCCGTCGGGTCCGAAGTCGGCGCTCGTCCAGCCGAACGACACCGGCTTGCCGAACCCGATGTGCTCGTAGTCGAGCAGCCCCTCGGGCACGTTCCGCCGCGCGTGCTCCATGTGCACCAGGTCGGGCCGCAGGTGCAGCATCAGCGACGTCTCGCCGTGGCCGCCGTGCACGCCCATCCCGAACTCGTTCTCCGCCGACGTCCGCCCGCCCTGGTCCGCCGGCACCGAGAGGTGCGCGAAGAACGTGCGCAGCCCGAACCGGATCCGGATCTCGCGGCACGCCACCTGGCCCAGCGCGGAGTTGCCGCCGTGCCCGTTGACGAACAGCAGCCGCGAGATGCCCGACGTCGAGAGCGACCGGCCGATGTCCACGAGGGTGCGCATCAGCGTGTCCCAGGACAGCCAGATCGTGCCGGCCGCCCAGTGGTGCTCGTCGGACTTCGTGTAGGCGAGGGCGGGCAGCAGCACCACCGGCGCGGTGCCGGCCTCGGCGACGGCCCGCACGGCCGCCTCCGCCGCCTCGCTCGCCGTCACGTAGTCGGTGGAGACCGGCAGGTGCGGCCCGTGCTGCTCGATCGCGCCGAGCGGGAGCACGGCCACGGTGTCCGGCGGCAGCGCGGCCACCTGCGGCGCGGTGAGGTCGATGAACCTGGGCACCATCACCGCACCCCGATGTTCACGCGCGTGTCCACGGGCGGGGTGGCCGTGAGCTTGCCCGGGTTGAGCAGCCCCTTCGGGTCGGTCAGACGGGCGACCTCGATGGCGAGCTCCACGTTGCGGTCGACGTACCACTGGTGCGGCGAGTGGACGCCCACCCCGATCGCGTCGAGCTTCGGGATGCCTGCGAGCAGGGCCTCCTCCCCCCGGTACTCGGCGACGATCATGGCGCCGGGGCCGTGGCCGAACAGTTCCAGGTGCAGGTGCACGGGCCCCTCGTACACCGCCCGCACGGCGTCCGGGTCGTCCCAGATCGGGGTGCCGCCGGACTCCATGTGGAAGTACGTTCGGCCCGGGTTGCCGCGCTGGAAGAACCAGACCGGGTGGTTGTAGGACATGCCCGAGAGGCGGTCGGTCTCGGCGTAGTCGGTGAGCGTGGCGACGTGCTCGCCGCCCGTGGCCATCCGCCGCTCCACCTCACCCGCGGTGGACGCCTCGGCGATCACCCGCAGGCTGTACCGCGTGGGGTCGAGCGGGAGCGGCGCGGTCAGCGTCGGCACGAGCGCGGGCTCGTCGGCCGACGCCAGCCGCGGCAGCTGCGGCAGGTCCAGCAACGAGCGGTGCACCGCCACCAGGTCGGCGTAGGAGCCGAAGCTCCCGTAGACCGCCACCCAGTCCCGCGCGGGGTCGGTGCGGATCTCGACGTCGACGAGGATGCCGGTGACGCCGTAGGTGTGGATGTACGCATCGAGCTCGTCGCCGGTGATCCGGCGCATCGTGCCGCTGCCGTCCATGGGCGCGACGAGCGCGGAGACGACGAAGCCGTCAGCCGTGGTCCGGTGCTCGATCGTGCCGGTGCCCGCGCTGCCGCCGCCGATGAACCCGCCGACCGTGGAGGTCTTCGTGGACGGGTACATCCAGATGTCACGCCCGGCCGCGCGACCCGCCTTGTCGATCGCGGTGAGCCGGGCGCCCGCGCCTGCCGTGATCGTGCCGCCCGGGTTCACCGTGATCGAGTCGAGGCCGCGCAGGTCGAGCAGGATGCCGCCGTCGAAGGGGGTGGCCTGCCCGTAGTTGCCGGTGCCGGCGCCGCGCGGCGTGACGGGCACGTCGTGCTCGAAGGCAACGCGCAGCAGCTCCGGCACGTGCTCCGGCCGCGTCGGGCGCACGACGGCGTCGGCGAGGTAGCGCCCGGCCGGCACCTTCTCCTGCAGCACCGGCGACATGCGCGACCAGTCCGACGAGACCTTCAGGATCAGCGCCGGGTCGACCGACACCGTGCCGACGCCGAGCCGCGCGATCTCGGCGACGGCTCCGGCGGTGCGCTCCGCGACGGTCACGGGCCCTCCATCTTGATGTCCGGGTCGATGAAGTCGTTGGTGTAGAGGCTCGCCGCGTCCGGGACGCTGGTGATCGTGCCCTGGGACTGCAGGATCGGCCCGAACGTGGACACGATCTCCTGCATGCGGTCCGGGTCGAGCTTCCCGAACACCCCCGACGCCGGGTCGTTCTTCACGAAGCCCTGTTCCACCTGGGCCTTCGCGGAGTACTCCGCGACGCCCGGCGAGTAGCTCCACCCGGTCTGGTAGGCCTCGACGAGCTCGACGATCAGGCGGTTGGTCGGGGCCGGGTCCTTCAGGTAGTCGATCTGGGACCGCTGCATGATCGGCACGAGCTTCTGCAGGCACGGCCGCAGCGCCTCGAGCTTGTCGGCGCGCACCGCGAGCGGCTCCGGGTAGATCGAGTAGCCGTAGTTCGCGAGCGGCTCGTAGCCGACCGGGCGACCCCACTCCTGGATCTCGTTCTGGTAGACGTACGGCTCGGCCGTCGCGAAGCCCTGCTGCAGGATCGTCGGGTCGGAGACGAACCGCGCGGGGGTGCCCTCGTAGCTGGTGTCGATCTGGCCCTTCTGGATGATGCCCTTCCCGGCCAGCAGGGCCGGGACGATGTCGCCGGAGGTGAGGACCGCCGCGCCGCTGGCGGCGACCTCGCGGATGGTGCTCATCCCCGGGTGGCTCTCCGGATCCCACATGAGGATCTGCGGGCTCACCGTCAGCTGCGAGGCGACGGCGACGGTCGGCTGGTCGGCGAACGCGGCGATCGCCGCGTCGCTGTTGACGGCGCCGAGCGTGATCGTGTCGTCCAGGTACATCAGGGCCGGCACCGGCTGGAACCCGACGTTCGGCCCGCCCGGCCGCACCTCGACGTCCACCCCGGTGTCCACGCCCTGCGTGACGAGCGAGCCGGTGACCGTCTTGGTGCTCGTGTCGATCTGGTAGTCGGGTCCGACGAGCGAGTACATCGAACCGTGCTCGGCCTCGGGCTGCCAGTCCTGCTGCAGCACCACCTTGGCGGGGCAGGCCCCGGTGAGGTCGAGCGGACCGCCGGCCTCCGCGGCGGGCGCGGCGGGGCCGGCCGCGGCGCCGGACTCGTCCCCTCCCCCACCGCAGGCGGACAGGACGAGCGCGACCGCGAGGACCGTCGCGGCGATGGGGCCGGATCTGCGGATCATGGGGAGCTCCAGTGGTGGGCGGGGGTCAGCGGGAGACTCGGCCGTACCAGCGGCCGACGACGGCACGGTCGAGCACGGCGAAGATCGTGAAGATCACGACGCCGAAGAGCGCGGTGAGCGTGACGGACGTGAGCAGCGCCTCCATCTGCAGGCGCTGGGTGTAGACGCGCAGCAGGCCACCGATCCCGGGCGAGCCCTGCTGGAAGAAGTAGTCACCGACGATCGCCCCGATCACCGAGAGGCCGGCCGCGTTGCGCAACCCGGTGAAGATCGACGGCACGGCGGCGGGGAACTGCAGCTTCATCAGCCGCTGCCACCGGGTGGCCTTGTTCAGCGTGAACAGGTCGTGCGCCGCGGCGCTCGCCGACTGCAGCCCGAACAGCGTGTTGGCGACCATCGGGAACAGCGCGATGATCACGCAGACCGCCACCCTGGCGAGGAAGGAGTAGCCGAGCCAGATCCCGATCAGGGGCACCAGGGCGAGGATCGGGATCGTCTGGAGGATCACCGCGTACGGGTAGAGGACCTTCTCGGCCCACGCCCACTGCGACATCACCACGGCGTAGGAGATGCCGAGCACCACCGCGGCCGCGAGCCCGATGAGCGCCACCGCGAAGCTGCGGGCCAGCGCCTCCATCATCGGGCCCATCAGCTGCGGATTGGAGAAGGCGCCGCCGTACACCTCGTGCGGGGGCGGCAGCAGGAAACGTTGCTTCGCCGGCAGCGCCAGGTAGGTGACCGCGTACCAGACCGCCACGAACCCCAGCAGCGCCCCGATGATCGGGGCGGAGCTCCGCAACGCCGACCGGGCTGCGGAGCGCGGCGGCCCGGCCTGCGGGGCAGGCGTCTCGAGCCGGGTCTCGACCGCGGTCATGAGTGCTCTCCCAGTGCCGTCGAAACGCGTCCGGTGATCTCGCCGAACTCGGCCGAGTACCGCAGGTCGGGCGAGCGCGGGTAGTCCCACGGGATCGGGATCTCCGCCACGATCCGGCCCGGCCGCCCGCTCATCACGAGCACGCGCGTGGACAGGTACACCGCCTCCGACACCGAGTGCGTGATGAACAGTCCGGCGAACCGCTCCTGCCGGAAGATCCGCTGCAGCTCGGTCTGCATCTGCAGGCGGGTGATCTCGTCGAGCGCACCGAACGGCTCGTCGAAGAGGGCCAGGTCGGGTTCCGCGACCAGCGCGCGGGCCAACGAGACCCGCATCCGCATGCCACCCGAGAGCTGCCGGGGGTGCTGGGCCTCGAACCCGGTGAGGCCCACGAGGTCGAGCGCGGCGCGGGCGCGGGACCGCCGTTCCTCCCGCGGGACGGAGCGCAGCTCCCCCACCAGCTCGACGTTGCGCAGTGCGCTGCGCCACTCCAGCAGCGTGGCGTCCTGGAACACGTAGCTGGTGGCGCGTGCGGCCACCTCGATCGTGCCCGCGGTGGCGCTCTCCAGGCCGGACGCGAGCCGCAGCAGGGTGGACTTGCCGCAGCCCGACGGCCCGACGACGGTGACGAACTCACCCGCTTCCAGGCTGAGGCTCACGTCGGTGAGCGCGACGGTGCCCGTCGGGAACCGCTTGGTCACCTCCCGTAGGTCCAGCGTGCGGGTGCGCTCTGCGATTTCGGTGGTCACGGTCGCTACCTCACATCGGTCAGCGGTCGGGGCGCAACATCGCGCTCGGCCATGGCCGGCAGGTCGAGGCTGCGGGCGGTCCGGGTGTCGGCGACCACCCGGCCGCCGGACACCACGACCCGCGCGTCCACCGCACCGGCGAGGACGTCCCCGAGATCGACGTCGGGGACCAATACGAGGTCGGCCGCGGCACCGGGCGCGGTGCCTGCGGGCGGCAGCCCCAGCACGGTGCGCGCGCCGGTGGTGACGGCGGCGAGCGCCTCCAGCGGGCGCAGGTGCGCGGCCGTCATCAGCAGGGAGGTGGTCTCGAACGGGTCTGCCCGCCCGGCCGGGTTGAACGGGTCGCGCAGGTTGTCTGCGCCCGCGGCGAGCGGGACGGCGGCGCCGAGGATCTGCCGCACGGCGGCGATCCCGCGCGGCGGCGCGTGCGTGGCGTCCCGCCCCTGCAGGTACAGGTTCGTGATCGGCAGCGTGACGATGCCGATGCCGGCCCGGGCGGCGAGCTCCAGTACCCGCGCGAGGCGCTCCGGCGGGAGCATGCCGAGGCGCACGCAGTGGCTCGCCGTCACCCGCTGCTGCAGCCCGCGGGCGAGCACCTGCTCGGCGAGGTCGACGATGTCGAGCCCGGCGTCCGACGGCGGGAGACCGGTCTGCTCGTCGGCGTGCAGGTCGACGGGCAGGTCGAGCCGCTCGGCGAGGTCGAGCATGCGCGCGATCTCGCGGTGCGGGTCGGGTGCGATGTGCGGGCAGCCGCCGATGACGTCGACGCCGCGGGCAGCGGCCTCGGCCAGCACCGCGTCCGGCGTGCCGTGCCCGGCGAGCATGCAGACCTGCAGCGTGACCCGCCCGCGCAGCTGTTCCCGCACGGCCACCAGCGCGTCGATGCCGCGCATCGGGTCGCCGGTGTCCGGGACGTCCACGTGCGAGCGGATCGCGGTGATCCCGTTGGCGACGTAGCGCCGCACGGCGGCGAGTGCCCGTTCGGCGATGTCGGCGGCGTCGATGTCGGCCACGAGCGCCTTCCACTGCGCGATCGCGGCGTGCAGGTCGTTGCCGACGGACGGGTCGACCCGGGGCGCGGTGAGCGCCTTGTCCAGGTGCGCGTGCGGCTCCACCGCGGACGGCAGGACCCGCCAGCCCGTGGCGTCGACGTCCACGCCCGGGTTGGCCTCCCGCGCCGGGTTCGAGCTGATGCGACCGTCCACCACGTGCAGGTCGGCGACCGTGCCGTCCAGCAATCGGACCCCGCGCACGGAGCGCAGCTGCACGCCCGAGAACCGCGCCGGAGCATCCGGCGCCCCGATCGAGTGGATCCGTTCCGCGTCGATAACTTCCTCCTTGGCCCGCTTTATACGACCCGCCATCTACCTGCACAATATTGATGGAGTCAACATCGGTGGACGCTAGGGAGCCCATGTTTCAGCGACGTTGCCGCGTCCGCGCGGCCGTGTGAAACAGTGCGGAGCGCGAGCGACCCCGAGCGAGCGGCGGACACCCGGCTGGGCCGCGCCATCCGCGCCGCGCGCCACGACCGCGGCATGACCCTCGCGCAGGTCGCGGCGCAGGCCGGGCTCTCCCAGCCGTTCCTGTCGCAGCTGGAGCTCGGCCGGACCCGTCCGTCCATGCGCTCACTGTTCCGGATCGCGACGGCGCTCGGCACCACCCAGCAGGCGCTCCTCGGCCGGGCCGCGGGCCGGCCGCGTGGTGAAGCCGTCCGCGCGGGCGACGCCGCGCTCGTCGAGGTGGAGCCGGGTGGGGCCCGGCTGCTGCTGCACGACCCGGACGGCGCCGACGTCACCGAGTTCGTCGGCGCCCCTCAGGAGTTCGGCGAGTTCTTCCGCCACGAGCGCCAGGAGCTGCTCTACGTGGCGGGCGGCACCGTCGAGCTGGAGCTGCGCGAGGACGGCACCAGCCGGTTCAGCACGCTCCACCCCCGCGACTCCATCGCATACCCTGGGCGCGTGGATCACCGGTTCCGCCAGGTCGGGCCGCAGCCGTGCATCGTGCTGCTGGTGCACTCGGGGGCCTCCGGTGCCTGAGGAGCTCTCCGGCGACCCGCTCGCCGTGCTGGCCCGGTGGGCGGAGGAGGCCCAGCAACGCACGATGACCTTCGCGACGGCCGACGCCGACGGCGTCCCGCACGCCCGCATCGTGCTCGTCACCCGGATCGATGCGGACGGGGTGCGCTTCCACTCCTCCACCCCCACCACGAAGACCCGCGACATCGCCGCCAACCCGCGCGCCGCCGCCGTCTTCCACTGGCCGGCCGCGGCCCGGCAGGTGGTGCTGGAGGGCCGCGCCGAGGAGCTCGACGCCGCGACCTCCCGCGCCGCCTACCGCACCCAGGCCCGCGAGCTGCAGGTCCTCGCCTGGGCCTACGAGGCCCTCCTCCCGCAGACGCGGCCGCCCGACCACGCCGTGCCCCCCGGCGCCGTCGAGCGGGCGTTCGACGCGGCCGCCGCCGACCCGGCATCCCGCGAGGCGCCGCCGAGCTGGACCACGATCCTGCTCCAACCGGAACGCGTCGACTTCTGGCAGGGCGGCACCGAGACCTCGCCGTCGTCGAAGACCCGGTTCGTCCGGGACGGGGAGGGGTGGCGGCACTTCCCGGTCCTGCCCTGAGCCGTGATCCCCGCCGTCATCGAGGTGATCTCGGCGGACGCGTGGACGGTCGCAACGGAGGCGCCGCGCATCGTTCGGGGCCGCCCCTCAGAGCGCAAGGGCGCCTTCGGCGTCGCCCCAGTCGACTCCACACACCCAGCACGGGCTTCACACAAGGCCGGCCTTGTGTGAAGTGGTCACTGGATGTGTGAAGTGGCCATCGGCGGGGCGAGTGGCGTGGACCGACAAGAGCACTTCTCGCAGCGATCTACCCCTTGATCGCCGCTGGCTGCCGACCTACCGGCGGCAGGCGAGCAGCGTCCGGAGGGCGTCTGCCACCTCCCGCTGCGGCCGCCCCACCAGCTCCCCGTCCCGCACGACGACCCGGCCGCCCACCACCACGTGCCGGGGCCGACGTCCGGGCGCGGCCCACAGGAGCCCGGCGAGCGGGTCGGCGACGCCCGCGTCGACGACGCCGGTGACGTCCCAGCAGGCGAGGTCGGCGGCGCAGCCCGGGTCCAGGCGGCCCAGCTCGGTCCGGCCGAGGCCGGCGGCCGAGCCCGCGGTCGACCACGTGAGCACCTCGCGTGCGGTGACGGGGCGGCCGGCGAGCGGCGCCACCTGCATCGCGAGGCGCGCGTCGGCGAGGAGGTGGCCCGCGTCGTTGCTGCCGCCACCGCTCGTGCCGAGCCCGACCGGCACGCCGGCGTCGGCGAGCGCGGCGGCGGGTGCGACGCCCCAGCCCATCGGCACGTCGCAGCCGGGGGCGTGGGTGGCGCTCGCGTCCGCCGCCGCCACCCGGGCGATCTCCTCCGCGGTGACGCCGCACAGGTGCGCGATCGTGACGTCCGGCGCGAGCCAGCCCCACTCCGCCAGCAGCTCGAGCGGGCGGCGGCCGTAGCGCTCCGCCGCGACCTCGACGTCCACCTGCTCGTTCGCCTGCGTCCGGCGCCGCAGGCCGTGCCGGCGCGCCACCTCGCCGAGCAGCGCGAACGTCTCCGGCCCGTCGCTGTGGACGCCGGCCGGTCCGACGGCGACCTGCACCATCCCGGTCGGGTCACCGGCGAACGCCGCCGCGATCGCATCCGCGGAGGCCGCCGCGTCCTGCGGGTCGTCGCGCGCGCTGCCGCGGACGAACACCAGCCGCGCGCCCAGCTCGGCCGCGGCCGCGGCAACCGCGCGGGCGATCCCCACCCCGTCACCCGCGGGCCAGGTGAGGTGGTGGTCGGCCACGGTCGTCACACCGCACAGCAGCGCCTCGGCCAGCCCCGCGGAGGCGGCGGCGTAGGCCAGCTCGTCGTCGACGCCGACCGCGGCGTAGGCGGCCGCCATCCGCGGGAGCCAGTCCCGCATCGGCACGCCGCGGGTGCCCGGCAGCGTGCGGAACGCGGTCTGCAGCAGGTGGTGGTGGGCGTTGACCAGCCCCGGTGTGACCACGCACCCGGAGGCGTCGAGCACCTCACCGTCGACCGGTCCGGAGGCGACCTTCCCGTCCGGCCCGCACGCGATCTCACCGCCCGGCAGCTCGGCGCTCCCCGTCCACACCAGCTCGGCACCCCGCACGATCAGCACGGGGGCAGTTCTACACCGGCCGTTCCGCTACTCCGTGCCGTCGTCGCCGGGAGCGCCGCGGCCCAGCGCGGCGAGCACGTCGAGTGCGACGGCGAGCGTGTCGAGCGGCGGCGTGGCCAGCGCCAGCCGGACCGCGCTCGGGGCGTGCCCGGCTCCGGCGGCGTACGACGCGGCGGGCGTCACCGCGATCCCGCTGCGCGCCGCCGCCGCGACGAACGTCTCCGCCCGCCACGGCGCCGGCAGCTCCCACCAGCAGTGGTAGGCAGCCGGGTCGGCGCGCACGGCGAACCCGGCCAGCCGCTGCGCCACCAGCGCCTGGCGCCGCGCCGCGTCCGCCCGCTTCAACCGCTGGATCTCCGCGACGACGCCGTCGGCCATCCAGCGGGTGCCTGCCTCCACGGCGAACATCTGCGCCAGCCAGCCACCGGTCCGGATCGCCGCCCGCACTCGCTGGTGGCGGGACATCGGCGGCACGACGAACCCGAGCGTGCACCCGGGCGCGACGCGTTTGGAGAGGCTGTCCACCACGACCGTGTGCTCCGGCGCGAACGCCGCGAGCGGCGGCGGGTCGTCGCGCAGGAACGAGTAGATGCGGTCCTCGATCGCCGGGACGCCCTGCTCGGCGAGCACCGCGGCCAGCTCCTGGCGGCGCGCCACGGGCATGGTGAGGCCGAGCGGGTTGTGCATCGTCGGCTGCACGAAGACGGCGTCGAGCCGGCCCGCCGCCCGCACGGCCTCCGGCGCGAGGCCGTCGCCGTCCACCGCGAGCGGCACCACCTCCACGCCGAGCCGCGCCGCGATCGTACGGGTCACCGGGTAGGTGAGCGCCTCGACGCCGAGCCGCCCGCCGACGGGCACGAGCGCGCCGATCGCCGCGGCGATGGCCTGCCGGCCGTTGCCGGCGAAGAGCACCTGCTCCGGCCGCGGCTCCCAGCCCTGGCAGGCCAACGTGGCCGCGGCCGCCCGCCGGGCCGCCTCCGTGCCCGCGGCACTGCCGGGCGCCATGCCTGCCCGCAGACCGTCGGCCCGCAGCAACCCGGACAACGCGGGCGCGAGCAGCGCGGCCTGCTCGTCGAGGATCGGGAAGTTCATCTCGAGGTCGACGGTGCCGGGGCGGTGCTCGGCGAGCGCCGGGACGGGTGGCGGCGGCGCAGCCCGGACGAACGTGCCCCGCCCCACCTCGCCTGCGACCAGCCCGCGGCGGGCGAGCTCCGCGTACGTGCGCGACGCGGTGGACACCGCGATGCCGCGGTCGCGGGCGAACCGCCGCTGGGTGGGGAGCCGGTCGCCCGCGCGGAGTCGGCCCGCCGCGATGTCCGCGGCGACGGCGTCGGCCAGCATCCGGTAGTCGTCCACGATTGCTCCGAGTTCATTGTCGCGCCGCAGGTGGATTGCTTTGGCGTTTTGTACCGAGCAGACTCGGGACGGTCAAACCGGAGAGGAGTCGGGGATGCGCACGATCGCACTGGAACGCACGGTTCTCGCGTACGAGGACGTCGGCCCGGACGGCGACGTCCCGCTCCTGCTCGTGCACGGCCACCCGTTCGACCGCTCCATGTGGGAGCCGCAGCTGCGGCGGTTCGGCGGCCACCGGCGCGTGATCGTGCCCGACCTGCGCGGGTACGGGGCGAGCGGCGGTGCGGTACCCGAGTGGTCGGCGTTCGTCGACGACCTCGCCGCGCTGCTGGACGGCCTGCGCGTGCCCCGCGCCGTCGTGGTGGGGCTGTCGATGGGCGGGCAGGTCGCACTGGAGCTCTGGGCGCGTCACCCGGACCGGGTGGCCGGCCTGCTGCTCGCGGACACGACGGCGGCGGGCGAGACCGGCGACTCCCGGGATGCGCGGATCGCGCAGGCGCAGCGCCTGCTGCGGGAGGGCATGGACCCGTACGCCGTCGAGGTGCTCTACCTGATGGTCGCGCCGGACGCACCGCCGGCGGTGGCGGAGCACGTGCTCACGATGATGCGTTCCACCGACCCGGCCGGTGCCGCGGCCGCCCAGCGCGCCCGCGCCCACCGGCCCGACCGGCGGGCCGACCTGTCCGCCGTCGCGGTGCCGACGACCGTGGTCGTCGGGAGCGAGGACACCTTCACCCCGCTCTCCGACGCGCGGGCGATCGCCGACCGCGTGCCGGGTGCGGAGCTGGTGGTCGTGGACGGCGCCGCGCACATGCCCAACCTCGAACGCCCGGACGCGTTCGACGCGGCGCTGCAGCGCCTCCTGGAGCGCGTCGCCGCGGATTGATCCGAGCTTGCTCCGACCAGGGCGAACCGGCCCACCGGGACATGGCCCGCTGGCAGCATCCCGTCCCGTGACCGGTGCCGTCGGCTCCCGCCCCACGTCGATGCACGTGTCCTGCGCGGTGCTGCTGGTCGCGATCCCGGGAAGGCGGGCGACCACGCAGCCGGCACCTGGCTGCAGGTGCGGGGCGTCCTGCTGGTGGGCAGCGCGACGGCCGCCACCGGGCACGTCCCTGCGCTGACGGCGACGGCGGCGACGGTCGTGCCGGCCCCACCGGACCCGTACGAGTACTGACGCCCTCAGGTCGTGCGGATCTCCCGCGCCCAGGAGACGAGGCCCGCGGCCACCACCAGCCCGACGCCCAACGCCGCCTCCACGAGCGGGAGCCCGCCCGACACGAGCGCCTCGACCGCAGAGCCGACGGGCGGCAGCCACGGCTGCACCGCCGTCACCATGACGACCGCGACGCCGATGCAGAACGACCAGCCGATCCGGGCGACCACCGGCCGGGCGACGAGCAGGCCGAGAGCGGTTCCCGTCGCCGCGCACGCGACGTGGGCGAGCGCGCCCGCCAGCAGCACCGGAGGCGGGTACGGGTAGCGGCTCACCAGCGCGGGCACCAGCACCGAGAGGGCGGCGAGGACGAGCCCGCCCACGAGCGCCACGAGCAGGGTGGCGGCCGTGACCCGGGACGGCCCGCCCGCCGAAGCGATCGTGACGGCACGCTGTTCGGCCGCCTCGGTGTTGGCGACGACCACGGCCAGCCACGCGGCGGCGGGGTAGACGGCGAGCGCCGACGCCGCCCACGGCCCCGGCGGGGGCCCGGGATCGCCGCCGAACAGCACGGCCAGCACGGCGCCGTGCGCCAGCAGCGGGAGCAGGAAGCGCTGCGAGCGGGCGACGTCGGCGGTGAGGTACCGGGCCACCGCGAGCGTCCGGGCGAGCACGGTCACGGGCGGGCCCCGTCACGCCGCACCGCCAGCACCGAGCAGCCGCGCGCGAGCGCCGCGGCCAGCAGCCCGTCGCCGCGTTCGACCGGCACCCGCACGGTCAGCGAACCCGCCCCGAGCCACGACTCCCGGACACCGGGCAGGACCCGGAGCAGCTCGGCCGGGTCGCCGGGGCACCGCAGCTCCACGACGGTGTGCACGGCGCCCGGCAGATCGACGGCTTCCGCCAGCACCCCGGCGACGATCCGGAACACCGCGGCGCCGGGCAGTGCCGCGGCGCGTCCGGTGTGGTCGGCCACCAGGAGCGCGGTGGTCGAGGCCGCCTCCACCAGCAGGCGGTCCAGCGCCGCGGCGGCCGCCGCGTCCAGGCCGGACCACGGCTCGTCCAGCACCACCAGGCCGGCGCCGCAGCCGAGCGCCTGCGCCAGGAGGATCTTCTGCACGTTGCCGGTGGACAGCCGCGCGACCGGCGCGTCGAGATCGCCGCTGAAGCCGAGGTCGTCGAGGAGCGCGGTGGGGTCGTGGCGCGTGCCGTGGACGGCGGCCATGTGCCACAGGTACGCCCGGGCGGGCATCCGGGTGGACGCCGGCACCCGGCCGGGGACGAACCCCACCGCCCCGGGCCGGCCGGTCACGCTCCCCGCGGTCGCGGCACTGGCGCCGGCGGCGACGCGCAGCAGCGTGGACTTGCCGGTGCCGTTCCCGCCCACCACCACGACCGGACGGCCAGGGGCGAGTTCGAGGTCGATCCCGGCGAGCACCTCGCGGCGCCGGTAGGACTTCCGCACGCCCGCGAGCCGCACCCCCACGACGTCATCGTGCCGTACCCGCCGCCGACCTCGACCGCAGGCGTCGCACGACCAGGACGACCAGCCCCACGGCGAGCAGCGCGAGCACCACGTAGCCGACCGGACCGATGAGGCCCTCCACCCGTTCCCAGTTCTCCCCGAGCGCCCAGCCGAGCGCGATGAACCCCGCGTTCCAGACCCCGCTGCCGATCGCGGTGAGCACGACGAAGCGCACCAGCGGCATGCCGGAGATCCCCGCCGGGATCGAGACCACGCTGCGCAGGAACGGGACGCACCGCGCGAGCAGCACCATCTTGCCGCCGTGGCGGTCGAAGGCCGCGTCCCCGCGCTCCAGGTCCCGCCTGCTCACGAACACGAACCACCGGCGCCCCGCGAGGCGGTGCAACCGCTCGTAGCCCAGCCACGCGCCGAGCCCGTAGAGCAGGAGCGCGCCGAGCACGGATCCCGCCGTGGCCGCAGGCCACACGGCCAGGACGTTCAGGGCGCCCGTGCGGGCGCGGAACCCGGCGAGCGGCAGGATCACCTCCGACGGGATCGGGGGGACCACGTTCTCGAGCAGGATGAGCAGCCCCACACCCAGTGAGCCGAGCCGGTCGACGACTCCGAACACCCACTCGGCCACGGTCTCCAGGGTGCCTCACTCGTCCGGTAGCGACCACCGCGTCGGGATCGCCGGGAGTGGGTACATGTGCGCGTGACCGTACGGACGGTGGGCGTCGAAGAAGAGTTCCTGCTGGTCGACTCGGAGACGGGGCGCGCGCGGGCGGTGGGACAGGCGGTGCTCGCCGCGGGCGGCGACCTGGCCGGGGAGCTGCAGCAGGAGCAGGTGGAGACCTGCACCAAGCCGTGCCACACGCTCGAGGAACTGGGGACGCAGGTGCGCGGGGCCCGCGCGACCGCGGCGGCCGCGGCGCACGAGGTCGGCGTCGCACTGGCGCCGCTGGCGACGTCACCGCTCCCCGTGGAGCCCACGGTCACCCCGAAGCTGCGGTACGCGGAGATGTGCCGCCGCTTCGGGCTCACCGCGGCCGAGCAGCTCACCTGCGGCTGCCACGTGCACGTCTCGATCAACTCGCCGGACGAGGGCGTCGAGGTGCTCGACCGGATCCGCCCGTGGCTCGCCCCGTTGCTCGCGGTCTCGGCCAACTCCCCGTTCTGGAACGGCGACGACTCCGGTTACCGCAGCTACCGCGCCCAGGTCTGGCAGCGCTGGCCGTCCGCGGGTCCGTACGCCCCGTTCCGGTCCGCCGCAGCGTACCGGGCGCTCATCGACACGGCGCTGGCCACCGAGACCCTCCTCGACGAAGGCATGATCTACCTCGACGCGCGGCTGTCGCGGCGGCACCCGACCGTGGAGGTGCGCGTGGCGGACGTCTGCCGCGAGCCCGACGAGGCGGTGCTCGTGGCCGGCCTCGTCAGGGCGCTCGTGCAGACCGCGGCCGACGCCGCGAAGCGGGGCTGCGCCCCCGACCCGGTGCGCACCGAGGTGCTGCGGCTCGCGGAGTGGCGGGCGAGCCGCTCCGGCCTCGAGGCCGAGCTGCTGGACCCGCGCACGTGGCGGCCCGCCCCGGCCGCCGAGGTGCTGGACGCGTTCGTGGAGCACGTGGCACCGGCGCTGGAGGAGTCCTGCGACCTCCACGTGGTGCGCCGGCTGATCGACGACCTGCTGCACCGGGGAACGGGCGCGCGGCGTCAGCGGGAGGTGCTGGGCCGCACCGGCGACCTGGCTGCAGTCGTCCGCGACGCCGTGCACCGGGCCCCCTGATTGCAGCAAAGCCACTTTCATGCAACGTGGCTGCGGGAAGGTGGCTTTGCTGCAACCCCCGTGGTCTACGCCGCGGCCTTCGCCCGGGCGCGGAGGCTCGCCGGCACCTCGAAGCGCGGGCCGTGGCGGCCCGCCAGCTCGTCGGCCCGCGCCACGAAGCCGGCGACGCCGCCCGGGTAGCCCTCGACGTACTGCACCACGCCCCCGGTCCACGCCGGGAAGCCGATGCCGAAGATCGAGCCGATGTTGGCGTCGGCGTCGCTGGTGAGCACACCCTCGTCGAAGCACTTCTGCGTCTCGATCGCCTCGACGAACAGCATGCGCTCGGAGAGCTCGTGCAGGTCCACGTCGTGGTTGGTGGCGCCCAGCTCGGTGCGCAGGCCGGGCCAGAGGCCCGCCCGCTTGCCGTCGGCGTACTCGTAGAACCCGGCGCCGCTGCTCTTCCCCTTGCGGTCGAACTCCCCGACCAGCCGGTCGATCACGGCTTCCGCCGGGTGCGGGTGCCAGGTGCCACCCGCCGCCTCGACGGCGGCCTTCGACTCGTTGCGGATCTTCTGCGGCAGCGTGAGCGTGAGCTCGTCCATCAGCTGCAGGACCGGCGCCGGGTACCCGGCCTGCGCCGACGCCTGCTCGATCGTCTGCGGGTCGATGCCCTCGGCGAGCATCGCGACGCCCTCGTTGAGGAACGTGCCGATGACCCGGCTGGTGAAGAAGCCACGGCTGTCGTTGACGACGATCGGGGTCTTCCTGATCCCGAGCGTGACGTCGAACGCCTTCGCGACGGTGGCGTCGGACGTGCGCTCACCGCGGATGATCTCGACGAGCGGCATCTTGTCGACCGGCGAGAAGAAGTGCAGGCCGATGACGTCGCCCTGGCGGTCCAGGCCCGCGGCGATCTCGGTGATCGGGAGCGTGGACGTGTTGGAGCAGAGCAGCGTGTCCGGCTCGACGACCTTCATCGCCTCGCGGAAGACCTCGTGCTTGAGCTGCATGGACTCGAACACCGCTTCGATGATCATGTCGCAGCCCGCGAGGTCGTTGTAGTCCGCGGTCGGGGTGATCCGCTCCAGGAGCGCCTCGCCCTTCTCGAGGGTGGTCCTCCCGCGCTCGACGCCCTTCGCGACGAGGCCCTCCGAGTAGCTCTTGCCCTTCTCGGCGGCTTCCAGCGAGACGTCCTTGAGCACGACCTCCCAGCCGGCGAGCGCGCACACGTAGGCGATGCCGGCGCCCATCATCCCGGCGCCGAGCACCGCGACCTTGGTGGGCTGCCACTTCTCGTACCCGCCCGGCCGGGACTTCCCGCCGTTGATGGCCTGCAGGTCGTAGAAGAAGGCTTTGGTCATGTTCTTCGAGGTCTGGCCGGTGGCCAGCTCGGTGAAGTAGCGGGCCTCGATGCGGAAGGCGGTGTCGACGTCGACCTGGGTGCTCTCGACGGCCGCGCACAGGATGTTGCGCGGGGCGGGCATCGGGGCGCCCTTGAGCTGCTTGCGCAGGTTGGCGGGGAACGCGGGCAGGATCGAGGCGAGCTTCGGGTGGGACGGCGTGCCGCCGGGGATCTTGTAGCCGGGCTGCTCCCACGGCTGCTTCGCCTCGGGGTTGGCGGCGATCCACGCCCTGGCCTTGTCCAGCATCTCCTCAGGCGTGGTGGCCAGCTCGTCGAGGATCCCGATCTCGAGCGCCTTGGCCGGCTTGTGCCGCTGGCCCTGCACGAGCACGTTCATCACGGCGTTCGCGATGCCGAGCATCCGCACCGTGCGCACGACGCCGCCCCCGCCGGGCAGGAGGCCGAGGGTGACCTCGGGCAGCCCGTACACCACGCCCTTCGCGTCGAGCCCGATCCGGTGGTGGCAGGCCAGCCCGATCTCGAGGCCGCCGCCGAGCGCGGTCCCGTTCATCGCGGCGACCACCGGCCTGCCCAGCGTCTCCAGCCGACGCAGCTGCTTCTTCACGGTCATGGACTTCTCCATGACCTGCGCAGCGTCGGCCGTGGTCGCCGTGCTCAGGGTGTCGAGGTCACCGCCGGCGAAGAAGGTCTTCTTCGCCGACGTGATGATCACGCCGGTGATGTTCTCCTTGTCCGCCGCCAGCGCGTCGACGCACTCGCCCATCGCCTCGACGTAGCGGTCGTTCATCGTGTTGGCGCTGCGGCCCGGGTCGTCGAGGGTGACGACGACGATCCCGTCCCCGCCCTTCTCCCAGCGGACTGGGGGACGCAAGTCGGCGGAGCCCGCGGAGCCGACGGGGCGGGTAGGACCGGCCTTCTGCTCAGACACAGGTATCCCTTTCAGGAGAGGCGCTCGACGACGGTGGCGATGCCCATGCCGCCGCCGACGCACAGCGTGGCGACGCCGAACCGCTGGTCGCGGCGTTCGAGCTCGTCGATCAGGGTGCCGAGGATCATGGCGCCGGTGGCGCCGAGCGGGTGGCCCATGGCGATGGCGCCCCCGTTGACGTTCACCTTCTCGTGCGACACGCCCATGTCCTTCATGAAGCGCAGCACGACGGCGGCGAAGGCCTCGTTCATCTCGAACAGGTCGATCTGGTCGGCGGTCATCCCGGCCCTGGCGAGCGCCTTGCGGGTGGCCGGTGCCGGGCCGGTCAGCATGATCGTCGGGTCGGCGCCGGACAGCGCGGTGGAGACGATCCGGGCCCGCGGGGTGAGCCCGGCGGCCGTGCCCGCCGCCTCGGTACCGATGAGCACCAGCGCGGCGCCGTCGACGATGCCGGACGAGTTGCCGGCGGTGTGCACGTGGTCGATCTTCTCGACCCAGTGGTAGCGCTGCAGGGCAACGGCGTCGAATCCGCCCTGGTCGCCGACCATCGCGAACGAGGGCTGCAGCCCGCCGAGCGCCTCCAGGGTGGTGCCGGCGCGGACGTGCTCGTCCCGGTCCAGCACGGTGAGGCCGTTGCGGTCCTTCACGGGGACGACCGAGCGGGCGAAGTACCCGTTGGCCCACGCCTTCGCGGCCCGGGTCTGCGACTCGAGCGCGTACGCGTCGACGTCGTCGCGGCTCCAACCCTCCAGGGTGGCGATGAGGTCGGCGCCGATGCCCTGTGGCACGAAGCCCGTCTCGTAGGAGGTCTCGGGATCCATCGCCCATGCGCCCCCGTCGGAGCCCATCGGCACCCGGGACATGCTCTCGACGCCGCCCGCGAGCACGAAGTCGGCCATGCCGGCGCGCACCTGGTGGGCGGCGCTGTTCACGGCGTCGAGCCCGGAGGCGCAGAACCGGTTGTGCTGGACGCCCGCGGTGGTCTCCGGGAGGCCCGCGAGGATCGCCGCCGTCTTGGCGATGTCGCCGCCCTGGTCGCCGATCGGGGAAACCACGCCGAGCACGACGTCGTCGATCGCCGCCGGGTCGAGCTCCGGGTAGCGGGCGCGCAGCTCGTGGATGAGGCCGACCACGAGCGAGACCGGCTTCGCCTCGTACAGCGAGCCGGAGGCCTTGCCCCGGCCACGAGGCGTGCGGATGGCGTCGTAGACGTACGCCTCGGGCATCTCTGCCATGGGAACCTCTTCCTCGACGACCGAGTCGGACCTTTCCCGCTTTGTTACAGCAGTACTGTCACATAGGTCAAGCGGTGCCGTAACCTGCGCCCCATGGCGGCACCATCGCTACCCGACCGGGGCGAGCTCCTCACCATCGACCAGCTGGCCGACCGGTCGGGCATCACGGTCCGCAACATCCGGTACTACGCCGCACGCGGGCTGCTCCCGCCGCCCCAGCTCCGCGGCCGTACCGGGCTCTACGGGCCGGACCACCTCGCCCGGCTGGAGCTGGTGAGCGAGCTGTCCGCGCTGGGCTTCACGCTCTCCGCGATCGAGAGCCACCTGGAACGCCTCCCGTCCCACGTGGGCCACGCCGAGCTGGCACTGCACCGCGCGCTGCTCACCCCGTGGGTGCCGGAGGAGATCGAGGAGGTCGACCGGGCCGAGCTGGAGAAGCGGGCCGGACGCACCCTCTCGGCCGAGGACGTCGACTCGCTGCGCGACCTCGGCGCCGTCACACCGCTGCCCGACGGCCGCCTGCAGCTGCACGGTGCCGGCGCGCTCGGCAGCGCGCTCGCCGTGCTCGACTCCGACCTGCCGACCGACGTGTGGCGCCGCGCGCACTCGCTCATCGAGAAACACACCGCGGCGCTGGCCGAGGAACTGATGGAGATGTTCCAGGATGAGGTGCTCCAGCCCTACCGCGACCGCGGCCACCGCTCCGACGAGCGGTACCGCCTCGCGGCGGCACTGTCCCGGCTCAAGCCGGTGACCGTGCTCGGACTGGTCACGGCGTTCGGCCGCGCGGTCAACCGGACGATCCGCGACCGGCTGGGCGAGTAGAGACGCTCGGGAAGGGGATGAGGGTGGCCGACTCGCAGGAATGGACCTTCGAGGGGCACGCGGGCGAGCTCGCCGCTCGCACCTGGCCACGGGAGAACGCGCGCTACATCGCGCTGCTCTGCCACGGTTACGGCGAGCACATCGGCCGGTACGAGCACGTCGCCGACGCACTCGTGCGCCACGGCGCGGTGGTGCACGGCGTCGACCACGTCGGCCACGGCAGGAGCGCCGGCGAACGGGTGCTGATCCCGGACTACGAGGCGGTGGTGGACGACTTCCACGAGCTCGCGACGAGGGTCCGCGACCCGAAGCCGCCCACCGTTCTCATCGGGCACTCGATGGGCGGGATGATCGCGGCGCGCTATGCACAGCGGTACGGCCACGAGCTCGCCGCGCTCGTGCTCTCCGGGCCGGTGCTCGGCCGCTGGGACGCCGCGACCAGCCTGCTCACCCTCGACGAGATCCCGGACACCCCGATCGACCCCGACACGCTCTCCCGCGACCCGGCGGTCGGCAAGGCGTACGCGGACGACCCGCTGGTCTGGCACGGCCGCTTCCGGCGCGCCACCCTCGAGGCGCTCGCCACCTGCCTCGACCGCATCCGCTCCCACGGCCCGCTCGGCGCGCTCCCCACCCTCTGGGTGCACGGCGGCGACGACCAGCTCGTCCCGATCGACGGCACCCGGGAAGGCATCGACGCCCTGCGCGGGGTGGTGTTCGAGGAGAAGGTCTACCCGGGCGCCCGGCACGAGATCTTCAACGAGACGAACAAGGACGAGGTCCTGGCGGACGTCACCCGCTTCATCGACCGAGCGCTCTGAGGAAGCGAGCGATGAGCGAGGTCTTCACCTTCCCCGTCACGGTGCGGTACATGGAGGTCGACGCCCAGGGCGTCGTGTTCAACGGCTGGTACCTGACCTACTTCGACGAGGCCATGTCGGCGTTCCTCACCGCACGCGGACTGCCGTACCAGAAGATGATCGAGGCGGGCTACGACGTGCAGCTGGTGCGGTCGGAGATCGACTGGCGCTCCGGGCTGCGCTGGCAGGACGCGGTGGAGGTCGCCGTCTCGACCGCGCGCATCGGGCGCACCAGCTTCGCCCTGGACTTCGAGGTGCGCCGCGACGGCCCCGAGGTCACCTGCGCGGGGCGCACCGTCTACGTCGTGGTCGCCACCGACGGCTCCGGCAAGCGCGAGATCCCGCCGCTGATCGCCGACGCGCTGGGCGACCCGGCCCCGCTGCGCGCCGACTGAGGGCACCGCACACACCTCGCACGGACGGCACATACGCCCGGGCATCTGTGCGGGCCCGACACGGTGTGTGCGGTCGTTCTCCCGGGCCGCCCGCCATCAGCGCAGCCGCGCCTCCACCCAGCGCAGCGCGGCCTCGCCCTGCGCACGCTGGAACTCCCGCACCCGTTCCAGGTTCTTGGGCGGTGGCAGCACGGACTGGTGCAGGAAGAATCCCGTCAGTGCGACGAGAACGGCCGTGACCGCGTCCGGGGCGGCGGCGCGCGCCGGCGGGTAGGCGGTCCAGACCTCCTCCGGGTCGGTGCCGGTGACCGCGGCGCTGGGCAGCAGGAACAGCAGGTCGAGCCACGGCGCACCGATCCTGGCGTGCGGCCAGTCGACGAAGACCACGCCGCGCGGCGTCAGCAGGATGTTGTCGGCACGCAGGTCGCCGTGCACCAGCGACGACCCCTCGGCAGCGGCGGTCCAGCCCTCCTCGATCGCGGCGAGCGCGTCGAGCCGGGCCGTCACGGCCGGGCCGAGCGGGGCGGCCATCGACGGTTCCGCGGCCATGGTGCGCCAGCCCCGGAACGCGTGCTCGTCCATCGTGGCGATCGACGGGCGCGCGACCGGGCTCGGGGTGAGCCGGTCGGCGAGCCCGGCCATGGCACCCACCACACTGGCGAGCTCGGCAGGGCGCCACGGCTCGACCGGCATCTCCCCCTCGACGTCCTCGACGACGAGCGCCACCCAGTCACCGTCGTCGTAGCTGCCCAGGAGAGCGGGCACGGGGAGGTCGGCCGGCAGGGCGGCGAGCACCTCCACCTCCCGCCGGTGGAACCGCGGGGTGTCGCGGTTGCGGTCGATCCCCGCGGCCTTGGCGAAGGCCCGCCGCCCGTCGGCGAGCACCAGGCGGGCGGCGAGGCCGGGCGAGAATCCGCCGGGCTGCGAGTGCGCCGCCACGACGGGCGCGCCGAGGATCTCCTCGATCGCCCCGCGCACGCGCTCGGGGATCTCGTCGATGCCCAGCCGGGCCCCGCCTCCGTTCGGCATGGGCCGAGGTCACCGCATTCGCACCGCCACGTCCAGCGGTTTCGGGTCCGAGAGCCGGCGCGCGGCGCGGTTCAACATCGCGCGCACGACGACCGGGTGCACCGGCCGCACCAGCGCCGAGTAGCCGCGCCCACGCCGGTTGTGCAGCTGCACGACGGAGGTGAGTACGACGCGCGTCGGCTCACGACGCACCGATACCCGGAAGTCGAGGTGGTTCGCGTCGGTGCCGAGCAGCACCTCGTCGTCGGTGCGGGCGAGGGTGTCGAAGGCACGACGGCCGGCGCGGTCGATCCCGACGAGGCCGACCAGCAGCTCGCGCAGCCCGAGCGCGGCCAGCACCCAGCGGGGCGGGTCGCGGAAGACCGCGTCCGCCCAGTCCTGCGGATCGGACGGGGTGCCGGGCAGCGCGGTGACGGCGTGCGCGTCGGTCCAGTCGACCCGGGGCAGGGCGCCGGCGAGCAACGCCGTGTGCGGCGGCCCGACGGGCCGGGCCCGCGGCGTGGCGAACCCGCGGATCAGCCGCACCCAGGCCGGCCGGCGGGCCGGGCGGGCCGGCTCGGCCCCGACCGCGCGCTCGGCGTTGTCGAGGATCTCCTCGAGCACCGCGTCGTGCGCCCAGCGGATACCGAGCGGCCAGGTCAGGCATGCCCGGCCGGTGACCCTGCCCTCGATCACGTGGCGCAACAGGGTGCGGTCCCGCCCGGCCGGTTCCGCCGTGAACGTGTGCGTGCCGTCGATCCCCATCCCCGGGGCGAACGTGAACTCGACCTCGCGGCCGGGGACGTACCCGGTGACGCGGTAGCGGATCGGACCGTGTCCGCCTGCCGCCCCCACCGCCACCGGCCCGTCCAGCACCATGGGCCGCCACGCGGGGGTCGGCCACAGCACGTCGTCCGGGCCGCCGAGCCGGTCGAGCAGCGGGCCGACCCGCTCGATCGGGGCGGGAACGATCCGCTCGTGGACGTTGCGCACCACGGGTCCACCTCCGTACGCCACCGTATGGAACAGCCGTACGGTACCGTACGGAGGTGGCGGAACGGAAGCGGCTGACGGCGCACGACTGGACGGCGGCCGCGCTCGCGGCCCTCGCCCGCGGCGGCATCGCGGCGGTCGCGGTCGAGCCGATCGCAGCCTCCCTCGGCACCACGAAGGGCAGCTTCTACTGGCACTTCGGCGGCCGGGACGCGCTCCTCGAGGCGGCGCTGCTGGAGTGGGAACGCACCGACACCGACGACGTGATCGCCTTCGTGGAGTCCGAACCCGACCTGATCCGCAGGCTGCGCAAGCTGCTCGCCGCCGCACTGGGCTCGGGCATCGAGCGACCGGGAGGGCGCGTCGAGCTCGCCCTGCAGGCCAGCGCGGACCACCCACTGGTCGCGCCCGTGCTGGCGCGGGTCACCGCCCGGCGCCTCGACTACCTCACCGAGCTGTTCGCCGCGCTCGGCTTCCCACCCGGCGCGGCCCGGCAACGGAGCCTGCTCGCCTACACCGCGTACCTCGGCCACGCGCAGCTCGCGCACGCCACGCCGGAGGCCGGGCCGAGCGCGGACGCGCTGCCCGCGTACGTGGACACGGTGATCGCCACCCTTACCGCCCGGTAGCCGTTCGCACATCGGCCCCACCATTGTGATCATGATGCACGAAGGTTGAATTCGCAGGTCAGGGGCCTGGTCACGATGCGTGACCGGGATCTGCACGGCTTCGTTGCACCGGGCGTCACCCGTCTGGGTGGCGACAGCTCCCCACGTACTTGGAGGATGAGTGGACTCGGCACGCAGCCGACGCAGAATCGCTCGAGCAGCCACCGTCGCCGTCGCGGCCACCACGGCCTGCCTCGGCGGGGCGGTCCTCGCCTCGCCCGCTTCCGCCGACGAGGATCACGTACTCGAGATCGACATCCACGAGCCGGAACCGGTGGCACCCGGGGCCTCCGGTCTCATCTCGTTCGACATGACGAACACCAGCGACAAGGCCATCAACGGCGTCCTGATGAACGTCTCGTTGCCGCCCTCCGTCACCCTGCACACGGACTCGCACTGCAAGCAGACCGGGCAGAACCCCGAGGGCGGCCAGCTGATCAGCTGCAGCTTCAGCGACGCGCAGGGGAAGTTCGCGCCCGGCGAGACGCGGTCCGGGACGAACGATTTCGCGGTCGCGGCGGACGCCCCGGCGTCGGCGGACCTCGGCAAGCTCGGCGCGCTCATCGTTCCGCTCGAGAACGGCGAGCCCACCGAGGACTGGGAGGACATCGAGGGCGACCACGTCGACTGGGTCGAGATCACGACCACAGAGGGGTCGGCGGGGGCCTGGGACCGGCTCAGGTCCGCCCTCGGGTTCTGATCCGCAGGTGACGGGAGGGGACCGGAGCGCCGGGGGCTCCGGTCCCGCTCGCTGCGGTGCCCGTGGGCGGGACCACTAGGCTCACCGGGCGGAGGAGGACCAGACGTGAGCGTGCGGTTCAGGCTGCTCGGCCCGGTGTCTGCTCAGCACGACGGCCACCCGGTCGACCTCGGACCCGCCCGGCAGCGGCACGTGCTGGCCGCCCTGCTGCTCGACGCCAACCGGATCGTCACGGCGGGCGAGCTCACCGAGCGGGTCTGGGGCCAGGATCCGCCCCCGCGCGCCGTCCCGACGTTGCGCACCTACCTGTCCCGGCTGAGGTCGACGCTCCCCGCGGCCGGCTGCGAGATCACCCGCCGGTCCGGCGGGTACGTCCTGCAGGTCGACGACGATGCGGTGGACGTGCACCGGTTCCGCAGGCTCGCCGCCGCGGCGCACGACGCCGCCGACGACGACGCGGCGGCCACCCTGTTCGGGGACGCGCTGGGACTGTGGCGGGGGGACCCCGTCGCCGGGCTGGACTCGCCGTGGGCGGCCCGCACCAGGGAGGCGCTGCACGCCGAGAAGCTCGCCGCCGAGCTCGACTTCTACGACGTGCAGCTGCGGCGCGGAGAACACGCCTCCGTCCTCGGCGAGCTCGCCGCCCGGACCGAGGAGCACCCGCTCGACGAGCGGCTGGCCCACCAGCTGCTCCTCGCCCTGTACCGCAGCGGGCGGCAGGCCGAGGCGCTGGAGCGCTACCAACGGATCCGGCTGTGCCTCGCCGACGAGCTCGGGGCGGACCCGAGCCCCGCCCTCCAGCTGCTGCACCAGCAGATGCTCGCGGCCGCCCCCGCGCTCGACGCGCCGGGCGCGGGCCCCGCGACCTCCGTCCCGGTCCCCCGTCAGCTGCCCTCCCCACCCGCCGGGTTCGTCGGCCGCGCCGCCGAGCTCGCACTGCTCGACGACGCGCTGGATCCGCTGCACGACCCCGGACTGCCGGTGGCGATCTCGGCGGTCGGCGGGTGCGGTGGTGTCGGCAAGACGTGGCTGGCGCTGCACTGGTCGCACCGCAACGTCGAGCGCTTTCCGGACGGGCAGCTGTACGCGAACCTGCGTGGCTTCGACGAGAGCGCCGAACCGCTCGCCCCCGAGACCGTGATCCGGGGCTTCCTGGACGCACTCGGCGTGGGCACGGCCGTTCCCGCAGGCCTCGACGCCCAGGCCGCCCTGTACCGCAGCCTCGTGGCCGGCAGGCGCATGCTGGTCGTGCTCGACAACGCGCGCGACACCAACCAGGTGGTCCCGCTGCTGCCCGGCAGCCCGACGTGCACGGTCGTCGTCACGAGCCGGCAGCAGCTCACCGGCCTCGTCACGACGCACGCCGCCCGGTCCGTCCCGCTCGACGTGCTCCCCGACGCCGAGTCCCGCGACCTCCTCGCCCGGCGGCTCGGTCCCGGCAGGCTGGACCGCGAGCCGGGCGCCGCTGCCGACCTCGTGCGCGCCTGCGCGGGGCTGCCCCTCGCCCTCAGCATCGTGGCCGCGCGGGCGAGCGCCCGGCCCGCGTTCCCGATCGCCGCCGTCGCGGCGGAGCTCGCGGGCGCCGCGACCGGGCTGGACTCGTTCGACGCCGGCGACCCGCAGGCCGACCTGCGCACGGTGTTCTCCTGGTCGTACCGCGCGCTGGGTACCGGCGCCGCCCGGGTGTTCCGGCTGCTCGGCCTGCACCCGGGACCCGACATCTCCCTGCCGGCCGCGGCGAGCCTCGCCGGCCTGACCGTTCGCGAGGTCCGGCCGTTGATGGCCGAGCTGACCCGCGCGAACCTGCTCACCGAGCACCGGCCCGGGCGGTTCGTGCTCCACGACCTGCTCCGCGCGTACGCCGCCGAGCGAAGCCGTCTCGATGACACCGAGGACGAGCAGCGCCGGTCGGTGCGCCGCGCCCTCGACCACTACCTGCACACCGGCCTCGCCGCGAACATGCTGTTGAGCCCGACCAGGAAGCCGATCACCGTGGCCCCGGCCGCGCCCGGGGTCACACCCGAACACCTCGCCGACATCGCCCGGGCGATGACGTGGTTCAGCGTCGAACGCCCCGTCTACCTCGCCGCCATCCGGCAGGCACCCGAGGCCGGGTTCGACGCGCATGCGTGGCAGCTGGAGTGGGCGGTGAGCAGCTTCCTCGACCGGAACGCGCACTGGCACGACTACGCCGAGGCCTGCACCACGGCGATCGGCGCGGCGCGTCGCCTCGGCGACCTCGACGTGGAGGCGCTGATGCTCCGCGGGCTCGCCAGGGCGCGCACCCGGCTCGGCGCCTACGCCGACGCCTACTCCCACCTCGAACGCGCGCGGGAGCTGTACGCGCAGCTGAACGACCCGAACGGCCAGGCCGCCATCCACCTGGCGTTCGGCCGCCTGCTCGAGCCGCAGGGCCACCAGGCCGAGGCGCTCTCCCACGCCGAGCGGGCGCTCGAGCTCTACCGGGCGGCAGGCAACGCCCCGGGACAGGTCCACGCCCTCAACGGGATCGGCTGGTGCCACGCCCAGCTGGGCCACTACCCGGAGACGATCGACTCGGCCACGGAGGCGCTGCGGCTGGCCGAGCGGATCGAAGGCATCGAGCACGCCGGCATCTGGGACACGCTCGGCTACGCGCACGAGCGCCTCGGCCGGCACCGCGAGGCGCTCGACTGCTACGGGCAGGCACTCGCGGCGGCGCGGGAGCAGCGCGACGTCACCTTCGAGATGGAGGCGCACACCCGCCTCGGTGACCTCCACGACCTCATGGGCGACGCCGGATCCGCCCGCGAGCACTGGAGCCGGGCGCTCGAGCTGTACCGCGCCCACGATCAGCAGCGGGAGGTGGCGGAGCTCGAACGCAAGCTCCGGAAGGTCGCCCCCGGCCCGGTGATGTTGACGCGCCGTTGCGCACGCGTTGAAACCGCTGGTCCCAGCGTTCCCCCGAAGGGGTGACCCGCTTCTCCCCGACTTCGTTGATCTTTTGTCGCCCCGTGCGACAGCTGCAGCGAAGAGAGGAAGAGGGGAAATGGCGGGACACCGCTTGAAGATCGTGGGTTCTCTGGTGGTCGTGGCGGCCGCGGCGGGCGCCGTGCTGACGACGAACGTGGCGGTCGCGGCCGAGCCCGCCACCGCCGTTGCCGTGTCGGCCCGGTCGCTCGATCACCAGAAGCCGTTGCTCGAGCTCGCCACGGCGGACAGCAAGGGCAGCTTCTACACGCTCGACCCGGCCGAGGCCGACCGCGCCCAGCGCGAGCACGGGTTCACGCCGAAGTACGACTCCACCGGGATCACGATGTTCGACGAGCAGGTCGACGGGAGCATCCCGGTGTACCGGCTCCGGCAGAAGGACGCATTCCAGACGTACCTGCTCAGCGTGAGCGAGGACGAGATCGACGGGCTGGGCGACCGGTTCGTGAACGAGGGCGTCGTCGGCTACGTGTGGTCCGGCGAGCGGGACGGCGCGATGGCGCTCGTGCGCTACAGCAAGGACAGCGACTGGCGGGTCGCGCGCGAGGGCCGGCTCGACCTGAAGCTCGCCGGCTTCACGGCCGACGGGGTCATGGGGTACGTCCCGGAGGGCTGAGGACGGCGGTGGGAGCGCCGCCTCGATGACGGCGGGCGGGTGGGACCGGTTCTCGGGGTTCGGTCTCAGCCGCCCGTCGCCGGCGAGCCCCGGCGACTGGTGACGGACGCCAGGTACCCCGCGACCCAACCGTCGGCGATGTGCCGCTTCCACAGCTGGGCCACCGGCTCGTCCTCATCGGCGTAGCGGTCGGTCCGCTCCAGGGCGGGCCGGCGCAGCTGGCCCTTGGTGGTGGCGAACGTGTCGGGCGGGACGTCGCGCGCCAGCGCCGCCGCCGCGGCGAGCGCCCGGGAACCCAGTTCGGCCGCCGGGACGACCTCGTGGACGAGCCCGAGCCGCGCGGCCCGTTCCGCGGGATGGGTCTGCGCGCCCATCACGAGCTCGCGCGCGCCGCGCTCGCCCACCGCGACGCCGAGCACCTCCAGCGCGATGCGCGGGAACGGCACCCCCACCCGGAGCTCCGGCACCCCGATGCGCCCGGCGCCCTCGGCCATCAGCACGACGTCGGCGCAGGCCGCGAGCACGCACCCGCCGGCGATCGCGTGTCCGTTCACCGCCGCGACGAGCGGCTTCGGCAGCTCGAACGCCGCCCGGAACGCCTCGCACAGCGCCGGGAGGAACTTCTCCACGTACGGATCGCCGCCGGCCGTGCAGCGTTTGAGGTCGACACCTGCCGAGAAGGTGTGGTCGGATCCGGTGAGGACCACCGCCCGGGCCGGATCGGCCGCGAGAGCGCGGAACCGCTCGGCAAGCCCCTGGCACAGCCCGAGGTCCATCGCGTTCACCGGCCCGTGCGCCATCCGCAGCACGGCCACCGGCACGCCCTCGACGTCGACGTCATCGCGTTCGAGCACACGGGGAACCTACCGACACGCGCATCGCATGGCAGGCTGCGCATGAGAACGCATCCGGACAACGAGGTGAGGGATAGCCATGCCGCAGCAGGTCCGCGGGGTCGTCGCGCACAAGAAGGGCGAACCCGTCTCGGTGGAGACGGTGATCGTGCCGGACCCGGGGCCCGGCGAGGCGGTGGTGAAGGTGCAGGCCTGCGGGGTCTGCCACACCGACCTGCACTACCGCGAGGGCGGGATCAACGACGAGTTCCCGTTCCTGCTCGGGCACGAGGCGGCCGGGCTCGTCGAGTCGGTCGGCGAGGGCGTCACCGACGTGCAACCCGGTGACTTCGTGGTCCTCAACTGGCGCGCTGTCGACGGTACGTGCCGCGCCTGCCGCCGCGGCGAGCCCTGGTACTGCTTCTCCACCCACAACGCGGCGCAGAAGATGACCCTCGAATCGGGCCAGGAGCTGTCGCCCGCGCTCGGCATCGGCGCGTTCGCGGAGAAGACCCTCGTCCACGCCGGGCAGTGCACGAAGGTGAACCCCGAGGCCAAGCCGGAGGTCGCCGGGCTGCTCGGCTGCGGGGTCATGGCCGGCATCGGCGCGGCCATCAACACCGGGAAGGTGGGCCGCGGGGACTCGATCGCCGTGATCGGCTGCGGCGGCGTCGGTGACGCGGCGATCGCGGGCGCCCGGCTCGCCGGCGCGTCCACGATCATCGCGGTCGACGTGGACGACCGGAAGCTCGCGTGGGCGAAGGAGTTCGGTGCCACCCACACGATCAACTCCCGCGAGCAGGACGTCGTCGAGGGCGTGCAGGCGCTCACCGACGGCAACGGCGCGAACGTGGTGGTGGAGGCGGTCGGCCGCCCGGAGACCTACAAGCAGGCGTTCTACGCCCGCGACCTCGCAGGCACCGTCGTGCTCGTCGGCGTGCCCACCCCCGACATGACGATCGACCTGCCCCTGATCGACGTGTTCGGCCGCGGCGGGTCGCTCAAGTCGTCCTGGTACGGCGACTGCCTCCCGTCGCGCGACTTCCCGATGCTCGTGGACCTGTACCTCCAGGGCAGGCTGCCCCTGGAGAAGTTCGTCAGCGAGACGATCGGGCTCGGCGACGTCGAGTCCGCGTTCGAGAAGATGCACAAGGGCGAGGTCCTGCGGTCGGTGGTGGTCTTCTGATGCCGCCGGTCGACCATCTCGTCACATCCGGCACGTTCTCACTGGACGGCGGCACCTGGGACGTCGACAACAACGTGTGGATCGTCGGCGACGAGCGCGAGGTGCTCGTCGTCGACGCACCGCACGACGCCGACGCCATCGCGGCGGCGGTCGGAGACCGGCGCCTGGTCGCCGTGGTCTGCACGCACGGCCACGACGACCACGTGCGCAAGGCGCCGGAGCTCGCCGACCGGTTCGGCGCGCCGATCCTGCTGCACCCCGCCGAGGCGCCGCTGTGGGAGATGACCCACCCCGACCGCAAGCCCGACCGCGAACTGGCCGACGGTGACACGGTGAGCGCCGGCGGCGTCCAGCTGCGCGTGCTGCACACCCCGGGCCACTCCCCCGGTTCGTGCTCGCTGTACGCGCCCGAGCTGGGCACGGTGTTCACCGGCGACACCCTGTTCCAGGGCGGGCCCGGCGCCACGGGCCGCTCCTTCTCGTCGTTCGACACGATCATCGACTCGATCCGCGGCAGGCTGCTCGCGCTGCCCGGCGACACGGTGGTCCGCACCGGACACGGCGACTCGACGACGATCGGCGCCGAGTCGCCGCACCTGGAGGAGTGGATCGCGCGGGGCCACTGAGGGAACCGCAACTCGGTAGCACATTTGTGCTACTTTCACCTCGTGGGTGAGCCGGAGAGCATCGGCATCCGCGAGCTGCGTCAGCACGCCTCGCGCTACGTCGCCATGGCCAAGCAAGGCAAGCGCGTCCCGGTGACCGATCGGGGCGAGCTGGTGGCCTACCTCGTGCCTGCGCACGAGCCGAGCACCACCTTCCAGCGCATGGTGGCGGCGGGTCAGGTTCGGCCTGCCAAGGGCAACCTCGCGGAGACCCTCGCGTCCCTCGAGCCGCTGAAGGCCGAACCGGGCGAGAAGACGTTGTCCGAGGTGCTCCGCGAGATGCGCGACGAGGAGCGGTATTGATCTACCTGGACACCTCGGCGCTGCTCAAGCTCGTCGAGGACGACGAAGCCGAGGGGCCCGCGCTCCGCGCTCACCTCGAAGGGAAGGCCGGGGTTGGGCTCGTGTCGAGCGCCCTGCTCGCCGTCGAGGCCCGGAGGGGAGTGCTCCGGATCCGGCCGGAGGGCCTGTCGAAGGTCGATCTCATCCTCTCCGAGGTCGCGCAGGTCAGCATCTCCGATGCGGTGATCGAGTCCGCGAGCCGCCTGCCCGACCCGCTGCTGCGCTCCCTCGACGCCATCCACCTCGCCACCGCCCTGCTGATCCGCGACGACGTCGAGACCGTCCTCACCTACGACCTGCGGCTCCGGCGCGCCGCGGAGGCTCACGGCCTCCCGGTCGCGGCCCCGGGCCTGGCCCGGGCCACCACCACCCCGACCCCCAGCAACACGGCCGCCGCCCCGAACGCAGCGGAGTAGCCGAAGGGCTCGGCCACCGCGCCGAGGCCGAGGGCGCCCACGCCCGTGCCCGCGTCGTAGGCGATGTTCCAGACCGCGCTCGCCGCGCCGTAGCCGCCGCTGCCGAACGCGGCGAACAGCACCGTCAGCGAGTCGTTCTGCACCATCCCGAACCCGAAGCCGACGGCCACGGCCCCGATCACGACGAGCGCGCCGGCGCCTGCGCCGAGGGAGACGACCTCGGCCATCAACCCGGCCGCGGTGAGCAGCATCCCCGGCACCAGCAGCCTGCCACCCCAGCCTCGCCGGTCCACCAGCTCACCCGCCACCAGCCTGCCGAGGAGCGAGCCCGCCGCCGTCCCCAGCAGGGCACCCGGCACGAGCAGCCCGGCGTCCGGCACGGCGAGCGGGAGGAAGGTGATCAGCCCACCCTGCGAGATCGAGCACGTGAGCATCGCGAGCACCGGGGTGAGCGCCGAGCGCACCGGGGGCCGCGGGGGCGGGCCTGCCGTCGTCGGGACGGTCGCGCCCGACATCCGGATCCCCGGCACGAGCAGCGCGCCCAGCACCGGCCCGGCCCCCGCCACGACGAACACCGCGGTGAAGCCGAACCGGTCGACCACGGCCACCCCCGCGGCGAGCAGGACGAGCTGGGGCACCCCGACCGCGAGCCCGTAGCGGCCGGCCGCCCGGCCGTGCTGCTCACGGGGCACGAGCTCCGCCACGAGCGCGCTCCCGGCCACCGTCGCCAGCCCGAAGCCGACGCCGCGCAGCGCGGAGAGCGCGAGCACGGGCGCGAGGTCGGCCGACAGCGCCAGGAACGGCGTGGGGGCGCCGAGCAGCACCGACCCGGCCGCGAGCACCCAGCGGTGGCCGATCCGCACGAGCAACCACGGCACCGCGAGCTGGGTGGCGACCGTGGTGGCCATCAGCACCGCGGTGGTGGCACCCGACCCGAACGCGCCCGACCCCCCGCGCTCCGCCCAGAGCGGCACGACCGGCAGCAGCAGCGCGTACCCGCTGAAGCAGAGCACGGTGGCGCCGAGCATGAACCGGAACGGTGCGCCGGCGATCCCGGCGGGAGCGCTGGTCCCGACCACACCCCGAGCCTAGGTGGCAGGCGCCCGGCGGCTCACCCGCCGCGGGCACGGGTTGACGCGGATGCCGGTGGTCGGGGCATCCTGATCGGGTGCCGCCGCTCCCCGACAGCGACTTCCCCGCGGACCCGTATCCCGGCGTCGTGCCGGACACGTCCTTCGCGCACGTCGACCGCGAGTCGCACCCGCTGCACCCCGACCCGCGCCACGGATGGACGGTCGACGGCACCCCCGTCGACGCCTGGCTCGCCGACCACGGCGCGGTGCCCTGCGCGCAGCGCGTACCGCTGCTCGCCTACGGCTCCAACCGGTGCCCCAGCAAGATCACCTGGCTGCGCGAGGCGCTCGGGATGGGAGACGACCCGGTCGTCGCGCTCCGGGTCCGCACCCGCGGCGTGGCCGCCGCGTGGGCAAACGGCCTGCGCAGGCGCGACGGCCAGCGCCCCGCGGTGCTCGCCGCCGCGCCCGGCGTCACCGAGGAGCACGTGGTGTGGCTCGCGACGGCCGAGCAGATCGCGGCGCTGGACCGCTGCGAGGGCCGGGACGAGCGGTTCCGGCTGGCCCGGCTGCGCACCGGCGAGGTGCGCACGGTCGACGGCGACGTGCGGATCACGCAGCCGTGGTGCTACGTCGCCCACGGCGCGATCCGCCGCCCCCTGCACGTGGACGGCGCGCCCGTCCACTGCGCCGCGCTGCCGCAGGATGCGGCGCTCACGCTCGTCGGCGAGCCCGGCGACGACGGGCTGAGGGCAGCGACCGTCGCCGGTGCCCCGCACCCGGACGAGTGGCCGGCCGCACTCTTCGTCTACGGGCTCCTGCAGCCGGGCGGGCCCTCGTGGTCGCTGGTGGCCCCGTACTGCGCGGGCGAGCCCCGCCGCGCCGGCGTGCACGGGGCCGTCTACGACACCGGGTCCGGCTACCCGGCCCTGCGCCGCGGTGCAGGAGGCCGCGCACCCGGCTGGCTGGTGCCGGTGCGCGACCCGGCGGCCCTCCTGCCCGTCCTCGACGAGTACGAGGGCAGCGAGTACCGCCGCGAGCGGGTCGTGACCACAGGTGGCACCGTCTGCTGGGCCTACGTCTGGGCCGCCCCGTCCGACGGCCTCCGCCCGCTGCCCGCCGGCTGGCCCGCCTAGGCGGTCGCGGCCCGCGGCGCCAGCAGCGACGCCGAGGTCCCCGGCAACGGCTTGCGGGCGCTCTCCGTCACCGCGATCACCGCGGCGAGCGAGATGATGGACGCGACGACGATGTAGAACCCCGGCATCGCGTTGTTGCCGGTGCTGAGCACCAGCGTCTCGAGGACGAACGGGGCGGTGCCACCGAAGATGGACGTCGACAGGTTGTAGCCGATGGAGAAGCCGCCGTACCGGACGTCGGTGCTGAACAGCGCCGGCAGCGTGGCCGACATCGTGCCGAGCAGCAGCACCAGCAGCAGGCCGAGGATGGCCAGCCCGGCGACGGTGCCGAGCACCGTGCCCAGCGCGAGCAACACGAACGCGGGGTAGCCGAGCACGATGAACCCGACGCACGCCGTGACGATCAGCGGCTTCCGACCGACCCGGTCGGACAGCGCACCGACGGGGATGATCACGAACATGATCATCAGCATCATGCCGAGGATGTAGAGCAGCGCCGGCGTGGACTCCAGTCCGAGCGTGGTCTGCAGGTAGGTCGGCATGTAGAAGAGGATCGTGTAGACGGCCACGTTGTAGAACAGCACCAGCCCCATGCAGACGAGCACGGGCTGCCAGTGGTGCACGAGCGTGTCCCTGAGCGGCGACTCCGACACCTGCTGCTTCTCCTCGAGCTCCAGGAACGCGGGAGTGTCCTCGAGCTTGCTCCGGAGGTAGAGCCCGATGAGCCCGAGCGGACCGGCGATCAGGAACGGGATCCGCCAACCCCACGCCGCCATGGCGTCCGGCGACAGCCCGACCTCGAGGAGCATCACCATGCCCGCCGCCAGCACGAACCCGCCCGTGGTCCCGAACTCGAGGAAGCTGCAGTAGAAGCCGCGCTTCTTGTCCGGCGCGTACTCCGCGATGAAGGCGGCGGCGCCCCCGTACTCGCCGCCCGTGGCGAAGCCCTGCACCAGCCGTGCGACCACCAGCAGGATCGGCGCCAACCACCCCACCGCGCCGAACGTCGGGAGGAGCCCGATCACGAAGCTCGCCCCCGACATCACCACGATCGTGAGCGCGAGCACCCGCTTGCGGCCGATCCGGTCGCCCAGGGGGCCCAGGATCGTGCCGCCGAGCGGGCGCACCAGGTAGGCGACCGCGAAGAGGGCGAACGTGAGCGCGACGTTCCCGCCCGTGTCCCCGCCGGGGAAGAAGCTCGACGCGATGTAGATCGCCACGTAGCTGTAGATGCCGTAGTCGAACCACTCGACGAGGTTGCCCATCGCGGCGGCCCCCACCGCCTTGCGCACGGTGCGCTCGTCGACCTCGTGTGATGGGTTCTTGTCCTGCGTGGCCATCGGCCCCCCTTACGTATTGCCCGCCGAACCTATGAGCGCTCGGAAGGGGCCGCAACACGAGGCGGTAGCCCCACTAGGGTCGGGACGTGCTGGAGATCGCGCGGATCAGCAAACGGTTCGGCACGCGGCAGGCCCTCGACGACGTCTCGTTCGCGGTCGAGCCGGGCGAGGTGTTCGGGTTCGTCGGCAGCAACGGTGCCGGCAAGACCACCACCATGCGCATCGTGCTCGGCGTGCTCTCCGCCGACGCGGGAGACGTGCGCTGGAAGGGCCGCCCGGTGGACGCCGACCTGCGGCGACGCATCGGGTACATGCCGGAGGAGCGGGGTCTCTACCCGAAGATGCGCGTCGGCGACCAGCTGCGCTACCTGGCCCGGCTGCACGGCCTCGCCGGGGCGGACGCCGCAGCGGCCGTCACGCGGTGGACCGAGCGGCTCGGCGTCGGCGCCCGGCTCGGCGACGAGGTGCAGAAGCTGTCGCTCGGCAACCAGCAGCGCGTGCAGCTGTGCGCCGCGCTCGTGCACGACCCGGAGGTGCTCGTGCTCGACGAGCCGTTCTCCGGGCTCGACCCCACCGCCGTCGAGGTGATGAGCAGCGTGCTGCGCGACAAGGCGCGGACCGGGGTCCCGGTGATCTTCTCCAGCCACCAGCTCGAGCTCGTGGAGCGGCTGTGCGACCGGATCGGGATCATCTCCGGTGGACGCATGGTGGCCGTCGGCAGCGTCGCCGACCTGCGCGAACGCGGCGGCGCGGGCGCGATCCTCGAGGTCGAGGGGCCACCGGCGGGATGGGCGGGCGCGCTGCCCGGCGTCGAGGTCCTCATGGACGACGGGAGGCGCACGCGGGTGCGCCTCGCCGCCGGCACCGACGACCAGGACGTGCTGCGGGCGGCGCTCGCCGCCGGGCCGGTGCGGGAGTTCCGCCGGTGGCGCCCGCCGCTCACCGAGCTCTACCGCGACGTCGTGCAGGAGGGCCCGGCGCCCGAGGAGCCCGCGGCATGAGTGCGCCGCTGCCCGCCCGCAGCGCGATCCTGCTCGTCGCGCGCCGCGAGTTCGTCATGCAGGTCCGCTCGCGCACCTTCGTGATCGGGCTCCTGATCACACTCCTGTTCTTCGGCGGGATCTTCCTGCTGGGCGCCTACATCAGCGGCCAGGCCTCCAGCCACACGCTCGGGGTGACGCCGCAGGCCGCGGGCCTCCGGCCGATCGTCGAGCAGACCGCACACCTGCAGGGCGTCGACCTCACCGTCCGCGAGGTCGACGACGCTCCAGGCCGCCAGCAGGTGCGGGACGACGACCTCGACGCCCTGCTCACCGGCGCACCGGGCGCGTACGAGCTGGTCGGCCACGACTCCGTGGACAGCGGCCTGCAGGCGATCGTGCAGACGGCGGTGGAGCAGCAGGCCGTCACGACGGCGCTCGCAGGCGCCGGCGTCGACCCCGCCCGGGTCGCCGACTCCTCGGCGCTCACCGTCTCCGCGCTCGAACCAGCCGACAGCGACAAGGGCCAGCGGCTCGCGCTCGCCTTCGTCGGCACGCTCCTGCTGTTCTTCTCCCTCAGCGGCTACGGCAGCCTGGTGGCCACCGGCGTCGTCGAGGAGAAGCAGAGCCGGGTGGTGGAGCTGCTGCTGGCCACGATCACACCGTGGCAGCTGATGGCGGGCAAGGTCGTCGGCCTCGGCGCGGTGGGGCTGTTGCAGCTGGTGATCCTCAGCGCGGTCGCGGGCGTGGGCGCAGGCGCGGCGGGGTTGCTGGCGCTCCCGGGCGCCGCGTTCGGCATGTTCCTGATGGTCCTGCTCTGGTACCTGCTCGGCTTCTTCCTGTACGCGTCGCTCTACGCGGCCGTCGGCTCCACGGTCTCGCGCCAGGAGGAGCTGCAGTCGGTGGTGGCGCCGATGATCTTCCTGCTGCTGATCCCGTTCATCCTCACGATGAACCTGCTGCCGAGCGATCCGCGCAACGGGATCACCACCGTGCTGTCGTTCATCCCGTTCTTCTCCCAGACCGTGATGCCCGCGCGCTACGCCCTCGGCGTGGCGTCGCTGTGGGAGGTGCTGGTGGCGGCGGCGCTCGCCGCCGCCGCCATCGTCGTGGTGGTGCGGGTCGCCGGGCGCGTCTACCGGAACTCGGTGTTGCGCACCGGCGCCCGCGTCGGCCTCCGCGAGGCCTTCACCAGCACGCCGTCCTGACCCGAGGAGCCGCGGTCAGGGCGTCGGAGCGGGGCGCGGCCGCGGCGACGGACGCCGGGGCGCGCCGCCGGGCTGCGGAGCGGGCGCGGTCGCCGTACCGGTGCCCACCGGCCGGGGCGGCCAGCCGCTGTCGGCGGCCGGCCGGGCCGCCCGCTGCGACCTGACCACCCACACCGCGATCGCCAGCAACACGGCGAGCACCAGCCAGCGACCGCGACGGCCCCGGTGCCCCTCGACGTTCTCCGCCATAGACCTGACCCTTCCGCCGGATGCGCACGAAGGGTAGGCCGTTCGTCCGGGATTCGCGCCGCGCCTCGCCGCACCCGGCGAGCGCTCCTGGGTCAGCGGTTGGACATCGGCACGTACGGGCGCTCGGTGGCACCGACGTACAGCTGGCGCGGCCGGCCGATCTTGGTGCTCGGGTCGTTGATCATCTCGCGCCAGTGGGCGATCCACCCCGGCAGGCGCCCGAGCGCGAACAGGACCGTGAACATCTTCGTCGGGAAGCCCATCGCCCGGTAGATCACGCCGGTGTAGAAGTCGACGTTCGGGTAGAGCTTGCGCTCGATGAAGTAGTCATCGGCCAGCGCGCGCTCCTCGAGCGCCTTGGCGATGTCGAGCAGCTGGTCGCTGACGCCGAGCTTCTTGAGGATCTCGTCGGCGCTCTGCTTCACGATCCGGGCGCGCGGGTCGTAGTTCTTGTAGACGCGGTGCCCGAAGCCCATGAGCCGGGCGCCGTGCTCCCGCTTCTTCACCCGCTCGACGAAGGCGTCGACGTTGCCCTCCTCGACGTCGCGGATTCGCTGCAGCATCTCCAGCACCGCCTGGTTGGCGCCGCCGTGCAGCGGCCCGAACAGGGCGTTGATGCCGGCGGAGATGCTCGCGAACAGGTTGGCCTGCGACGAGCCCACCATCCGCACCGTGGACGTGGAGCAGTTCTGCTCGTGGTCGGCGTGCAGGATCAGCAGCACGTCGAGGGCACGCACGAAGTCGGGGTCGATCTCGTACGGCTCGGCCGGGAAACCGAACGTCAGCCGCAGGAAGTTCTCGACCAGCCCGAGCGAGTTGTCCGGGTAGAGGAACGGCTGGCCGATCGACTTCTTGTACGCGTACGCCGCGATCGTCGGCACCTTGGCGAGCAGCCGGACGGTGGACAGCTCCACCGCGTCCTCGTCGAACGGGTCCAGGCTGTCCTGGTAGAAGGTCGAGAGCGCGCTGACGGCGCTGGAGAGCACCGGCATCGGGTGCGCGTCCCGCGGGAAGCCCTCGAAGAACCTTTTCAGGTCCTCGTGCAGCAGCGTGTGGCGGCTGATCCTGTTGGTGAAGGCGTCCAGCTCGGCCTGCGTCGGCAGCTCGCCGTAGATCAGCAGGTAGCTGACCTCCAGGAACGTGGAGTTCTCTGCGAGCTGGTCGATCGGGTACCCGCGGTAGCGCAGGATGCCCGCGTCACCGTCGATGTAGGTGATCGCCGAGGAACATGCTGCGGTGTTGCCGTACCCGGAGTCGAGCGTGGTCAGCCCCGTCGACGGCAGCAGCTTCGAGATGTCGAACGCGGATGCACCCTCGGTCGCGGGCCGGATCGCCATCTCGTACTCGCCGCCGGGGTGGTTCAGAACAGCAGCGCTGGTGGTCTCGTCGGCCATGTGGAGGTTCCCTCACACTCATGTTTTGCGTGGTTGGGCGCAACGCTAGTGCTCCGGATCAGGGTTGCGCCCGTCCTGGCGTTGACGCGTTCATCACGGCCGGCCTCACCCGCTGTGAACAGGGCGGTAACGCCAGAACGTCGGGAAGATCACCACCACGACCACGGCGCCGATGACCACGAGGACGCCGCCCACCGACGCCGCGGTGCCCGGGCCCCACCAGTCCGCGGCCGGGCCGTGCCACAGGTCGGCGACCCGAGGACCACCGGCGACCACCACCGCGAAGACGCCCTGCATGCGGCCGCGCATCTCGTCGGTGGCCACCGTCTGCAGGATCGACATCCGGTACACGCTGCTCACCAGGTCACCGGCGCCCGCCAGCGCGAGGCAGAGCACGGCCAGCCACAGCGACCCGGCGAGGCCGAACAGCGCGACGCCGAGGCCCCACAGGCAGATCGCGATCGTGACGGCGACCCCCTGCCGCCGGACCCGGTGCAGGCTGCCGGAGAACAGCCCGGCCACGACCATCCCGAGCGGGATCGCCGCGAACAAGAGCCCGTACGCGACGCCGCCGCCCGGCGGGTCGCCGAACACGGTCTGCGCCATCTCCGGGAACACCACCCGCGGCATGCCGAACGCCATGGCCACGATGTCCATGAGGAACGACACGAGGAGCACCGCGTGCAGCGCGGCGTACCGGAAGCCGTCGGCGATCTCGCGCAGCCCCGCGCGCCTGCGCGCGCCGCCCGTCTCCGGCGGCACCGGCGGCAGCCGCCAGGTGGCCCAGAGCGTGGCGAGCAGCGCCACCGCGTCGAACAGGTAGAGCGTGGGCAGCCCGACCACCGGGATCAGGACCCCGGCCAGCAGCGGCCCCGCGATCGCACCGGTCTGGAACACGGTCATGTTGAGCGTGTTCGCGGCGGGGATCTGGTCGACGGGCAGCAACCGCGGGATCACGGCGTTCCGCGCGGGCTGGTTGACGGCGAGGAACGCCGTCTGCACCGAGAACAGCCCCAGCACCAGCCAGACCCCGCCCACGCCGCTCGCCGCGGTGACCCACAGCGCCAGCGACGACAGCGCGATCCCCGACCCGCTGAACAGCAGCAGGGTGCGCCGGTCCATGGCGTCGGCGATCGCGCCGCCCCACAGCCCGAAGACGACGAGCGGCACGAGCCCGAACAGGCCCGTGAGCCCGACGTACGCCGACGAGCCGGTGAGCTCGTAGATCTGCGCGGGCACCGCCACCACGGAGAGCTGCGCGCCGATCACCGTGACGATGCCCGCCGTCCACAGCCTGCGGTAGGCGGGCGTGCGCAGGGGACGGGTGTCGGTGAGGACGCCGCGCACCGCCCGCGCGATGCGCCGGGTGGCGGGCTCAGGGGGCGCCGTCGGTCCGGTCGGCGCGTCCGGGCCGGTGGTGATCGGCTTCGTAGGGCCATCCGGACCGGACGTTGTCATGCGACAACGACTACCACCAGAGGCCGCCGGAGCGCGCCCCCGTTCGCACGTGGAGTGCCCGGCCTCACGATCGAATCCGGCGAATCGCCCCGGGGTCAGGGGGCGAGGCGGCGGACGCGCCAGGTGCGGCTGTGGGAGTCGACCTCGAAGCGGAGCCGGTCGTGCATGCGGTTGCTGCGCCCCTGCCAGAACTCCACCTGCTCCGGCAGGATGCGCCACCCGCCCCAGTGCGGCGGGGCGGGCACGGGCTCGTCGGCGGCGAAGCGCTGGGTGGCGGTGGCCAGCGCGTCGTCGAGCACCCGGCGGTCCCGCACCTCGACCGACTGCGCGGACGCCCACGCGCCGAGCTGGGAGCCGCGGGGGCGGGTGGCCCAGTAGGCCGCGTTCTCCGCCGGGGTGACCAGCTCGACGTGGCCGCGCACGTGCACCTGCCGGTGCTGGGCGTACCAGGGAAAGGTGGCCGATGCGTACCGGGTGGCGCGCAGCTGGTGGCTCTTGGCCGACGTGTAGTTCGTGTAGAAGACGATGCCGCGCGCGTCGAGGCCCTTGCACAGCACCGTGCGCGAGCTCGGCCTGCCGTCCTCGCCGGTGGTGGCCAGCACCATCGCGTTGGGCTCTGCGACGCCATCCGTGATGGCCTCGTCGAGCCACGCCGCGAGCTGCTCGTGCCACGTTGCGGCCAGATCGCCCACGTCGAGCTCGTCCGTGCGCGCGTAGTCCACGCGCATCGTCGCCAGCTGTTCGGCCATCGACGCCCTCCCCCGGTAGCGGACCCACCACGCTAAGTGGAACGACCCCGGATCCGCACCCCCGGTGACCGATCCCACCCGGTCGCCCGTTGCACCACCCCGGATGCAGCGGCAGGGTTGCGCCAACCACGACGAGGAGGACGCGGTGACCACTGCGCCGACCGCACCCGGATCCGGCAAGGGCCCCGACCAGGGCCCCGACCAGGGTGAGGAGGCGGTACCAGCGCCTCCCCCCGGCTTCACCCCCGGGCTGGAGGGCCACGTCGCCTTCCGCACGCACATCGCGGAACCCGACAAGGACGGCGGCTCGCTGCGCTACCGCGGGGTCGACATCGAGGACCTCGTCGGCAAGGTGACCTTCGGCAACGTCTGGGCGTTGCTCGTCGACGGGCGGTTCGGACCCGGCCTGCCGCCCGCGGATCCGTTCCCGATCCCCGCGCACACCGGCGACGTCCGGGTGGACGTGCAGGCAGCGCTCGCGATGCTCGCCCCCTACTGGGGTTACCGCCCCCTGCTGGACATCAGCGACGAGGAGGCCCGCGAGCAGCTCGCCAGGGCGTCGGTGATGGCGCTGTCGTACGTGGCGCAGTCGGCGCGCGGGATCGGCGTTCCCGCGGTGCCGCAGTCGCGCATCGACGAGTGCTCCACGATCACCGAGAGGTTCATGACGCGCTGGCGGGGCGAGCCGGACCCGGCGCACATCGCGGCCGTCGACGCGTACTGGGTGTCCGCGGCCGAGCACGGGATGAACGCCTCGACCTTCACGGCGCGGGTCATCGCCTCGACCGGCGCCGACGTCGCGGCGTCCCTCTCCGGCGCGATCGGCGCCATGTCCGGCCCGCTGCACGGCGGCGCGCCGGCCAGGGTGCTGCCGATGATCGAGGAGGTCGAGCGGACCGGGGACCCCGAGGGCCTGGTGACGGGCGTCCTCGACCGCAGGGAACGCCTGATGGGCTTCGGCCACCGCGTCTACCGGGCCGAGGACCCGCGCGCACGCGTGCTGCGCCGCACGTGCCTCGAGCTGAAAGCCCCCCGCTACGAGGCCGCCGCCGCGCTCGAGAAGGCGGCCCTCTCCGAGCTGCGCTCCCGCAGGCCGGACCACCCGATCGAGACGAACGTCGAGTTCTGGGCCGCCGTGATCCTCGACTTCGCCCAGGTGCCGCCGCACATGATGCCGGCGATGTTCACGAGCGCCCGCACAGCCGGCTGGTCGGCGCACATCATGGAGCAGAAGCACGAGGCCAAGCTCGTGCGCCCGAGCGCGCAGTACATCGGCCCCGGCCCGCGCCGCCCGGAGGACGTCGAGGGCTGGGCGGACATCGCGCACGGCTGACGGCCCCGCCGCAGCGGGGTGGCCTTACTCCGGTTGAACCGCGGCAAAGCCACCTCGCTCCGGTTCGGGACGGCGCACGCGGCCGCGGACCATCAGCGAGAGCAGGCCCGCCAGGACGCAGAGCGCGCCGCCGGTGTACCAGGCCACGTCGTAGGCGCCCAGCTCGTCGCGCACGATGCCGGCACCCAGCGCCATCGCCGCAGCGCCCACCTGGTGCGAGGCGAACACCCACCCGAAGACGACGGGCGCCGCCGCGCCGAAGAGCTCACGGCACAGGGCCATCGTGGGCGGGATCGTGGCCACCCAGTCGAGGCCGTAGAACACGATGAACGCCACCATGTTGGCCTTGATGTCCGGCCCGAAGAGCGCGGGCAGCGCCAGCAGGGACAGCCCGCGCAGGACGTAGTAGACGAGCAGCAGGTAGCGCGGGTCGACCCGGTCGGTGAGCCAGCCGGACGCGATGGTGCCGGCCACGTCGAAGATCCCGACGAGGGCGAGCAGCCCGGCGGCGACCGTCTGCGGCATGCCGTGGTCGTGCGCGGCGGGCACGAAGTGCGGCTGGATCAGGCCCATCGTCGTGGCGCCGCAGATCATCATGCCGGCGGCGAGGTACCAGAAGCCCTTCGTGCGCGCGGCGTCGACGAGCGCCCGGACGGCGAGCCGGGCGGCGCCGCTGCGCACCGGGTCGACGTCGTCGGCCGGGGTGCCGCCGTAGGGCGCCACGCCGACGTCGCGGGGCCGGTCGCGCAGCAGCCACATCACGAGCGGGGCGACGGCGAGCGCCGAGAAGGCCACCGCCAGCGCCGCGGGCCGCCAGCCGTACCCCTCCGCGAGCTGGGAGACGAGCGGGAGGAACACCAGCCCGCCCGCCGCGCCCGCGGCCGTCAGCACGCCCGAGACCAGGCCGCGCCGGGCCACGAACCAGCGCCCCGTCACCGTGGCCACGAGCGCGAGTGCCATGGCGCCGGTGCCCAGCCCGACCAGCACGCCCCAGCAGAGGATCAGCTGCCAGCTCGCCGTCATGAACACGGTGAGCCCGCTGCCCGCCGCGACGACGACGAGCGCCGCCGTCACCACGCGCCGGATCCCGAAGCTCTCCATCAGCGCCGCCGCGAACGGCGCGGTGAGGCCGTAGAGCGCCATGTTGACGGCGGCCGCGAGGGAGATCGTGCTGATGGACCAGCCGAACTCCTCGTGCAGCGGGTTCATCAGCACGCCGGGCACGGCGCGGAAGCCCGCGGCCCCGACGAGGGCGAGGAAGGTCACGGCCGCCACCCACCAGGCGGGGTGGATGCGTCGCGCGGTCTCGAGCTGCGTCACGGGAGGAGCATCGCTGCCCCGGATGTCGACCGACAGTGGCCCGACGGCCAATACATGAAAGGATTCGGCCATGAGGTCTCGCCACGAGGTCGCCGTGCTCGCGCTGCCCGACGTGGTGGCCTTCGAGCTCGGTCTGCCGCACAAGCTCATCGGCACGGCCGTCGACGACGCCGAGCGGCTGCTCTACCGGGTGCGCGTCGCCACGCTGGACGGCGGCCCGGTGCGCACGTCAGCGGGTTACAGCGTGCTCCCCGAGCACGACGCGTCGATCCTGCGCACGGCCGACACCGTGATCATCCCGGGCGTCTACAGCGGGCCGGCCACGGAGCGCGGCGTGCTCGAGCCGGAGCTCGCCGCGGCCCTCGACGGCCTGAGCGCCCGGATGGTCTCGATCTGCACCGGCGCCTTCGTGCTCGCGGCGGCCGGCCTGCTCGACGGCCGGCCCGCCACCACCCACTGGATGCACGCCGACACGTTCCGGGCGCTGTTCCCGCAGGTGAAGCTGGATCCGGACGTGTTGTACGTCGACGACGGCGACGTGCTCACCTCCGCCGGCAACGCCGCAGGAATCGACCTGTTGCTGCACGTCGTCCGGCGCGACCACGGCCCGGGCGTCGCCAACCGGGTGGCCCGGCGCAGCGTCGTCGCCCCGTGGCGCGAGGGCGGGCAGTCCCAGTTCATGGAGCCGGTGCCCGACCCCGACGGCCCCGGCACGGCGCCGACCAGGGCATGGGCCCTCGACCGGCTCCACGAACCGCTCACCCTCGCCGAGCTCGCCGCGCACTCCGCCATGAGCGTCCGGACCTTCACCCGCCGCTTCCGCCAGGAGACCGGCATGAGCCCGGCCCGGTGGCTCGTCCACCAGCGCGTGTCGACCGCGCGCCGGCTGCTGGAGACCACCGACCTGCCCGTGGAACGCATCGCCGCCGAGGCCGGGTTCGGCACGACCGCGTCGCTGCGCCAGCACCTGCATGCGGCGATCGGCGTGGCGCCGCTGGCGTACCGCCGCACCTACCGCGGGGTGGCCGGGTAGCCCGCCATGCGCGCGAGGTCGAGGTCGAGCCGCTCCTTGCGGATCCGCTGGTCGACGTAGAGGAGCCCGCCGACCCCCACGCCGAACGGCACGGCGAACGTGCCCACCACGACGACGGCGATCGCGGTGCGGATCATCTCCCCGGCATCCGGCACCCCGGTGTTGATCGCACCGAACAGGCCCATGACGACGACCACGGGAATGGCCACCACGAGCCAGCTGAGCAGCAGGGTGCCGAAGGCCCGCCACCAGGCACCCCGCAGCAGCCTCGCAGACCGCCGCAGCGCCGCCATGACCCCGATCGGCTCCAGCACGTACGCCGCGGGCGCCAGCGCCCACAGCACACCCAGGTAGACGGTGGCCGCGAACGCGATCAGGAACAGGGAGACCCCCAGCGCGATCCCCGCGCCGGAGCCCGTCGCGGCGGACAGGAGCGCGAGCAGCACGGGGATCATGAGGATCACCACGACGACCAGTGAGATGTACAACATCAACCCGATCAGGCCGGGTACGCGCGGCGCGACCACCTTCCACGCGTCGCGGGCGCCGATGCGCCGCCCGAGCACGGCCTGGCTGAGCACCACGAGCAGCAGGCCCGCGAGCACGGCGCTGAGCGCGACGGAGACGACCCCGGTCCCGAACATCCCGGTCGTCGAGGCGACCGCCCCGCCGGTCCGGCCCCTGGCCAGCGCGGCCGGGTTGATCCGGGGCAGGGCGAGCTCGACGATCAGCTGGAGCCCCTGGACCACGACCATCACGGCCGCACTCGCCGCGAGCGTCACGAGCGGGTTCGCCCTGATGTAGCGGACGGCACCCCCGATCACGTCCCCCACCGCGAGCGGGCCCAGCGGCACGACGCCGGGGTGGGCCGCCGGGGTGCCGGGCCCTCCGCCGGGGGGCGGTGGTCCGTAGCCCGGCGGCGGTCCGTAGCCGTACCCGGACGGGGGGCCGTAGCCGGGCGGCCCGTAGGCCGGCGATCCGTACGCCGGGGGTACGTACGCAGTCGGCCCGTACCCGGGTTGGCCGTACGCCGGCTGCTCGTGGCCGTACCCGGACGGAGGGCCGTACCCGGGTTGGCCGTACCCGGGCTGCGGCGGCACCGGCGCGGCGACGGTCGGCTGGTCGGCGGCGCCCGCCTCCGCGGGGCTCTCCTGCGTGGGACCCGTCTCGGCCGGACCCGTCTCGGCGGCACCCGCGTCCGCGGGGTCCTCCTGCGTGGGACCCGTCTCGGCGGGAACCGCCTCGGTCGGACCGGCGGCGCCGTCGGTGTCGCCGGTCGGCGGTGCCTCGCCGTCGGCACGCGGCCCGCTCCCGGACGCCGCACCGGGAGCGGGCGGCTGGTCCACGGCGCCTCCCGCGGCCGCGTCCCGGTCCACGGACCCGTCGGCGGTGCTCGCGGCGGATCCGGTCGCCGTGGGCTCGGTCGAGGCGGGCTCGGTCCCGGCGGGCTCCGCCGCTGTGGGCTCGGTCCCGGCGGGCTCCGTCGCCGTGGGCTCGGTCCCGGCGGGCTCCGTCGCCGTGGGCTCGGACGCCGTGCCCGCGGCCCCGGCGTCCGGTGGTCCCGCGTCGGGGCGGGTCTCGCCCCGCTCGGGTTCCGGACCGGTCGGCCGGTCGCCGGCCTGCGGCTCGGGCTCCTGCCCCTCGGCCCGCTCGCCCGGGTCCGGTCGGTCCGATGCGTTCGACATCTCCACTGCCCCTTCGGAAGACGATCTACGCACCATGGTGTCAGCGAACGGCCGCACGTGTGGGGCCGAACGGAGGTCGGGCTCCCCGTCGAAGGCGCGGTGCCGTGACTTCACACACTCCGTGCCAGCTTCACACAACGCCGGCCGTGTGTGATGTCCCCATTGGGTGTGTGAAGTGCGGTTTGTTCCGGACGGCGGGACGACCCCGCACCCGTTCGGGCCTAGCCGCGGCTGCGACACTGAGGACCGTGACCGTTTCCTCGTCCACCGACCTGCAGATCCCCGCCGACCTCAAGCCCGCCGACGGACGCTTCGGCTGCGGCCCCTCCAAGGTCCGCCCGGAGCAGCTCACGGCGCTCGCCGGGGCCGGTGCGGCGATCATGGGCACGTCACACCGCCAGAAGCCGGTGAAGTCGCTGGTCGGGCGGGTGCGCAGCGGGCTGCGGGAGCTGTTCTCGCTGCCCGAGGGCTACGAGGTCGTGCTCGGGAACGGCGGGTCCACGGCGTTCTGGGACGCCGCTGCGTTCGGGCTGGTGCGCGAGCGCGCGCTGCACCTCGCGTACGGCGAGTTCTCGTCCAAGTTCGCCGACTCCACCCGGGGCGCCCCGTTCCTCGCCGACCCGCTGGTGGTGGAGGCCGAGCCGGGCAGCGCGCCCGAGCCCACCGCCGACCCGTCGTGCGACGTGCTGGCGTGGGCGCACAACGAGACGTCCACCGGCGTGTCGGTGCCGGTCGTGCGCCCCGAGGGCGCCACGTCCGAGCAGCTCGTCCTGATCGACGCCACGTCCGGCGCCGCCGGACTGCCGGTGGACGTGAGCCAGGCCGACGCGTACTACTTCGCCCCGCAGAAGGGCTTCGCGTCCGACGGTGGCCTCTGGGCCGCGCTGATGAGCCCCGCCGCGCTGGAGCGCGTGGGCGAACTGGCCGCCACCGATCGCTGGATCCCGCCGTTCCTCTCGCTCGCCACGGCGGTCGACAACTCGGTGAAGGACCAGACCTACAACACGCCCGCCCTCGCCACGCTCTTCCTCATGGCGGAGCAGATCGACTGGATGCTCGGGCTCGGCGGCCTCGACGCGTGCGTCGCGCGCACGGCCGACTCGTCGGGGCGGCTCTACGCGTGGGCGGAGAAGTCGGAGTTCGCCACCCCGTTCGTGAGCGATCCGGCCCACCGGTCCCAGGTGGTCGGCACGATCGACTTCGTCGACGCCGTCGACGCCGCGGCCGTTGCGAAGGTGCTGCGTGCGAACGGCATCGTCGACACCGAGCCGTACCGCAAGCTGGGCCGCAACCAGCTTCGCATCGGGATGTTCCCGGCCGTGGAGCCCGCCGACGTCACCGCGCTCACGGCCTGCATCGACTGGGTCGTCGAGCGGCTGTCCTGAGAATGTGTCCGAGAAGCGCGGAGCGGGCCGCCCAGGGCAGTCGGGCCTGCTGGATCACCGGCGTCTGCGGCCCACATGCGGGCTTCTCGCACATATTCTGATCACCGCTGTGAGCGCTCCGTAGTCACACCAGTAACATGCGTCCCAGCTCGACCCTGGTGTCGTCGGCGCGCCTCCGACGCAGGGTGCGATCCGGCAACTAACGTCACCCGGACGGGGAGAACGAGAGCGGGAGGGCCGCTGATGCGGGCGCTGCGGGTCGTCGGGATCACCGAGGGTGGCGGTGAGTTCTCCGTCGTCCTCGAGGACCCGGTCCGACGCGAGCGCTTCACCGTGCCTGCGGACGAGCAGCTGCGTGCCGCTGCGAGGGGGGATCTCACCCGGCTCGGACAGATCTCGATCGAGTTGGAGAGCCAGTTGCGTCCACGTGAGATCCAGGCCCGGATCCGTGCCGGGGCGTCCGTGGAGCAGGTCGCCGCCGCGGCCGGCGTGCCCCTGCAGAAGATCGAGCGGTTCGCCTACCCCGTGCTGCTCGAACGCTCCCGCACCGCCGAGGTCGCGCAGCGGGCCCACCCCATGCGCGCCGACGGGCCCGACACCCGCACCCTCGGCGACGTGGTCGCCCACACCTTCGGCCTGCGCGGCCAGGAGTACGCCGACGCCGAGTGGGACTCGTGGAAGGGCGAGGACGGCAAGTGGGTGGTCGCCCTGTCCTGGCACGCGGGCCGCTCGGACAACCGCGCCCATTGGACGTTCCAGCCCGGCGCGCACGGCGGCACGGTCACCGCGGTCGACGAGCACGCCAGCGACCTGATCGAGGGTCTGCCCGCGCGGCCGCTGCGCACCGTCGGGCCGGTCATCGACATCGCCCGATCCGAGGACCCCGCGCCCGCCCCCGGCCCGGAGGAGGAGCTGCGGGCCGTCGCGTCCGACACCGTCCGCGGTTCGCGGATGGACCCGCCGCCCACCGCCGAGGCCCGCACGGCCGAGCGGAGCCCCGCCCGCACCGCCCCGGAGCCCCGCCGGCCGGTGGCACCCGCCCAGCGCCAGCCCCCGGCCGAGCCGCCGCGTGCCGAGCCGACCCGCCCCGAGCCCACGCGCCCGGAACCCGCCCGCCCCGAACCCGCGGCCGATGACCGCCCGGACCGGTCCGTGCAGAACGACGAGCCCGCAGGCGGCGCGCGTGCGCCGGAGCGCACCGGCAGCGCCAAGCCCGCCAAGCCGGACGTCGCGGACGCCCAACCGGCCAAGGGCGGCACCACGCGCGAACCCGCCGGTCGCCCCGAGCGCCGCCGTCCGGAGCCGCCCCGCACCGAGAAGGCGCCGAGCAGCACGGCGGCCACCGCTCCCGCGCCCACCACCCCCGCGGCGAGCACCGAACCCGCCCCCGCCGAGCCCCCGGCCCGCGACGAGCCTGCCGCTGCCGCGGCCCCGCAGCCCGCCGCGAGCAAGCGCACCAAGAAGGGCAAGCCGGTGATGCCGTCCTGGGACGAGGTGTTGCTCGGGGTGCGCGGCCAGCGCTGAGGCGCACCGCTGCCCGTAGCACTCGGCGTCAGCCGAGCAGCCCGAGCAGGAGCACCACCCACGCGGCCGCGAGGCCGGCCGCGGCGCCGAGCGCGGGCCAGCGCCAGAACGGCGTGCGCCGCAACAGGTGCAGCGAGGGCGCGAGCCCCAGGGCGACGAGGGTGTTCGCCGGCACCCAGAGCAGGCCGAACGCCTCGGCGAACGCGCGGCTGAGCGCCACGTCGCCGACCGCGACGACAACGGCCGTGAACGCGGACACGGCGAGGCCGGTGGCCCACGGCGTGGGCTCCGCATCGTCGGGCATGTGCGGGATCGGACCCGTGTTCGGAGCGGGAACGGCCACGACCCGGCCGGACACCGGATCGGTGTAGGTGACGGTGCGGCCGAGCGTGTCGGCGACGCGGACGGCGAGCTGGCGGCCCCTGCGCTGGAGCATGTCGCGCTCCGTCGGCCCGCCCGACCCGGAGACGGTGACGGCGAACGCCGCCCACTCGCGCAGCGCGTCCTCGAGGTCGACCGGCAGCGGCGGGTCGCCCGGCCTGCGCTCGCCGAGCAGTACCCGTCCCCCCGAGCCGAGCCGCACCTCGCCAGCCTAGGTCGCCTGCGCACCCGCAGCAGCGCGAGAACGGACCAATCGGTCACGGCCGACCGGCCGCTCCCAGTGCGTGGAACGCAACGGCCGCCGCCGTCGCCACGTTCAGCGAGTCGACGCCGGGCGCCATGGGGATGCGGACGCGCAGGTCCGCGGCGGCCAGTGCGTCCGCGGTGAGCCCGGGCCCCTCGGCGCCGAGCAGCACGGCGATGCGCTGGTCCGGCGCCACCGTGGAGAGAGGCCGGGCGTCGGCGGCGGGTGTGAGGGCGGCGACCCGCAGGCCCGCTGCCCGCAGGACCTCGAGCGAGGAAGGCCACGGGCCCGGCAGCTCGGCGAACGGGACGCGCAGCACGTGGCCCATAGAGACGCGGACGCTGCGCCGGTAGAGCGGGTCGGAGCAGCGCGGGCCGAGCAGCACGGCATCGACGCCGAGCGCGGCGGCGTTGCGGAAGAGCGCTCCGAGGTTCTCGTGGTCGTTCACACCCTCCAGCACCGCGACGAGCCGGGCGTGCCGCAGGAGCGCGGTGACGTCCGGTGGCACGGCCCGGTCGGCCACCGCGAGTACGCCCCGGTTGAGGTGGAAGCCCACGACGGCGGCCATCGTCTCGGCGTCCGCCGCGTAGGCGGGCACGGGGAGCCCGGCGAGGTCGTCGGCCAGCTCGTCGAACCGGCGGGGCACCCCGAGCAGCGACCGCACCGGGTACGGAGAGTCGATCATGCGGCGGACCACGACGACCCCTTCCGCGATCACGAGGCCGCGACCGCCCGGCCGGTCGGGACGGCGGTCGGCGGTGGTGAGGTCGCGGAAGTCGTCCACCCGGGGATCGGCCGGGTCGTCGACGCGAGTGATGGTCGCCACGACCGGTCATCGTCGCAGGCTGCGCTGCTCGGACCGCACCGGTCATCCGGTCGGCCGTAGCGAAGGGATCACCACGGGTGCCAAGGTGGACAGCCCGCGCGCGACGCGGCCGTTGCCGCGGCCGGTTCGCCCGCGAGCATCGAGCGAAGCTCCGGGCACGCCCGGGGTCGGGAGGCAGCGCACGCATGGGCCAGGACGTCGACCGACGGACGTTCAGTCGACGGGATCGCCAGCGCTACCGCACCAAGGTGCAGCGCTGTCTCGACGCGCTCGCGATCATGTTGCGGGAGCACCCGTTCGCCCGTGACGAGCCGATGACCGGGCTGGAGGTCGAGCTCAACCTCGTCGGCCACGACCTCGCCCCCTCGCTCGCCGGGGCCGACGTGCTGGACGCGATCGGCTCCACCCAGTTCCAGTCCGAGCTCGGGCGCTGGAACCTCGAGCTGAACCTGCCGCCGCGCCCGCTGCCCGGCGACGAGTGGCGCCACCTGGAGCGCCACCTGCTCGACGAGCTCGCCGTGGCCCGTGCCAAGGCGGTGGACTGTGGCGCACAGCTCGCCGTCATCGGGATCCTGCCCACGCTGCAGCGCCACCACCTCGTCGTCGAGGCGCTCTCGCCCGACCAGCGCTACGCCACGCTCAACGAGCAGATGCTGAGCGCCCGCGGCGAGCCGGTGCGCCTCGACATCGCGGGGGACGACCCGTCGGGCCGCCACGGCGTCGAGCCCGAACACCTGCAGGCCGACTTCGACTCCATCGCGCCAGAGGCCGCCTGCACGTCGATGCAGCTGCACCTCCAGGTGCACCCGGACTCGTTCGCCGGCTACTGGAACGCCGCGCAGTGCCTGTCCGGGGTGCAGCTCGCCGTGGGTGCGAACTCGCCGTTCCTGCTCGGCTCGCGGCTGTGGGCCGAGACCCGCGTCCCGCTGTTCGAGCAGTCCTGCGACGTGCGCACGCCGGAGCTGCGCAACCAGGGGGTACGCCCGCGGGTGTGGTTCGGCGAGCGCTGGATCACCTCGATCCTCGACCTCTTCTCCGAGAACGGCCGCTACTTCCCCGCGCTCATGCCCGTCACGGAGGACAGCGACCCCATGGCGGACCTCGAGGCCGGGCAGGTGCCGGGGCTCGACGAGCTGCGGCTGCACAACGGCACGATCTGGCGCTGGAACCGGCCGGTCTACGACGTCGCCGACGGGGTGCCGCACGTGCGCGTGGAGAACCGGGTGCTGCCGGCCGGCCCCACCGTGGTCGACATGGTGGCCAACGCGCTCTTCTTCTACGGCCTGCTCCGCACGCTCGTCGAGGCCGAGCGGCCGCTGTGGAGCATGATGTCGTTCGAGGCCGCGGAGGAGAACTTCATCACCGCCGCCCGGCACGGCCTCGAGGGCCCCCTGTACTGGCCGGGCACCGGCTGGATCCGCCCGGACGAGCTGGTGCTGCGCAAGCTGCTCCCGCAGGCCGCCGACGGCCTCGCCCGCTGGGGCGTCGAGGCGGAGGTCACCGACCGTTTCCTGTCGATCATCGAACAGCGCTGCGTCAACCGCCGTACGGGCGCGAGCTGGCAGCTCGACACGGTGGCCGCGCTCGAGGACGGTGGTGCCGACCGGACGGCCGCCCTGCACGGCATGCTCGGGCGCTACCTCGAGTGGTCGGCGGCCAACGAGCCGGTGCACACCTGGCCGGTCCCCTGAGCTGACGGGAGCGAACGCCGCGATCGCTCGCACCGTGAGCGCGAACGGACCGCTCGCTCCACGGCCTCGCCGCCGCAGCGTTCACACCTGCGAACGACTTCCCGGTTTCCGGCCCACGAGGCCGCTCCCGCTCCTACCGTCGTCGCGTGCCGCGCCCGACCGATGGGGGAACCATGTCCGATCCCGCCCGCCCCGGCCGCTCCACCGTCCCGCCCTCCCGGTGACCGCCGTGGCCGCGTTCCGGCTCTTCGGCCGGGCCCCGGAGCCGGCTCCCGGCGAACCGGCGGGAGAGCGGCCCCCGGAGGCGCTCCCGCCGCCGTACCCGGGCACCGCGTGGGGCCCCGCGGCGTGGCCGGAGAGCGGGCCGCCCGCGTGGGCGGGGCCACCGGTCCCCGAGCCGCCCACCGACCCGCGGGGGTTCCCGGCGGTGCCCGTGCCGCGGCCGGCGTGGCACTCCGGCCCCGCCCCGAGCCCCGACCCGGCCGAGGCCGCGGCGCTGGCAGGCGCGTTCGCGGTCGACTACCTGTCGTGGGACGAGGACGACCCCGCCCGCCGCGGCCGTGTTCTGCGCGACTACCTGGTGGTGCCGGGCGGCGACCCGGCCCGGATCGGGTGGAACGGCGAGGGCCGGCAGCGCGCGGACTTCGCGCTCCCGGGCCGCGTGCGCGGCGACGGCGAGGGGCGTGTGCTCGTCGACGTCCGGGTCCGGGTCACGCCGTACCGGTCGGTCGGCGAGCGCGAGGCACCCGGCTCCGCCGGGCACCCCGATCAGGAGCAGATGGGCGTGCCCGCGGTGGCACCCGCACCCACCGGACGCGGGTGGCGCAGCACGGCGGCACGCTGGGTGCGGCTGTCCGTTCCGGTGGTGTGGGACGGCGGGCGGCTGGCCGTCGACGCGTGGGAGGAGACCCTCGGCGAGGACGGACCGGCCCCGCCGGCCCCACCCGCTCCGGTCGGCCGCGAGCACGCGCTCGCCGAGGACGACCCGTTCGCCGAGCTGCCCCGGGGTGTGCGGTGAGGTCGGTGCGTCGGCCGGTGGTCACCGGGATCACCCGCGGCTGCGGCGCCAGCACCCTCGCCGCCGCACTGCACACGATCGACGGCGGGCTGCTCGCGCCCGGCCGCGCCGGCGAGGCCGACGTGCTGGTCTGCCGGCCCGACGGGCACTCCCTGCGGCAGGCCACGACGCTCGCCTGCGTCCCGTCCGGCCCCCGGCCGGTGCTCGTGCTCGCCGGGATCGCGCCGGGGATCCCCACACCCCCGGTGCCGCCAGGGCGCTTCGGGGCGGTGGTGGCGCTGCCGCACGTGCGCCGCTGGGTCGCCGCCGATCCGCGGACGGAGGCCGCCGCCGTGCTCGCCTACCCGCCCGAGCGCCTCCCGACCGACGTGCGCGGCTACGCCGCGGCGCTGCACCGCATCGTGTCCGCGCTCGTCGGGTCGGGCCAACTGCAGCGTGCGGTACCCCCGCTGGTGTCGCGTCCCGCCGCCGCCGCGTTGTGGCGCGGCCTGCGGCCGCCCGCGCGGACGGGCCCGCACCGGTCGCCGGGGCTCCCGCTGGCCGCGGAGCCGGACGACGAGGCGCTGGAGCGCGAGCCCGTGGCGGCCGGAACGCCGTAGGCGGCTCCCCCGGCAGGCGAACGAACACCGTGTCGACACGTCGGGGCCCGGTGGTGGTCCCCCGTCCGGGTGGAATGACCGCCTGGTTCGGCCGCTGGCGTGTCGCGCGCGGCCGCCGCAGCTCTACCTGATCGATCGCTTGGGAGACGTCTTATCGTCCGGGTTAGCCGGGCCCGGCACCGGCGCCTTCATGATCATAATGGGTTCCCGGTCGGTGGAGGCCCACCTCCCGAATGGGGTGAGCGGGGACGGGAGAGCCGTTCTGAATCGGTCATGCACACTGGGCGCCGCACACCCGAGAAGACGTCTCCCACCGACCCGGGAGCAAATCGATGGCGTGCGACGAGGGGCCGTGACATCGACGACGAATCCGGCCCGGTGCGCGGAATCCACACACCTGCGTCCACGACCGCCCCACCTTCTCGACGCTCCGGCGTCGAGTGCGCAATACCCAGGAGAGAAAGTGCATCTCGAACTGAGCGACTTCGACGGCGCAACGATCTGCGGCGACACCCTGCGTCCCATCTCCGACCAGGAATGGACCTGCGTCGGCCACCCCGCGCACGAGGACGACCACCTCGCGCTCGACGGAACCCGCTGGTGAGCACGTACCTCACGGTCGGCACCACCCAGGCCGTCACCTACCGGGTGGGCCGGGAGAACATGGTGCAACGACTGCTCCCAGGTGTCCCGGAGTTCCTCCACAAACCGGAGGTCATGGCGAGCGGATGGCTCCTCGGCGTCTGCGAATGGCCCGCGATGCTCGCCATCAGCAGATTCACGCGGGACGACGAGTGTTCCCTCGGAACGCGTTTCGAGCTCACCCACGTGGCACCCGTACCGGCCGGTGCGACATTGACCGTCGAGGCCCGGTGCACACTCGCCGAGGGCCGGTACAGCGAATGGCGGGTCGATGCCCGCGACGACGTGGAGTTGGTCGCCTCCGGCGTACTGGGTTTCTGCGTCGTCGGTCTCGAGCGGTTCACCACTCGACGACTGGACCCCAAATCGGCCCTGCTGCAGCAGCAGGGGGCGCTCGGCCGCCGGCCGCCACCGTCGGGGCCGGTCGAGCACGAGGCGCTCGCCTGCGCCGTCGCGATGGCATGACGCACGATGGGTGACACCCGCGGCCCGAACCGGTGACCCCGCAGGACCCGACGAGGGGCTGAACGCCGGTGGGCCCCGGCCGGTTGGCCGGGGCCCACTGGTTTCCCGAACTGACGCGCCGCTCCCACCACGAAGCGACGAGCTGAGGTTAGCCTACCCTCTCCTTCTCGCGCAACCCGGGGTCAGGCGACGCCGAACAACGCCTGCAGCGGCCCCACCGCGAAGTACCCCACGAACGCCAGCGCCACCACCCACATCAGCCAGTGCACCTCCCGCGCGCGGCCGGTCGCCGCCGCCAGCACGACGTAGGAGACGAACCCGGCCCCGATGCCGTTGGCGATCGAGTACGTGAACGGCATGACCACGATCGTCAGGAACGCCGGGAGCGCCACCCGGAAGTCGGCGAGGTCGATGTCGGTGATCTGCCGGACCATCAGCGCGCCGACGACCACCAGCGCGGGCGCCGCCGCCTCGATCGGCACCACGGAGTAGAGCGGGGTGAGGAACATCGCCAGCAGGAACAGCGCGCCCGTGAGCACGCTGGCGAGGCCGGTGCGCGCGCCCTCGGCGATCCCGGACGCCGACTCGACGAACACGGTGTTGGACGAGGACGACGCGGCGCCACCGGCCACCGCCCCGGCGGCGTCGACGATCAGCGCGGGCCCGACCCTGGGCAGCTGCCCGTCCTCACGGATGAACCCGGCCTGGCGGCCGAGCCCGGTGATCGTGCCCATCGTGTCGAAGAAGTCGGCCAGCACGAGGGTGAACACCAGCAGCACCACGGTCAGCAGGTCGACGTGGGTGAACGCACCGAACGAGAACGCGCCCACCAGGGAGAGGTCGGGGAGGCCGACGACGCTCTCCGGGAGCGTGGGCACCGAGAGGCCCCAGCCGCGCGGGTTCGTGCCGGCGGACGGCCCGACCTGCGCGATCGCCTCCACGCTGATCGCGATCACCGTGGTGATCGCGATCCCGATCAGGATCCCGCCCCGCACTCCGCGGGCCACGAGCGTGCCCGTCACGAGCAGCCCGACCACGAACACGAAGGTCGGCCAGGACGCGATCGAGTTCTCGATGCCGAGACCGACCGGCACGGTGGTGCCCGCCGCGTCGGGCACCCGGCGGACGAAACCGGCGTCCACCAGCCCGATGAAGGCGATGAACAACCCGATCCCCACGGCGATCGCGGCCTTGAGCGACGCCGGGACGATGTTGAAGATCATCGTGCGGAAGCCCGTGGCCGCGAGCACCACGACCAGGAGGCCCTCGACCACGATCAGACCCATGGCCTCCGGCCAGCTCATCAGCGGCGCGAGGGTCACCGCGACGAACGCGTTGATCCCGAGGCCGGTGGCGATCGCGAACGGGTAGTTCACGATCAGCCCGAACGCCAGCGTCATCACACCGGCCACGAGCGCCGTGACGGCCGCGACCTGCGGCACCGAGAGGACGTTGCCCAGCGCGTCCGGCTTGGCGCCCGGCCCGCCCGGCGTGAAGCTGCCGATGATCAAGGGGTTCAGCACGACGATGTAGGCCATCGTCACGAACGTCACGAGACCACCGCGCAGCTCGCGGCCGACCGTGGAGCCGCGTTCGGAGACGCGGAAGAGGCGTTCGATCACGCGCGCAGGGTAAGGGGAGCGTCTGGCCGGCGCACTCCCCTAGGCTCGGCGGCGTGATCTCGCCCCCGCCGCTCCCGCCCCGGCTCTCGCGGCCGGCGCTGGTCGCGGTCGTGGGCGCCGCGCTGTGGCTGGTGGCCGCCGCCGCGCTCCTCGTCGCCGCGCTCCTGGGCGTACGTCCGCTCGACATCTGGTTCACCGCCTGCCTCGCGGGCGCGTTCCTCGGCGCCGTGGGCTACGGGATCTTCGCCTGGCAGCGCGCGGCGGCCCGCCGCGGCTCCCGCACAGCCCAGCAAGGCCTCGAGTAGCCCGACATAGGGTTGCGGCATGACCGCTCGACCTACCGCCGTCGTCACCGGCGCCAGCTCCGGCATCGGCGCTGCCACCGCCCGCGCCCTGGCCAAGGCCGGCTTCCACGTCGTGCTGGGTGCGCGCCGGGTCGCTCGCTGCGCCGAGATCGCCTCCGAGATCGACGGCACCGCGATCCGGCTCGACGTCACGGACGGCGAGTCGGTGGCGGCGTTCGCCGCGGCCGTCCCGGACTGCCGGCTGCTGATCAACAACGCCGGGGGCGCGAAGGGACTCGAACCGGTCGCCGAGGCCGACGAGGACGCGTGGCGCTGGATGTTCGAGGCCAACGTGATGGGCACCCTGCGCGTCACGAAGGCGCTGCTCCCGGCGTTGGTGGCGTCCGGCGACGGGCACATCGTCACGGTCACCTCGATCGCGGCCGTCGAGATCTACGACAACGGCGCCGGGTACACGGGTGCGAAGCACGCGCAGTCGGTGCTGCACCGGACGCTGCGCGGCGAGCTGCTCGGGCAGCCGGTGCGGCTCACCGAGGTGCTGCCGGGCATGGTGGAGACCGAGTTCTCGCTGGTCCGCTTCGCCGGCGACGAGGAGCGGGCGGCGGGCGTCTACCGCGGGATCACCCCGCTCACCCCCGACGACGTGGCCGACGTGATCGCGTTCGCCGCCACCCGGCCGTCGAACGTGAACCTCGACCAGATCGTGGTGAAGCCGCGGGCACAGGCGAGCGCCACGCGAGCCCATCGAAACGTCTGATGAGTGGTTGACGACGGGGTGATCCGGAGCGGAGGATGGCGGCGCTGATCAGCAGCGCTCCCCTCCTCCGACGCGCCATCGAGGTCGCAATGTCCGACGAGCCGCTGGCCGCGCACGGCCGGTCCTGGGTCCCCCGCGCGCACCCGCTGTCCTGGGCGACCTTGGTCGTCACCACCGGCGCGATCCTGATGACCGCCGTGGACGGCGGCATCCTGCCCGCCGTCCTGCCGGCGATCCAGAAGGACTTCGGGCTCAACGCGGCCCAGGCCGGGCTGGTGAACTCGGTGTTCTTCGGCGGCCTGATCGTCGGAGCTCTGCTGTTCGGCTGGCTGTCGGACCGCATCGGCACCGGGTACCGCCGCTCCTGGACCTGGAACATCGCGATGCTGATCGGGATCCTCGGCGGTGCGCTGACGTTCGGCCTTGCCGGCAGCTTCGCGGCGTTCCTCCTGCTGCGCATCCCGATGGGGATCAGCCGCGGTGGCTCGGAGCCGGTGAACGTGGCGCTGGTGAGCGAGTGGTGGCCCAAGCAGTTCCGCGGCTTCGCGGTGGGCGTGCACCACACCGGTTTCCCGCTCGGGCAGTTCCTCACGGGCGCGCTGATCGCGGCCGTGCTCGGCTTCGCGGGCTGGCAGGAGGCGTTCCTGCTCATCCCGCTGCTCGGGATCCCGATCATGGTGCTCCAGGCGTTCATCGGCACCCGGCGCAACCAGCGACGCGTCTACGACTGGATCGACGCCCACGGGTACACGAAGCCCCTGCCCGAGCTGTCCACCCGTCCGAAGGGCCTCGGGCTCGGACCCGTCAAGGACGCCCTGGCCAGCCCGAACGTCCGCTGGTCGGTCGTGCTGATCTTCCTGTTCCTGTGGGCGGAGACCGCCGCGGTCACGTTCCTGACGGGGCAGCTCGTGAACCAGGGCATCGACCTCGGGCTCGCCGCCCTGCTCTCCGGTGCCTCCGGCCTCACCGGCTGGATCGGGCAGGTGGTGTGGGGCGCGTGGTCCGACCACGCGGGGCGCAAGTTCGCCATCCGGTTCCTGGTGATCGGCTGGGCCGCGAGCATGCTGGCGATGATCCTCATCACCAGCCCGGCGAGCGCGTGGATCGTGCTGCTCGCGTGGGGCCTGTTCCGCAACGCGCCGTTCCCCGTGGTGTACGCGCTGCTCATCGACTCGGTGCCGCGCGCGGCCGGCACCGCGATGGGGATCATGATCGGCATCGCGCTCGGCGTGTCCGGTGTGCTCGCCGCCCCGGTGGCCGGATTGATCATCGACAGCGGCGGGTTCACGGTGCACTACGTCGTGCTGGCCGTGATCTGCCTGCTGGGGCTGCTGCCGCTGGCCCGGATGACGGAGACCGTGGCGACCAGGACCGCGACGACGGGGGCCGCCGGCCCGACGGAGGTGTGAGAAGTGAGCGACCTGCTCGAAGCCGGCGCCGCGCTGGAGAAGGTGGCCACCGGCTCGATCTGGGCGGAGGGCCCGGTCTGGATCGCGGCCGACCGCACCGTGCGCTACAGCGACATCCCCAACAACCGCATCCTCCAGTTCACGGAGAGCAGCGGCGAGCTGAGCGTCTACCAGGAGAACGTCGAGTTCACCAACGGCCGCACGCTCGACCTGGACGGCTCGGTGATCCAGTGCTCCCACGGCAGGCGGCGGGTGGAGCGCGACCGCGACGGCGCCGTGGAGAGCGTCGTCGACCGGTGGGCGGGCGCCCGGTTCAACTCGCCCAACGACGTGGTCGTGAAGAGCGACGGCACGATCTGGTTCACCGACCCGTCGTACGGGATCATGAAGCCCACCGAGGGACACACCGGGGAGCTCGAGTACGGCGACCACTACGTCTTCCGCTTCGACCCGCGCGACGGCTCGGTGGTCCCCGCCGTGATCGACGTCGAGACGCCGAACGGCCTGGCCTTCTCCCCCGACGAGTCGCTGCTGTACGTCGCCGACTCCGGCATGTCCCCGCCGAGCGGGGAACGCGACCCGGCCCGTCCCGGTGGCCACTCCATCCACGTCTACGACGTGTTCGACGGCAGGCTGTGCAAGAACGGCCGCGAGTTCGTGGTGGTGGAGCCGGGCGTGCCCGACGGGTTCCGGGTGGACGAGCACGGCAACGTCTGGACGTCGAGCCACGACTCCGTGCAGGTATTCGACCCCGCAGGCACCCAGCTGCTCCGCATCCCGGTGCCTGAGAAGATCGCGAACCTGTGCTTCGGCGGCGACGACGGCCGCACCGCGTACGTCGCGGCCAGCACGAGCCTCTACCGCATCCGCACGACCGTCCGGGACGCGGCGGCTCTGCTCCGCGCCCGCTGATCAGGGGCCTGCCGTCTCCTCGGTGGGGCGGTTCTCCCGGGCCGCGTCCGCCGGGCGGGCACCCCTCGCCGCCTCGCCGATCCGCTGCTCGGAGTCGCGCAGGATCTCCCGCGCCTCGGCGCGGTGGTCCTCGCCACCCTCCTCCGCCCGCTCCTCCTCGGGCAGCGGCACGGCGCGGGTCTCGACCTGGTCGCTCAGCTCGTCGGGTCGCATGTCCGCGCGTACCCGGCCACCGCGTGGACTACCCCTCCGGAACGGAGCATGATCCAAGGATGCGGGTGGTGGTGGTCGGGGCGACCGGGCACATCGGTTCCTACCTGGTTCCCCGCCTCGTGCGCTGCGGCCACGAGGTCGTCGCACTGAGCCGCGGCACCCGGGAGCCCTATCACGCGACGCCCGAGTGGTCGCGCGTCGAGCGGGTCGTCGTGGACCGTGATGCCGAGGACGCGGCGGGCACGTTCGGGACCACGGTCGCGGCCATGGAACCCGACGTCGTCGTGGACCTGGTGTGCTTCACGCCGGAGTCGGCCGGACTGCTGGTGGAGGCACTGCGGCCCGTCCGCCCGCTGCTCCTGCACTGCGGCACGATCTGGGTGCACGGCCCCGTGCACCGGGTTCCGGTCACCGAGGACGAGCCGCGCACGCCGGTGGGCGACTACGGCACCGGCAAGGCCGCGATCGAGCGGCTGCTGCACCGGGAGACCCGCAGCGGAGGTGTCCCGAGCGTCGTGCTGCACCCAGGGCACATCAGCGGGCCCGGCTGGCCGGTCATCACCCCGGCGGGCAACCTCGACCCCGGCGTGTGGCGGGCTCTCGCGCAGGGCACGCCGCTGCCGCTGCCCGACCTCGGCCTCGGCGTCCTGCACCACGTGCACGCCGACGACGTGGCGCAGGCGTTCGAGCGAGCGCTGGCCCGCCCGGCGGCGATCGGGTCGAGCTTCCACGTCGTCGCGGAGCAGGCGATGACCTCACTGGGCCTTGCGCACGAGGTAGCGGGGTGGTTCGGGCGCGACCCCGTGCTCGACCTCGTGGACTGGCCGGAGTTCGAGTCGCGGGTCGCCGGGGAGTACGCCCGGCAGACCCGCGAGCACGTGTCCCGCTCGATCAGCGCCAGCATCGAGCGTGCCCGCGCGGTGCTGGGCTACACGCCCCGGTACACGGCCCAGGAGGCGCTGCGGGAAGCCCTGGACTGGCTCGTCGCGAACGGGCAGGTCGACCTGGGTTAGCAAGCCGTCGGTCAGCCGTCCAGAGCCGACAGGCCCTTCCACTCGTCCCAGGACAGCGTCCAGTCCCAGATGTCACCGTCCCGGGCCGACAGCTTGACGTTGGTGCCGGTGACCTCGACGGGGTCGCCGTACATCGCGGTGTCGTAGTAGGCCTTGGCGTTGTCGGTGGAGAGGTTGATGCAGCCGTGGCTGACGTTCGACGAGCCCTGCACCCCCACCGTGGCGGGCTGGGCGTGGAGGAACTCGCCGTTGTTGCTGATCCGGACGGCCCACTTCATGTTCACGTCGTAGCCGAACTGCTGGCTCACCATCCGCCGCTCCGGGAACTTCTCGGTGACGACGTGGACCCCGGTGCGGGTGTTGCGCCGCGGGTCGGAGTCGAGCCCGTAGCTCGCCGGGAAGTCGAACACCTTCTTGCCGTCGCGGATGACCTCCACCTCGTGGCTCGAGGCGTCGGCCTTGACGATCTGCGAGCGCCCGATCTGGAACGTGCTGCTGATGTCCGAAGACCCGTAGTTGCCCCCGCCGTAGGGCACGCCGAACAGGTCGGCCGTGACCGTGACCTTGGTGTTCGCCGGCCAGTACTCGCGCGGCCGCCAGTCCACCCGCGACCCGCCACCCTCGTCGGGCAGCCAGCCCCACCCGCCCTCGACCGGGACCGACGTCTCGACCGACAGCGCGCGCTCGACGGCCGCGCGGTCGTCGATGTGCTCGTCGAACTGGATCCGGATGGGCGCCCCGACGCCGACGGTGCGCCCGTCGCCGATGTTGATGACGCCGCGCACGGTGTTCTTCGGCGCCACCGTGGTGAAGGACCCCTGCAGGGGAACGGGCGTGCCGTCGCGGCCGGTGGCGCTGCCGCCCCAGGTGTAGGTGGTGCCGTACTCGAGCTCCGCGGTGGTGCTCCACTCGGTGCGGTCGGCGTTCGGCTCGCCCTCGACGGCCTTGCCGTTCGGGCCGGTCAACGTGACGGTGTCGAGCGTGCCGTCGGTGACGGACACCGTTGCCGACGCCCGCGGGTCGACACCCGACGCGTCCGCGCCGGGCGAGTACGCGAGCGTGGCCGGCGGTTCCAGCACCGGTGGCGCCACCGCGTCGCTCACGCGCCCCGAAGGGTCGGCCGTGGCGATCGTCACCACTCCGAGCAGGCCGACGAGAACGACCGCCAGTGCCAGCAGGATCCTGCGCAAAACCGAGTCCCCCTTGCCAGAGCTCCCCACTGCTACAGACGCGCCGAAGTGCCGAGGGTTGTCCGGCAGCGAGCCCTGAACCAGATTACGCGGGGGTCAGATCGTGCATCCCACGAGAACCGGTTCGGGCGACAGTGTCACTCCCCACTGTGACCGCACGCCGTCACGCACCTCGCGAGCCAGCGCGAGCAACCCGGCGGTGGTACCCCCACCGCGGTTGGTGAGCGCGAGCACGTGCTTGCCCGAGAGCGCCACCCGCCCACCGGGGCCGGGATGGCCGCGCCGGAAGCCCGCCCGCTCGATCAGCCAGGCCGCGGGCACCTTCGCCGTCCCCGGCGCGGCCGGGAAGCGCGGTGCGTCCGGCGGAACCCGATCGGCGGGCAGCACGGGGTTGGTGAAGAAGGAGCCCGCGCTCCACGTGTCGTGGTCGTCCGGGTCGAGCACCATGCCCTTGCCGCGGCGCAGGTCGAGCACCGCCTCCCGCGCCACCGCCGCCGGTACCTGCGCACCCGGCTCGACGCCCAGGGTCCGCGCGAGCTCGGGATACCGGACGGGCGCGCTGCTGGCGGTGCCGGGCAACGCGAACCGCACCCGCAGCACCACGGCGTCGTCGCGGCCCTTCAGCACGCTGGTGCGGTAGGCGAGGCCGAGGTCCGCCGCGGGCACGTGGGACCGGACCGCGCCGGTCCGCCGGTCGTACAGGTCGATGTCGACGAGCAGGTCGGCGACCTCCACCCCGTACGCGCCGACGTTCTGCACGGGCGTGGCCCCGGTGCGCCCCGGGATCCCGGACAGGCACTCGAGCCCACCCCACCCGTCGGCGACGCAGGCCGCGACCACGTCGTCCCAGTCGGTGCCCGCCTCCACCGTGAGCAGCACCGAGCCGTCCGGGCGCCGCTCGACCGTGCGCCCGGTGTTCGCGACGCGCACGACCGTGCCCGGCCAGCCCTCGTCGGCGATCACGACGTTGGAACCGCCGCCGAGCAGCAGCAGCGGCTCGCCTGCGGCGTCGGCGGCGCGCACCGCCCGTACCACCGCGTCCGCCGACGTCGCCTCGACGAACCTGCTCGCCGGACCGCCCAGCCGCAGGGTCGTCAGCGGCGCGAGCCGCTGAGTCGGCGGCGGGAGCACGTCGGGTACGGGCACGGGCGCCAACGGTAAGGCAGGTCGGCGAAGGGCGAACCCGTGCCCCCGACTAGTAGCCTCCGCTCATGTCCCGGCAGATCGACTACCGGTCCACCTATCCGCACACCGCGGACGAGGTCTACGCCACGATGGTCGACCCCGACTACCTGCGCGCCCGCCTGGAGCGGATCGGCGGGCCCCGGGCGAGCCTCCTGGAGCACTCGGCGGACGTCGGGGGTGCGCGCTACCGGCTGAGGCACGGCCTCGACGCCAAGGACCTGCCGTCCGTGGTGCGCACGGTCCTGCCCGGCGACATCACGATCGAGCGCAACGAGCGGTGGACCCGGCAGGACAGCGGCCGCTACCTGGGCGAGTTCGACGTCGCGATCCCCGGTGCACCCGGGTCCGCCGACGGCGCCATGCGGCTGCGGGACCTGCCGGACGGCGGCAGCGAGCTGAGCGTCCGCGCCGACGTGCGGATCGCGGTGCCGTTGATCGGCGGGAAGATCGAGGGCGTGGTCGGGGAGCAGGTGCAGGGTCTCCTCGCCGCGGAAGCGGCCTTCACCCACGAGTGGCTGGCCGAGAAGGCGCGGTGACCGGGCACCATCGTCTCGTGGACCCCGCAGCCGAGCACCGGTACGTCATCACGTTGAGCTGCCCGGACACCACGGGGATCGTCGCGCGCATCGCCACCTTCCTGGCCGACGCGGGCGGCTGGATCGTGGAGGCCGGCTACCACTCCGACCCCGGCACCGGCTGGTTCTTCACCCGGCAGGTCGTGCGGGCCGACTCGTTGCCGTTCGACGCGCGGGAGCTGCGCGAACGGTTCGCCTCGGTGGCCGCCAAGCTGGGCGGGGACACCACGTGGACGGTCACCGACACCCGTGAGCCGAAGCGCATCGTCCTGCTGGTGAGCGAGGAAGCCCACTGCATGCACGACATCCTCGGCCGCGTCGCCGCCGGGGAGCTCCCCGTCCGGCTGGCCGCGGTCATCGGCAACCACGACGGGCTCGGCCCGATCGTGCGCGCCCACGGCGTGCCCTTCCACCACGTGCCCTTCCCGCCGCCCGGTGGCGACCCGCAGGCCCGCACCGCCGCGAAGGCCGAAGCGTTCGCCGAGGTGGGCCGGCTCGTGGACCAGCACGACCCGCACGCCGTGGTGCTCGCCAGGTTCATGCAGATCCTGCCGCCCGAGCTGTGCCGCGCCTGGGCCGGGCGCGCGATCAACATCCACCACAGCTTCCTGCCGTCGTTCGTCGGCGCGCGGCCCTACCACCAGGCCTACGCGCGCGGTGTCAAGCTGATCGGCGCCACCTGCCACTACGTCACCCCGGAGCTCGACGCCGGCCCGATCATCGAGCAGGACGTGATCCGGGTCGACCACGGCGACACCGCCGCCGACATGGTCCGCCGCGGCCGCGACATCGAGCGCCTCGTCCTCGCCCGCGGGCTGCGCTGGCACCTGGAGGACAGGGTGCTCGTGCACGGCAACAAGACCGTGGTCTTCCCGTGACCAGGACCCGTGAGCGGATACGAGTGCTAGAGCACTCGTATCCGCTCACGACACCTCAATGCCCGCGCACCCGCTTCGGGTGGATGCGCACGGGCACCGAGTAGATCGACGCGAACTTCTCCGCGCTCCCCCAGCCCCCCGTGATGCGTTCGCCGTACTTCGCCAGGTACTCCGGGTTCTCGTGCACCGGCGGCGTGTCCTCGTCCACCGCCGCCTCGCCCGTGAGCACCACGACGTGCGCCGCGGCGTCCTCGCTGTCGAAGTGCAGCGCGACGCGCGGGTTGGCCCGCAGGTGCTCCAGCCGCTTGGCGGTGCCCATGCTGTAGACGAGGGCCGACGAGCCGTCCCACAAGAACCAGACGGGCGCGGGCTGCGGGGTGCCCGATGCGTCGACGAGCGTGAGCCAGGCGACGACGTCGTCGGTCAGGTGCCGGGCGGCGCGAGCGCCGAACTCGGTGTCCGGGAGTGCGAAGGTCATGCCCGGGAGAATGCCGCGCGGCACCCGTCCATTCCAGTCAGGCGGGCTTGATGTTGGCGTTCGCGTGCAGGACGTTGCGCGGGTCGTACACCGTCTTGATCAGCGACAGCCGCTCGTACTTCGCGCCGTACGACACGCGGACCCGGTCCTCGTCGAACTCGCTCATCATGTTCACGTAGGTGCCCGCGTCGGCGGCGAACGGCCGCACGGCCTCCCACGTGGACCGCGCCCACTGCCGCTCGGCATCGAACATGCCCGGCTCGGGCACGATGGCGTCGATCACCACAGCGAACTTCGCCGAGCGGCGCCCGCCGAAGGCCGTGGCCTCGTCGGGCACGTCGCCGAAGGCGCCACCCATCGGGAACAGCAGCAGCTGCGACATCGGCGACGACTTCGCCCTCAGGCGCGCGGCGACCACGTCGACCGCGTCGTCGGCCAGCTCGTCCAGGTAGAGGCCCTTGGTGTAGGCGTGCACACCCCACGGCGAGCCCTCGTCGAGCATCTGCTGCATCGCGACATAGGGCATGGGCGTGACGAGCTCGAACAGCGGCTCCGCCTCCCGCAGCGGCGCGATCATGCGCGCGTGCTCGTCCGCGGCGCCGAACCCGGCCACCACGAGCGCGACCCCGGGTGCGAAGTGGGCCTCCTCCGGGACGAACGGCGCGGGTGGCGCGTTCAGGCCGACGACGGCTCCGCCTGCATTGCGCGGGGCGTCGCCGAAGAACTTCCGGCCGAGCCGGATCGCCTCCTCGGCCCGGTCCAGCTCGAAGAAGAACATCCCGAGGTGGACCAGCGGGCCGACCGGGTGCAGCTGGAACTCGAACTCGGTGACCACCCCGAAGTTGCCGCCGCCCCCGCGCAGCGCCCAGAACAGGTCGGGGTGCTCGTGCGTGCTCGCCCGCACCACCCGCCCGTCGACGAGGACGACCTCCACCGAGATCAGGTTGTCGATCGTCAACCCGGCCATCGGCGACAGCCAGCCGAACCCACCACCGAGCGTCAGGCCTGCGACGCCGGTGTGGCTGATCGTGCCGGCCGGCACGGCGAGGCCGTGCTCCTGGCAGGCGGCGTCGAGCTGGGCGAGGGTCGCCCCACCGCCGCAGCGCGCCCGCCGCGCGAGCGGGTCGACGACGACGGTGGTGAGCAGGCCGAGGTCGATCGTCAACCCGCCGTCGATCACGGCGGCGCCCGAGACGTTGTGACCGCCGCCGCGCACCGCGATCTCGATGCCGCTCTCCTGCCCCCACTGCAATGCGGCGGCCACGTCGGCCGGTGACGCGCAGCGCGCGACGACCGCGGGCGACCGGTCGATGGCACCGTTCCAGATCAGGGCGGCCCGGTTGTAGTCCGGATCGCCCGGTTGCAGCACCTGCCCGGCCATCGCCGCACGCAGCGCATCGACCGCGCTGCCCACCGTGTTCGTCATCGACTCCCCCTGTTGGTCTGCACCAGTGGAGGAGCCGGCCCGACCTGGCCTGATACAGGCGACCGTCAGGCGGGCTTGATGTTCGCGTTGCGGTGGAAGAGGTTGCCCGGGTCGTAGATCGCCTTGATCTCGGCGAGGCGCTCGTACTTGCCCCGGCCGTACGAGTCGCGGATGCGGTCGTCGTCCTGCTCGGCGAGGGCGTTCACGTAGCTGCCCGTGTTCGTTGCGAGGGGGCGCAGGGCGTCCCACATCGTGCGGGCCCAGGTGCGGTCCGCCGCCAGCGTTTCGGCGTCCGTGGCGATGACGTCGATGACGAGCATGCACTCGGCGGACCGGCTGCCGCCGAAGGCCGTGTCGTCGTCACCGACCTCCGCGCAGGCCCCGGTGAACAGGAACATCGGCACGGCGGTCAGCGGAGAGCTCTTCCGCGGCAGGTGCTCGGCGAGCACGCTGATCGCGTCGTCGCTGAAGCGGTCGAAGTAGAGCCCCCGCGTGTACGCCTGGACGCCCCAGGCGAACGGAGCCTCGTCGAACATCTGCTGGAGCGCCGTGTAGGGCATCGGCGTGACGAACCGCACCGCAGGCGGCAACGCCTGCACGATCGGCTCGACGAGCGCGGCGTGCTCCTCCGCGGTCCCGAACCCGGCGACCAGGAACGCGCAGCCCAGTGCGCCGTGCAGCTCCTCGGGCACGAACGGGGCGGGGGGCGCGTTCAGCGCGAACGGGATCCCGGCCGAGTCGGGCGGGAGGCGGCGGGCCGTGTCGCGGCTCAGCTTCAGGGCCGCTTCCATCTGGTCCTGCGGCCAGAAGAGGAACGCCAGGTGCACCTCCGGTCCGACCGGGTGCAGCCGGTACTCGAACTCGGTGACGACGCCGAAGTTCCCCCCTCCGCCGCGCACCGCCCAGAACAGATCCGGCAGTCGCTCGGCCGATGTGCGCACGATGCGCCCGTCGGCCAGCACGACCTCCGCGGCGACCAGGTTGTCGACGACGAGACCGTGCCGGTGCATCAGCCAGCCGACGCCCCCGCCGAGGGTCAGGCCGCCGATACCGGTGTGGCTGACCATGCCCCCGGTGACGGCGAGGCCGTGCTGCTGGGTGGCGGCGTCGACGTCGGCCCACGTGCAGCCCCCACCGCAGCGGGCCCGCCGGGCTGCCGGATCGACGGTGACGTGCCGGATCTCGCTCAGGTCGACCACGACCCCGTCGTCGACCACGGAGGCGCCGGGATAGCTGTGGCCACCCCTCGGACCGCGATCTCCAGTCCCTGCTCCTGGGCGAACCTGATGGCGGCCACGACGTCGTGCGGCGACGCGCACCTCGCGATCACCGCTGGACGCCGGTCGATGGCGCCGTTCCAGACGTCACGGGCGTCGTCGTACCGCGGGTCGCCGGGGACGATGACCGGCCCCGTCATCTCGGCACGCAAGGCCTCGATCCCTGCGCTCGCTGTCCGGGTCATGGCGGGCCTCCTCGAATCCGCGTCCACATGCCTCGACCACGTGAGCGGCGGGATGAGCTGCGACGTACGCGCGAACGGTGGTCGACGGGAACCACCCGCACGCGGCTGCCGGCTAGACCGGCTTGATGTTCGCGTTGCGGTGGAAGAGGTTGCCCGGGTCGTACTGACCCTTGATCTGCGCGAGCCTGCCGAACTTCGCGGGGCCGTACGACGCGCGCACGCGGTCGTCCGCGTCCAGCTCCGAGATGAAGTTGACGTAGCTGCCCGCATTGCCGGCGAGCGGGCGCAGCGCGTCCCAGACCGACTGGGCCCATGTGCGGTCCGCGGCGAACACCTCGGGGTCATCGCTCGTCGCCGACACGTCGACGACCCAGTGCGGCGTGCGCAGCCCGCCGTAGGCGGTCGCCTCGTCGCCGACCTCGCTGACGGCCCCGTGCAGCGCGAAGATCGGCATGAACGACAGCGGGGCCGACTTCCCGGTCGCCCGCTCGGTCAGCACCGTGATCGCGTCGTCGGTCAGCTCGACGAGGTAGAGCGCCTTGTCGTACATCCGGATGCCGGAGTGGAGCTCGGCGTCGAACAGCTGCTGCAACGCCGGGTACGGCATCGGGGTGAGGAACTCGAACGTCGGCGGGCACAGGTCGCGCACGGGGGCGAGCGCCCCGGCGTGCTCCTCCGCCGAACCGAAGCCGGCGACCAGGAGGGCGTGGCCGATCCGGCCCTGGTGCTCGGGGGGCACGAACGGCGCGGGCGGCGCCGACAGGGCGCCGGCGACGAAGATGCCGAGATCCGACGGCAGGAGCGACGCCGCCTCACGGCAGGCGCGCAGGCCGTCCACTCCTCGCTCGATCTCCCAGAACAGGAGGCCGAACTGCACCTCGGGGCCGGCACCGGACACGCGAACGGGTGAAGCGGACGCACCACCCGTTCAGCCCGCCCCCGCACGCACGAACGGCACCCTCGCCGGTAGGTGCGGACGAGGGTGCCGTTCGTCGATCGGTCAGGCGACGGCCGCGACCGGCGCCGGCTCCAGGGCCAGCTCCAGCACCTCCGCGACGTCGGCCACCGGGTGCACCCGCAGCTCCCCGCGCACCGACTCCGGGAGATCGTCGAGGTCGGGCTCGTTGCGCTTCGGGATGATCACGTCGGTCAGCCCGGCGCGGTGGGCCGCCAGCAGCTTCTGCTTGACGCCGCCGATCGGCAGCACCTTGCCCTGCAGCGTGACCTCACCGGTCATGCCCACCGACGACTTCACCGGCCGTCCGCTCGCGAGCGACGCCAGCGCGGTGGTCATCGTGATGCCGGCGCTCGGCCCGTCCTTCGGCACCGCGCCCGCCGGCACGTGGACGTGCAGCTTGCGCTGCGCCAGGTCGCCGGCGAGCCCCTTCGACCGCAGGTAGGACAGCGCGATCGAGACGGACTCCTTCATCACGTCGCCCAGCTGGCCGGTCAGCGTCAGGCCCGGGTCGCCCTCCATCGCCGTCGCCTCGATGAAGAGCACGTCGCCACCGGCCCCGGTGACGGCCAGACCCGTCGCGACGCCCGGCACGGACGTCCGCTCGGCGGTCTCGGGCGTGAACTTCGGCCGGCCAAGGTAGCCGACGAGCGCGTCCGCGTCGACGTGGACCGGCGCCTCGGCGCCGCCGTCCAGCTTCACGGCCACCTTGCGCAGGACCTTGGCCAGGCCCCGCTCCAGCTGCCGCACGCCGGCCTCGCGCGTGTACTCGGCGGCGATCATCGACAGCGCCACGTCGGAGAAGTCGACGTCGGACGGCTCCAGACCGGCCTTCTCGATCTGGCGCGGCAGCAGGTGGTCGCGCGCGATGGCGACCTTCTCCTGCTCGGTGTAGCCGTCGAGCTGCACCCACTCCATGCGGTCGGCCAGCGGGCCGGGGATGGCCTCGCCGACGTTGGCGGTGGCCAGGAACAGCACGTCGGACAGGTCGAGGTCGACCTCGAGGTAGTGGTCGCGGAACGTGTGGTTCTGCGCGGGGTCGAGCACCTCGAGCAGCGCGGCCGTGGGGTCACCGCGGAAGTCGCTGCCGACCTTGTCGATCTCGTCGAGCAGCACCACCGGGTTCGCCGAGCCCGCCTCGCGGATCGCGCGGACGATCCGGCCGGGCAGCGCGCCGACGTACGTGCGGCGGTGGCCGCGGATCTCGGCCTCGTCCCGCACGCCGCCGAGCGCGACGCGCACGAACTTGCGGCCCAGCGCGCGGGCGACCGACTCACCCAGCGACGTCTTGCCGACACCGGGCGGGCCGACCAGCGCCAGCACGGCACCGGAGCCGCGGCCGCCGACCTTCTCCATGCCCAAACGGGCACGCCGCGCGCGCACCGCGAGGAACTCGATCAGCCGTTCCTTGACGTCGTCGAGGCCCGCGTGGTCGGCGTCCAGCACGGCACGAGCCGCGACCAGGTCGTCGGTGTCCTCGGTGCGCGTGTTCCACGGCATGTCGAGGACCGTGTCGAGCCACGTGCGGATCCAGCCCGACTCCGGGCTCTGGTCCGACGCCCGCTCCAGCTTGCCCACCTCGGTGAGCGCGGCCTTGCGGACGTGCTCGGGCAGGTCGGCGTTCTCGACGCGCGTGCGGTAGTCGGCGGAGTCGTCCTGCGAGTCCGGGTCGAGCTCACCCAGCTCCTTGCGGATCGCGGCGAGCTGCTGGCGCAGCAGGAACTCGCGCTGGGTCTTCTCCATGCCCTCGCGGACGTCCTGGGCGATCTTCTCGGAGACCTCCTGCTCCGCGACGTGCGCCTTGGTCCACTCCAGCAGCAGCTCGAGCCGCTTGACGACGTCGGTCTCGGCGAGCAGCTGCAGCTTCTGGTCCAGGTCGAGGTAGGAGGCCCAGCCCGAGGTGTCGGCGAGCTGGCCGGGGTCGGTGATCTGCTGCACCGAGTCGACGACCTGCCACGCACCGCGCTCCTGCAGGATCCCGATGACGAGGGCCTTGTAGTCCTTGGCGAGCTCGGTCATCCGGCCGGTCACGGGCTGGTCGGGCACCGGGGTGGCCTCCACCCACAGCGCCGCACCGGGCCCGGTGACGCCGGACCCGATCTGCGCGCGGCCCTCGCCGCGCACCACGGCCGCGCGCTCCCCGCTGGGCAGGCGTCCCACCTGCTCGAGGACGGCGATGGTGCCCACGGCGGCGTACCGGCCGTCGGGGCGGGGAACGACGAGGACCTTGCGATCGACGCTGTTGGCTGCATCGACCGCTGCCTGGATTTCCGGCTCGTCGAGCCGGACGGGAACCACCATGCCGGGCAGCAGCACCGAGTCGGCGAGCGGAAGCACCGGCAGCTTCAGCGTCTCTGTCATGCCCTGCCCAACGCTTACACCGTTGTCGCCATTCCAGTGTTCAAGTAATTCCGCTGTCCGCGAACGCAGGAACCTTGAGCGGGACCGGCTCAAGCCGCGTCGGCCTCACCCGAGCAACGCAGGCGCCTCCTGGGCGCTTCCCGCGAAGCACCTGGCCAGCGCGGCGTCCGGCCGCTCGTGCGGCTCCCGCCCGACCCAGCCGACGTACCCGTCCGGCCGCACCAGCACCCTCGCCGCGCCGACGTCCGTCCCCACCGGCGATCCGACGACCCGCGCCGGGATCCGGTCGACGCCCCAGGCGACCTCGTGCACCGGGGCGAGCGGCGCGTCGAGATCGAGGAGCAGGCCCCGCCCGGCGCGGAGCAACGCGCTCACGGTGGTGACGCCGTCCTGCGTCCCGAGCGCGAGGTCGATCATGCGGGCACCGACGAGCGGGTCGGGGTCGCCGAGGTCGTAGCGGATCGCGAGACCCGACATCAGCCCGGCCAGGTACTCGTTGCCGTCCGGGAGACGGGCCATGTCCATCACGATCTCCCGCAGCCCGCGCACGTCATCCGCCTCCGGGGACGGGAACGCGATCACCCGTTGCGCACGGACGGTGGCGAGGACGCGCGCGGCGACCGGGTGCCGCTCGTCATGGTAGGTGTCCAGCAGGGCCTCCGGAGAGCGTCCGGCCACGACCCCGGCGAGCTTCCAGCCCAGGTTCATCGCGTCCTGCAGCCCGAGATTGAGCCCCTGCCCTCCGATCGGCAGGTGGATGTGCGCGGCGTCGCCCGCGAACAGGACGCGGCCATGGCGGTACTGCGCCAGCTGCCGGTGCGCGTCGGAGAAGCGCGTGCCCCACCGCAGCCGCGCGAGCACCGTGTCCGGGCCGTGAACGGCGGTGAGCGCCGCGGCGACCTCGTCCGCGGTCACGGGCGCCGTGCGCGGGAGGGCCGCCTGCGGCGGGCCGCCGAAGACAGCGCGGTAGCCGGCGACGCGCCCACCCTCCCCGTCCAGCGGGTGGAGCATCATCCAGTACCCGCCGCCGGGCCGCATCATCGTGCTGATGTGGCCGACGGTCCGCGGCACCGTCTCCCCCGCCGAGGCGAGCTCGATGTCGGCACTGACCGCGGCCATGGTGCCGGCCTGCCCCGGGAAGTCCGCGCCGACGAGCTTCCGGACGGCGCTGTGCCCGCCGTCGCAGGCCACGAGGTAGCGACCACGAACGCGGCCGTCGGAGACGGTCGCCTCGACCCCGTCGGAGTCCTGGACGAGGCCGACCAGCTCGGTGCTCCGCCGCACCCGCACCCCGAGCTCACGCAGGCGCGTTTCGAGGATCTGCTCGAGTCGGTCCTGCGGGATCATGATGCCGTCCGGGTAGCGCGTGCGCCACGGACGCGCGTCGAGCGGGACCGGCAGGAACGCGAAGTGCCCGCCGACCGACTCCCGCGGGACGGCGCGCTCGGTCACGGCATCGAGCAGGCCGCGCATCGCCAGCACCTCCGCGCTGCGCTGGTTCACCCCGCCGCCGCGGGACTGGCCGCTCGGCACCGCCTCCCGCTCGACGACAGCGACGTCCACACCCGCCAGCGCCAGCTCGCACGCGAGGAACAACCCCGTCGGTCCAGCGCCCACCACGACCACCTCATGTCCAGTTTTCACACCGAGAGCATAAGTAGACCGAGTGCAGAAATCAACCAGATGTAGAGTTGCCCTGTGGACGCGCAGCTCGGTCTGAGGGAACGGAAGAAGGCGCGCACGCGCCGGGCGATCTCGGAGGCGGCGATCGCGCTGTTCCTGGAGCGCGGCTACGACGCCGTCCCCGTGGCCGAGATCGCCGAGGCGGCCGAGGTCTCGAAGCGCACCCTGTTCGCCTACTTCCCCACGAAGGACGACCTCGTCCTCCACCGCTTCGCCGACCACGAGGACGAGGCCGCCCGCGTCGTCCGCGCCCGGTTCGCGGGCGAGACCCCGCTCGAGGCGCTCCACCGCCACCAACGCGCGGCACTGGAGCGCCGCGACCCGATCACCGGGCTGTGCGACGTCCCGGCGGTCGTCGCGTTCCACCGCCTCGTCGCCGAGACGCCGACGCTGCGCTCGGCCCTGCTGCACTACCACGCCCGCAGCGTCGACGCGCTCACATCCGCCCTGCTCGAGACGACCGACGGCGTGGCCCACCAGGAGCTCACCGCCCGCTTGGGGGCCAGCCAGGTGCTGACGGTTCTGCAGGAGCTGGCGAACACCAACCAACGCCGGATCAACGAGGGCCGGAGCGCCGACGAGCTCGCGTCACTCGCGCTGGCCGAGGCCGACCACGCGTTCGACCTGCTACGAAACGGCCTGGCCCCGTACGCATAGCCGCGCGCGGAGCGGGCTCCTCGCACACCCCACGGCCCTGCGGGGGTTCCTACCGGCCGAGGCCCTCCACGACCTCGGCACCCGGGAGCCGGGCAGCCAGCTCGCCGGGCAGCGCGAGCTTGGAGCCGCGGATCCCGCTACCGATCACGACGGCGGGGGCGGCCGCGACCGCGGCGTCGACGAGGAGCGGCCAGCCGTCGGGCAGGCCGATCGCCGTGATGCCGCCGTACTCCATGCCGGTGTGCTCGACGGCGTCGTCCATCGGCGCGAACGAGGCCTTGCGGGCGTCCAGCCGCTTGCGGACCAGCCCGTTGACGTCGGCCCGCGTGGTGGCGAGCACCAGGCAGGCCGCGTAGCGGGTGTCCCCGCCGCGCCTGCCGGCCACGACCACGCAGTTGGCGGATCGGTCGAGCGGGGAGGAGTAGGCGGCGCAGAACTGCGCGGTGTCGGCCAGGCCCGGGTCGATCTCCGCGACGCCGACGAGCGCGGCGTCGGCGGGGTCGAGGGCCTTGAGCGCGTGGGCGACGGGGTCGCCGAGGAGGTCGGGCCGGTCGAGTGCGGGAACTGCCTGCAGCGTGCCGAGAACGGACCAGTCGGTCACCAGCGCTGCCCACCACCTTGCACGCCGACCACGGCCGGCTTGACGTCGACGATGTACACCAGCACGGCCACGAGCGCGGCCAGCCAGAACAGGGCGCCGCTGCCGAGCGGACCGCCCTGGAAGAAGATGAGCACCAATGCGCTGGCCCCGGTGATCCCGAGCCATGCGGGCTTGGTGAGCTTGTCGGCTGCCGTGAACGCGTCGGCGCGCTGCATCAGCGCGTGGACGAACGCGTAGCCGCCCACGGGGATGGCGAGCAGCCAGATGGCCCACAGCACCCAGTTGTCGAGGTTGTACAGCAGGCTCACAGGACCAGAGTACGTGTGATCACGGTCAAGGCACATCCCCGGGCCGGTTCAACGGTCGCTGCGGACCGGTCACCGACGTGCGCCGACGCCCCCGAGGCACGGGAGCCCTCGGGGGCGTCGGGTGGACGCAGCGGGTCAGCTGCTGGACCTGGAACCGTTCCCCGAGTTGTTCCGGCGGGCGGCCGGCTTGCTCGGGCTCGACGTCGGCTCGGCCTTCGGAGCCGTCCGGTTGGCGGCCCTGCGGGTGGTGCTGCGCGTCTCGCGCGCGGCCTCGGTGCCCGCCTCCGAGATGGTCTCGGCCGCCTCGGCGCCGGCGTGCGCAACGGTCCTCGAGGCGTCCTCGCCCACCTCGGTGACCGTCTCGGCCGCGCGGCCGCTGAAGCGCTGCGTGGCCTTGGCCAGCCGCTCACCGGTGGACCGCGTCTGCGTGCTGACGGCCGCGAGCGCCTTCTCGGTGGCGTCACGGGCGTCGTCGACGATGTCGTCGACCCGGGAGTCGAGCTTGCCGGTGTAGGTGCTGAGACGAGCGATGGCCTCCTTCACCTGCGGCTGCTCGCGGAGGCGCCACCAGGTGCGCTCGCCGTGCTGGGCGAAGTCGGCGTAGGTGTGGCCGGCCTGCACGCGCAGCTCGGCGACGGCCTTGCGCAGCTCCTCGCCGTTCAGGTGCTGCGGCAGCTCGGCGACCCGGTGCTGCACGCCCTCGGCCTGAACCCGCGCGGCGGCGACGGCCTTGGACACGGCGCTGACGGCGAGCTCGCCCGCACCGAGCACGGCGAGCAGCGGCGTACGCGCGACCTCGGCACGCTGGGCAGCGGTCTTGGCCGCGTCGTGGCGGGCCTTGCGGACGTCGGCGGTGGTCGGAAGGTCCACGGCCATGGTGATCACTCCTCTGGTGGCGACGAGTCGTGCTCCCGCCTGAATGACTGGTAGATGTCGAGGAGCACCTGCTTCTGGCGCTCCGTCAGGCCCGGATCGGCGAGCACGGCGTCGGCGACGGCGCTCGCCGGCTTCTCGTCGAGGATCCCGGCCTTCACGTACAGGGCCTCCGCGGAGATCCGCAGACCTTTCGCGATCTGCTGGAGGATCTCGGCGGACGGCTTGCGCAGCCCCCGCTCGATCTGGCTGAGGTAGGGGTTGCTGACGCCGGCGGCGCGTGCGAGCTGCCGCAGCGACACCTGCGCACCTTCCCGCTGGGTGCGGATGTAGGTGCCGATGTCGTCGACGGCCTGGCCGACGGCGTGCCCCGCCTGCTCGACCACGTGGCCCACCTGCCCGACCGCGTGCCCGACGCGCTCCCCCGGGCCGGTGTCACCCGGCTGGGAGGGCCGCTCCGTCGCTGCCACTCGCGCTCACCTCCGTGCGTCCCCATCGACGGTACGCACGACTGCTAGCTGTTGCAAGCACCCTGATTGCGCAGGTGGATGACGCCGACCACACTCGCGCGCCGGCACTCACACACCAAGCGCAGCGCTCGCACACCAACTGCGGTTCGTGTGCCGGCCCCACCGTTGGTGTGCGACGCCCGGGGCGGTCTCAGCCTCCGAACGCGAGCTGACCCACGGTGTAGATCACCAGCCCGGCCAGCGAGCCGACCACGGTGCCGTTGATCCGGATGAACTGCAGGTCGCGACCGACCTGCAGCTCGACCTTGCGGGAGGTCTCCTCCGCGTCCCAGCGCTCGACGGTGTCGGTGATCAGCGTGGTGATCTCGGCTCGGTAGTGCCGCACCACATAGCCTGCGGCGTCGCCGAGCCAGCCGTCGACCTTCGCGCGCATCTCGGCGTCGGTGGCGAGCCGGGTGCCCAGCGCCACGAGCCCGTCGCGCACCCGGGTGCGCAGCGCGCTGGACGGGTCGGCCGCCGCGTCCAGGATGAGGCCCTTCACCGTCGCCCACGCCTGGCCGATGAACTTCTGGACGTCCGGGTGGCCGACGATCTGGTGCTTGATCCGCTCCGCCCGCTCGATGGTCTCCGGATCGTTCTGCAGGTCGCTCGCGAACTCGACGAGGAACGTGTCGACGGCCTTGCGCAACGGGTGCTCCGGGTCGGTCTTCACCGCCCAGGCGAAGTTCTGGACCTCGAGGAAGACGCGGTCGGCGATCAGGTCGTCGACGAACCGGGGCGACCAGGCCGGGGCGCGGTCGTGCACGATCCGCAGCACCGTGTCGTGGTTGGCGCTGACCCAGTCGTACGCGCGGTCGCAGACCAGGTCGACCAGGCGGTGGTGCGCGCCGTCGGCGAGCACGCCCTGCAGGACCGTGCCCAGCGGTGGGCCGACCGGGCGCTCCATCAGCTTGCGCACCAGGACCTGCTCGATGACCTCCTGCACGGCGTCGTCACGCAGGACCGTGACCACGCCCCGGGCGGCGGTGGCGAGCTCGGCGGTGATGCGGTCGGCGTTGGCCTCCTGGCCGATCCACGCGCCGACCCGGGAGGAGACCTCGACGCGGGCCAGCTTGTCGCGCACGACGTCCTCGGAGAGGAAGTTCTCGCCGACGAAGTCGCCCAGGTTCTCGCCCAGCGCGTCCTTCTTCGTCGGGATGATCGCCGTGTGCGGGATGGGCAGCCCCAGCGGTCGCCGGAACAGGGCGGTGACCGCGAACCAGTCGGCCAGCGCACCGACCATCCCGGCCTCGGCCATCGCGCGGACGTACCCCACCCACGCCGGCCCGCCGCTCACCTCCCACCAGCGCATGGCGAGGAAGATCACCGTTGCGACGAGGAGCAGGCCGGTGGCCAGCGACTTCATCTTCCGCAGGTCCCGTTGCCGAGCAGCGGCATCCATCCGGCCGAATCCGAGCCCGACCTCCACGACGGGACGGCGGCCCGGCGCGTCCGTGCGAGGGGACTGCGAGGTTTGCACGCACCCATAGTGCCCGGGGATGGCTCTGGCCGGGGTCGGTGGTGCTCCACCGACCCCGGCCACGTTCGTGGTGCGGCCGCGCTACGGGGGAGGAGCGCTCCCCCGGGCGCCGCACCACCGGCGGTCCCGGTACCCCCGGCGCGGCGCGACGAGCCGCGTCAACGGGGGCGAACCGGTCGCCGGTCGGCGGTCCTACATCAGCGAGGACCGCATCCCGACCGCCAGGGCACCGGCGGGCCGCTGGGCGCCCGGGTGCGCGTTCCGGTCGGCACGCCACCGCAGCGCGTCGGCGGCGGCGTTGAGGATCGTGTCGGCCGCCGGGACGCGGTAGCCGGTGAGCGCGGGAGCAACCCGCCAGTGCACCCAGCCGTCCGGGACCTCGGACGGCGGGGCGAGCACGGCGGTGCCCGCGGTGTGCAGGACGACACCGTCGACGTCGCGGAGCTCCGCGGGGAGCACGGCGCCGGGGGTGACGGGGAACCACCACGAGCCCGTGGGCGTGGCGGCGATCGGCACCACCGACCCGGTGTCCCTCAGGTGCGCGCAGACCTGGCGGCCGACCGCGGCCGGCACCTCGACGATGTCCAGCGCGGTGCCGGTGACGAGCAGCAGCGCGGTGGGCGACGCCGCCACCACCGGCCAACCGTGGTCATCGAACTCGTGCGCAGCCGCGCGGAGCTCCGCGCCGTACACCGCGCGGTAGCTGTCCCAGCCCGACATCTTGATGACCTCCGTGCCACTCGTCTCGCTACTGCCTCGTGCCGCATTCCTGTGAGGCACAACACCGAGCATGACGCGCCGGGAACGGGTAGTGGGGCGCGCAGCGACGATCGACCCGAGCGCCGAGACGAGCGGGGATGTCCGCTGAGGACGCGCTCACTCACCGCCGGTTAACGGCAGGTGACCGGTTGGCGGCCGGGGATCGACGGCCTGTGCGCACACCGTCACGGAGACGAGAACCGGTCGTCGCTGTCGCGCCCCGCCCAGCGGCACCCCGTCACAAAAGAAAGGTGCCGGCGTCCCCCATGGGACGCCGGCACCTCTCGTGCAGGTCGGGACTGCTCAGATCGGGCGGACCGTGTCGGCCTGCGGCCCCTTGGCGCCCTGGCTCGACTGGAACTCGACCCGCTGGTTCTCCTCGAGCGTGCGGAACCCGTCCGACTGGATCGCCGAGTAGTGGACGAAGACGTCCGGACCGTTGTCGTCGGTGGCGATGAAGCCGAAGCCCTTCTCGGCGTTGAACCACTTGACGGTGCCCTGGGGCATACCTGTTCTCCATACGTGTAGCGGACCCTGCCGACTGTGTGCCGGCCGGGGGTGCACGGGACCGCCGCTGGACGAAGAGGATGCCCTCGAACGCCTGCGAAGCCCACCGTCACTCTCCACGGACGCTTCACAACGATCGAGGAAGACACGACTGCAACCGCGTCAGAACCTACCACTTCACTGATCAGGAAGTCTGCTCCGAACGCGGGAATCGAGGTCGGAGCGGCCGGTCGAGGCCTCGGCGGCCGGCCGTCGTTGCCGTACCGTGACCTGGAGTCCGCGGGTCCTGACCCGCCCCGCCCCAGAGGAGCCCCATGACCGCTGCCGCCCAGTACCGGCCCGCCGCCGCCCCGCTCGTCGAGGGGCGCAAGACCGCCACGGAGCAGGCCCTCGTGGTCGCGTTCATGGTCGTGCCGCTGCTCGCGCTGGCGGCAGCCGTCCCACTCGCCTGGGGCTGGGGGCTGAGCTGGCTCGACGTCGGGCTCGCCGTCTTCTTCTACTACCTCACCGGTCTCGGCGTCACGGTCGGCTTCCACCGGCACTTCACGCACGGCTCGTTCAAGGCGAACCGGCCGCTGCGCATCGCCCTCGCGGTGATCGGCAGCACCGCCTTCCAGGGCGGCGTGATCGGCTGGGTCGCCGACCACCGCCGCCACCACGCCTTCTCCGACAAGGAGGGCGACCCGCACTCGCCGTGGCTGTTCGGCACGAGCGCGGCCGCGATGGTCCGCGGCTTCTGGCACGCGCACATGGGGTGGATCGTGGGCCGCGACCGCACCAACGCCCGCCGCTTCGCCCCCGACCTGCTCGCCGACCGCGACATCGTCGCCGTCGACCGGCTCTTCCTCCCGCTGACGCTCGCCAGCCTGCTGGTCCCCGCGCTGATCGGCGGGCTCGCCTCCCTCTCCTGGTGGGGCGCGCTCACCGCACTGTTCTGGGCGGGCCTGGTGCGGGTGGCGGTGCTGCACCACGTGACGTGGTCGATCAACTCGATCTGCCACATGTTCGGCCACCGCCCCTTCGCCGCCCGCGACCGCTCGGCGAACGTCTGGTGGCTCGCGGTGCTCTCGTTCGGCGAGTCGTGGCACAACCTCCACCACGCCGACCCCACCTGCGCCCGGCACGGCGTCAAGCGCGGGCAGGTCGACATCTCGGCCCGCATCATCTGGATCTTCGAGCGGCTCGGCTGGGTGCACTCCGTGCGGTGGCCGACGACGCGACGACTGGAGCGGCTCTCCCGCTGACGCTGCGTCACGGAACGAGCAGGTTGCTACACCGCGTGTGACACCTGACCGATCGGATACGGCCATGGCCCGCATCCCATCCGGACGTGTGGTCGAATCGCCCGACCCGCCGATCCTCGCGAGCGAGGTCCGCGTCTCGGCCGTACCGAACGGGGCCCAGAACCCCCGATCGAGGACACCCGTTCCGGTATCCGTGATCACCGAGGGTGGGGGCCTCCGGCCTCGTCGAACTCCTTCCCCTGGTGTCACACCAGCCCCAGACGCATCATTCCGGGCGTTCTGTCCGTCCGACCTGGGGAGGCTCCCGATGCGGAGTCGGAACGCAAGAACCCTGTCGATCGCCGCGATGACCGCCGGGGTGCTCGCCACCGGCCTCGGGACCTCGACCGCCTACGCCGCGGAGCCGCTGCCGCCCGATGCCGTGGGAGCCGCCGCGGCAGGACCCGTACCCGTCCCTGGAACGCAGCAGGCCCCGATCGACAACCTCCTGACCGCGGTCGGCGACCTGCTGGGTGGGCTCGTGACCACGCGGGTGACCGCGCCTGCCGAGCCCGCACCGCTGGCCGTGCCCGCCGCGGCGACGGCCGGACCGGAAGCTCCGGCCGATCCGGGCGCCCCCGCCCAGCTCCCGCTGCCGCCGCTCCCGGCGCCGCTGCCCGCCGTGCCCCCGCTGCCGCAAGCGCCGAGCCTCCCTCCGCTCCCCGGGGTGCCCGATCCCGCGCTGCCCAGCGCACCGGCGCTGCCCGTCCCGCTGCCCACGCCGTCGCTTCCCCTGCCGAGCGCACCTGCGCTGCCCGCGCCGCTGCCGCTCGGTGCCCCGGCCGCGGCCGCGCCGCAGGGCGAGCCGTCGACCGCGGAACCGTCGGAGACCACCACCGACGAGCCGGAGGAGACCGCGGAACCGGCCGACTCGGGCGACAGCGGAGACAGCGGCGGCACCTCGTCATCCGGCGACTGATTAGCTGGTTGCTTCCTGGGTTCTCAGTGGTCGAGGCCGCTCGGGGAGCGCTCGACGGGGGCGTCCGCGCGGGGGTCGGGTCGCACGAAGGTGATACCCGGGCCCGCCGTGCACGTGGTGTCGTCCGAGCTGCCGCATGCGTACCGGATCGCCGACCAAGGGGAAATGGTGGCCGAATGATCTCCGGGAGCGACCATCTGCCCGTGGTCACCGCTGCAGAGCAGCCATCTGCCCCACGGCATCCGGTGGTGGCTCAGGGGTGGTGGCGTGGCGCGGGGCGGACGGCACCGCTCGGCACGGCGTGCAGGCCCATGCGCACGGTGTTGCGCCCGGCCCGCTTCGCCGCGTACATGGCCGTGTCGGCCACCTCGAGCAGCTGGCCGAGGTCGGCGGCGTCGGCGGGGAAGGACGCGCCGCCGATCGAGACCGTGAGGTTGTCGACCACGACGGATGCGTGCGTGTCGGGGACCTCCACCCGGATCTCGGCCACCCGCCTGCGGATGCGTTCGGCGACGGCCACGGCTGCGATCCGCCCCTCATCGGCGTCGGTGCTCGGGAGGAGCACGACGAACTCCTCACCGCCGAACCGCCCGACCAGGTCGTCGTCCCTGACCTCGTCGCGCACCGCGGCGGCGACCGCGGCGAGCACGTGGTCGCCCACGAGGTGGCCGTACCGGTCGTTGACCAGCTTGAAGTGGTCGAGGTCGAGGACGAGCAGGCCGACGCGGCCGTCCGTGCGTTCCGCCCGGCGCAGCGCTCGTACGGCCCGCACGTGCCACGCCGCGGCGTTGAGCAGGCCGGTCTTGCCGTCGACGCTCGCCGCCTCCTCGAGCTGCCGCACGAGGACGGTGCGGTGCAGGACGATCAGCGGGGGCAGCACGAGCACGGCGTACGCCGGCCCGAGCGCGCTCATCGCCCCGGCGGCGAGGGCTCCCATCGACAGCGTGGCGAACTCGAGCACGGCCTCGTCCCCGCGGGTGAGGACGTGCAGGAACGTCGCCAGGTCGCGGTTCGGGCCGCTCAACACGATGACGGCGACGACCAGCACCATGTTCACGGCCGCGTAGGCGAGCAGCGCGAGCACGACCGCGACGAGCCCCAGCAGGCTCTGGAACAGTGCCGCGCGCTCCACCAGTCCGGTGACGGCCGAGGCGGCCTGCACCGCGAGCACCACGGTGGCGGTGCTGTAGATGGCGCGGTGCGGGGGTATGCCACCCCGCCAGACGCGTGCGTAGAGGTGCCCGTAGATCCCGATCACGACGACGCTCGCGGCCGCTCCGGGCAACAGCGCGGCGGCGGCGAAGGTCCAGACGGAGCTGAGGTCGATGTGGGGGGTCTCGTCCGAGCGGTGCCGCATGCGTTCGACGCCGAGCGACGCCTCGGTGCTGAGCACCCCGGCCGCCGCGAGCACGAGCGTGACGAGGACCCAGTTCAGCGGGAGCAGCGCGATGTCACGCGGGATCGAGAACGCCAGCGTGCCGACTGCCGCGAGCTCGACGGCGAGGATCACGGCGAGGACCGGGACCGGAAGGGTCCAGACAGCCCACCGTCGCGGCACTCGCATCCCCCTGAAACCTTTCATCAGGCCGCCATCGCAGTTGATTGTCGCCCATCCGGGCGGATGGTAGCCGGACGGCGACCCTACGTCATCGGTCAGTCGATGTGCACCACCCGGCGGAGCGGCGAACGGCCACTCGAAACGGGCAGGCGGTGCACTCCCACGGCGGGGACCATGGCAGGCGCACACCGAGCACTGAGGGGAGACTAACCGAGGCCCTCGAACCCACCGGCGACCGTGTGACGCCGGTCATAACGACTGGCCTGGCCACCCGCTCAGGTGAGCGCTGCTGTGATGCAGGACACGAGACCCTTCCCGCAGCGGTGTCGAGAACCCGTAGCCGGCTCCGTCCCCGCGGTGACCGTGACCAAGATGGGTCGCACCCGCACCGAGGAGAACCAGATGGCCAAGTACCTGCTGCTCAAGCACTACCGCGGCGCCCCGGCGGCCGTCAACGACGTGCCCATGGACCAGTGGACGCCGGAGGAGATCTCGGCGCACGTGCAGTACATGCGGGACTTCGCGACCCGGCTCGAGGGGACCGGGGAGTTCGTCGAGGGCCAGGCCCTCTCCCCCGAGGGGACGTTCGTCCGGTACGACGGCGAGGGCCGCCCGCCGGTCACCGATGGCCCGTTCGCGGAGACCAAGGACCTCATCGCCGGCTGGATGGTGATCGACGTCGACAGCTACGAACGCGCCATCGAGCTGGCCGGGGAGCTCTCGGCCGCTCCCGGGGCGGGTGGGAAGCCGATCCACGAGTGGCTCGAGCTGCGCCCGTTCTACGGCGAGCCGCCCACCATCACGGAATGAGGTCTCCGGTGGACGAGGCCCTGCTCCGCAGCCTCACGCCGACCGTGCTCGCGATCCTCGTCCGGCGCGGAGCCGACTTCGCGGCGGCCGAGGACGCCGTGCAGGATGCGCTGGTCGAGGCGGTCCGGGTCTGGCCTGCCGACCCACCGCGGGACCCGAAGGGCTGGCTGGTCACCGTGGCCTGGCGAAAGTTCCTCGACGCCACCCGGGCCGACACCGCTCGCCGCCGTCGCGAGGACGTCGTCGACACCGAGCCCACGCCGGGGCCGGCGTCCCCTGCGGACGACACGCTCCAGCTCTACTTCCTGTGCGCGCACCCGTCGCTGACGCCGTCGTCCGCGGTGGCGCTCACCCTGCGCGCTGTCGGCGGGCTCACGACCCGCCAGATCGCCCAGGCCTACCTGGTGCCCGAGGCCACGATGGCGCAGCGGATCAGCCGGGCCAAGCGCACGGTCGCCGACGTGCGGTTCGACCGGCCCGGCGACGTCGCCACCGTGCTGCGCGTGCTCTACCTGGTGTTCAACGAGGGCTACTCCGGGGACGTCGACCTCGCCGCCGAGGCCATCCGGCTCACCCGCCAGCTCGCGGCCGTGATCGACCACCCCGAGGTGGCCGGCCTGCTCGCGCTCATGCTGCTGCACCACGCCCGCCGTGCCACCCGCACCGCTCCCGACGGGAGCCTGGTGCCGCTCGCCGAACAGGACCGCAGCCGCTGGGACACCCGCTCGATCGCCGAGGGCGTCGCGATCCTGCAGGCGGCGCTGGCCCGCGACCGGCTGGGCGAGTTCCAGGCCCAGGCCGCCATCGCCGCGCTCCACGCCGACGCCCCCACCGCCGAGGAGACCGACTGGCCGCAGATCGTCGAGTGGTACGACGAGCTCGCACGCCTGACCGACAGCCCGGTCGTGCGGCTCAACCGCGCGGTGGCCGTCGGCGAGGCCCACGGACCGCGCGCCGGCCTGGCCGCGCTCGCGGAACTCGACGACTGCCTTCCCCGCCACACGGCGGTGGCGGCCTACCTCCACGAGCGCGACGGCGACCCGGCGACGGCCGCCCGCCTCTACGCCGAGGCGGCCCAGAAGGCCCCCAACCTGGCAGAACGCGCCCACCTGACCCGCCAGGCGGCGAGGCTCAACGCGGGCCGGAGCCGCTGACGCATTCGACGGGAACCGCTGGTTCACCGCGCCCGAGGTGGTGGGGCCTACGGCCTGACCGCCCCGGAGTCCGGGACCGCGGCGTAGTCGGGCAGCTCGACGCCGTTGATGGCGCGCTCGACCAGCTCCATGAGCGCCTCCATGTCGAGCTCAGGGCTCGGCTCCGCGTCCGGAGCCGGTACCTCGCGGCTCTGTACGTGCATCCGGCCGATCTCCTGGTTGGCCTCGACGAACGAGCGCATCCGCGCCTCGTAGCCGGCGAACCCGGCCTCCGGGTCCCACCCGCAGGAGGCCAGCTCTCCGGCCAGTAGATAGGCGCCGACCAGGGCCAGCCCGGTGCCACCCCCGGACATCGGCGACGAGCTGAACGCCGCGTCCCCGAGCAGCCCCACCCGTCCGCTCGACCAGCGGTCCATCACCACCTGGGCGACCTGGTCGAGGTAGAAGTCCGGGGTGTCGTCCAGGTGCGCGAGGATCCGCGGGGTCTGCCAGCCGAAGCCGGCCATCCGCTCGCGCAGCAGGCGCTTCTGGGCCTCGACGTCGCGGTAGTCGACGTCGAAGTCGGCGGCGGTGAAGGACAACATGGCCATCGCCCGGGTGGCGTCCTGGAGGGGCCGCAGGCCGGCGGAGCGCCCGGACTGCTGGTCCTGGTAATCGATGAGCCAGCGGTCCAGCCCGAACTCGTTGGGCACTGTGTAGAAGGCAAGCACCATGCCGAGGTGGCGGACGAACTGCTCGCGCGGCCCGAAGACCATCGCGCGCAGCGCCGAGTGCAGCCCGTCCGCGCCGACCACCAGGTCGAAGCGCCGCCGGTCGCCGCCCGCGAAGGTGACGTCGACCCCGTCCGCGTCCTGGGTGAGCTCGGCGATCCGATCACCGAAGACGTACTCGACGCCGTCGCGGGTGTCGTCGAAGAGCACCTGGGACAGGTCCCCGCGCAGGATCTCGATCTCCGCGATGTACCCGTCGCCGCCGTGGTCGTCCGCTCGGAAGGTCTCCAGCACGTTCCCGTCCACGTCCACGGTGTACGCGCCGGCGGTGTCGGTGCACGCCGCGCGCACCGCCGCGTCCAGCCCCATCCGCCGGATGACCTCCTTGGCCACCCCGCGCGCGTCCACCGCCTGCCCACCGGGACGCAGCTCGGGGGCCCGCTCCACCACGGTCACCTCGGCCCCGCGCCGGCGCAGCCAGTGGGCCAGCGCGGGCCCCGCGATGCTCGCCCCCGCCACCAACACCCTGATACCGCTCGCGGTCATGCGCTGCTTCCTTCCCGGAATGGAGACACGAGCTGCTCGTGTCGATGACGTGGAGCCGGACCCGTCCTCAGTCCGCCGCCCACCCAGCAGGTAGACCCGGGCGCCCCCGGGAAATCATCGCGGTGCGGGCACCGGGTTCAACGCGGCCGGATCGCCGCAGTCCACAACGTCATCCCGTTCGCCGGACCTCGGGGCCGCTGCCGACCCCGGGCCGAACTCCGTCGTCCACCCCGACGGCTGCCCACGCTGCGGTGGGGTTCGGTCTGGAACGAGGCCCGGCCTGCGTCGGTGGACTGGTCGAACACTGGGAGTCCCTTCTCGCAGGGGCGGATCGAGGCCCGCCCGGACCATCCCGGGCAGCGCGACCAGTCTTCGAGCGCGCCCGCGACACCACCAGTGACACACCGCACCCGCCACACGTGGGTTTCCCCCGACCACTCCTGTGCGCTCCGCACATCGCGCAGGTGAGGCCGCCGACGACGGCGAAGCCCCGATGAAGTGCGGCGAGCACGCCCCATGCCAGCCGCCCATCCAGGAGCACCAACCTGAGAAGCACCCGACGCGGGAGGAGGCCTCGAAGCAGAGGGCGCCGCAGGCCACCCGAGGTGCAGCCAAGAGCGGAACGCGGCCTGCCGAGGGATCCGGGGGCGAGGCCCCTCCGGCTGGGGAGCTGGGGGCTAGTCGTCCAGTTGTAGATCGTCACGCGGTGAGGGCGTCCACGAGCGGTCAGGGTGCGTTCCGGGGGACGCGAGCCGGGGTGCCGCTCACGGACGGCGGGCATCCGGTGGGCGCGCCGTTCCCGGCCCGGGACGCAGGGTGCGCCGGTGTCGCCCGGGGGTGCGGTCGTGTCGCCTCCGAGGGGGTCCGGGGGCGAAGCCCTCCGGCGTGGGGTCTGGGGGCCCGGCCCCCAGAAGACACCCCGATCGACGACGGCGAAGCCGCAAACGAAGTGCGGCGAGCAAGCGAGACCAGAGATTGTGGCCAGGGGCGGGGTCGAACCGCCGACCTACCGCTTCTCAGGTCTAAGGATCACTGTCGCAGACGGTGCCAGCCCGACCGCCGCCCTGGTAGAGCGCCGATCGTGCGGCGCGTGTCCTGGCATGAACGGAACAGAACTGAGACGGACACTGAGACGGGCCCGCCGCAGCCCTCACCCGCCATCGTCGACGAGCCGGCGCACCCGGTCGAACGTGACGCGCCGAAGCCGGTCGCCGAACGGGCCGTCGACGACGTAGGCGACGAGCGCGGTGTGCCGGTCGCGCGAGATGACGAGCCCGGCACGCCATCGGCCGTCGAGGTAGGTGACCACGCGATCCGGCGGGACGAGTTGTGCCGGCCGTGTGATCGGCTCCGTGCCGGCCGGTGGCTCGTCGAGCTTCGGTCCGTACTCGCCGGCTGGCACCTCCGGTGCCTGGTCGCCGCCAGGCGCCGGCTCTGCGAGCCGCTCGACCTCGCCCCCCGGCAAGGGCTCATCGAACTGCTCGGGCTCGGCCGGCTGCTCGCCGATGAGCGCCGCTGGCGCCACGTATCCCGGCAGCGCGAGCGTCTCGCCTGCGAGCAGCCGCGCGACCTCGTCGCCGTTGAGGTCGACGGCGACGAGCGCACTGCCGTCGGGCAAGTCGACTTCGAGCCGTGCTAACACCGCTGCGGGCCGCGTCGGCGAGGCAATCTCGAATGCGAAGGACACCCACAGCCCGTCGACGTTCGCCTCGCGGTCGACAACAATCACGACGTGCGCGTACCCGCCGCGCTTGGCCTGTAGCCCTTCGGCCGGCCACCGCCTGCCCCGCGGGTCGACGAGTACAGAGCCGGCGGGACATGGCTGCGGGTAACGCAGATCGACACCGGGCCCGACCGGGACGACATGAGCCACTCGTACTTGCCGCCTCGCGGCTGGACCGGCGCTTCCGCTGATCGGGGGCCGTTTGCCCCCGGGTGTGGCGAGTGAAGGCTTCGAACTTTCGCAGGTCGAGCCGACGGATTTACAGATCACTGGCGAACCTGCACTGACCTGCGGCTGAGCGACGCCTACCTGCTCCAGGTCCGCAAATCGTCCGCACCTGTTGCTGCTCGGCACGGGAATAGTGGGGGAGGGACAGGTCGCCTTCGGCGGGCGATTCGGCCAGCGCCAGCGAGTCGACTCAAACCAGCGGCTCTGGGTTCGAGGCGGCCGGGCACAATGTCAGGCTTCTCATCGCGACGCGCGCCGCCTGGCCACCGCGCGGCTCGGTCAGCCGCCTGAGTTCGAAACACGGCGTTCGACCCGCGCGCCCCGAACGGTGCGTCGAGCACCTACCTCGGAAAGGACGGGAAGTGGCACGGGCGTGTGACCGTCGGCGTCAAAGACGACGGCTCGCCCGACCGCCGGCACGTCGAGCGCAAGTCCGAGGCCGAGGTCATCGATGCCGTGCGGAAGCTGGAGCGCGACCGCGACGACGGCACAGTGCGGAAGGCCGGCAGGGCGATGCTCGTCGACGCGTGGCTTCGGCACTGGCTGGAGAACATCTCCCGCCCGTCGGTGAACTACAAGTCGTACCGGGCGTACCGGACAGCCGTCGAGCAGCACCTCGTGCCGGGCGTCGGCCGGCACCGCATCGACAAGCTGGCACCGGAGCATCTCGAAAAGCTGTACGCCCGGATCATCGCCGCCGGCGCCCAGCCAGCCACCGCTCACCAGGTACACAGGACGGCCCGCACCGCATTCGGCGAGGCGCTCCGCCGGGGGCATCTCGTCCGGAATCCGGCAGCGATCGCGAAGGCGCCTCGCGTCGAGGACGAAGAGATCGAGCCGTTCGAGCTCGAAGACTACAACGATTGATCAAGGCTGCGCTTGCGCGCCGCAACGGAGTCCGATTCGTCCTGGCCCTCGCGATCGGCACGCGGCAGGGCGAGACGATCGGGCTGAAGTGGAGCAGGTTCAACCCCGCCACCAAGACGCTGCGGATCACGCGCCAGTTGCAGCGGCGGACCTGGGAGCACGGGTGCAGCGACCCGCATGCGTGCGGCGCGGGATCGTTCTGCCCAGCCAGCTTGTGACGCTCATCGAACGGCATCGGCGCCAGCAGGAGCGGGAGCGGGAGCACGCCGGCACGGTGGGGGAGGACGGCGGGTGGATGTTCGCTCAGGGAGAACGGTCGGCCGATCGACCCGACGATGGACCGCAACGAGTGGAGGCGCCTGCTCGCCGACGCCGGGTCCGGTCCGCCCGACTCCATGACGCTCGTGTCACACCGCGGCGACGGTGCTCCTACTGCTCGGCGTTCCCGAGCGCGCCGCGATGGAGGTCATGGGGTGGTCGAACGGGGCGATGGCGAAGCGCTATCAGCACATGACGGCGGTGCTCCGGCAGGACATCGCCAACCGGCTCGGCGGCTTCCTGTGGGGCCCAACCGAGACGGAAACTGAGACGGACGGAGGAACCTGATGGTGGCCGTCCAGCGTTTCCGCTGGTCAAGTGTGGTGGCCAGGGGCGGGGTCGAACCGCCGACCTACCGCTTTTCAGGCGGTCGCTCGTACCAACTGAGCTACCTGGCCGAGACCGGTGCGCACACCGGGTGTGAAGCGACCCAGACGGGACTCGAACCCGCGACCTTCGCCGTGACAGGGCGACGCGCTAACCAACTGCGCCACTGGGCCTTGCTGTTCAGTTGTACCGCTCCCGAACCGTACCCCCAACGGGATTCGAACCCGCGCTGCCGCCTTGAAAGGGCGGAGTCCTAGGCCGCTAGACGATGGGGGCTTGGACCGAGGTCCCCGCCCGCAACGGCTGTCCGTTGGGAGCTCGACCAGCATAGGACAGGCCGGCCGCATCCCCGAACCCGGGGGGTGCACCTTCCGCCCGGGGCGCCTCCCGTGCAGGTGAGCGGCGCTCCGGGCGGCCGGTGCTCAGCGCGTGACGGGCGGCGGGAGGTCCGGGTTGGCCGAGATCAGCCCGAGCATGTCGAGGAGCTGGCGGAGGTCCTCCGAGTCGGCCGAGTTGCGGGCCACCACCATCCGCGCCCGGTGCAGCTGTTCCTCGGACACGCGGTACGCATCGGCCGCAGTGCGCTGGTTGGGGATCGACCCGCTCGGTGTGAGCCGGTCCCCCTCGAGATCCGTGCGTGTGCTACCGATGGTCATCGACGCCTCCCCGTGCGGTCGCCAGCTCTCCACCGACCCATTGCGGGGGCGCGCATCCCGCGGACCGCGCCGTCCACCGGAAACCGGTTGCCATCACCCGTCCCGGGTACCCCACCCCGGACCGGAACGCCCCGCAGCCACCCCCGTGGCCGTGACCGGCACGTTACCTAACCGGGGCATCCGGTGCACCCCTCTTCCCGGGTGAGCGTCCCGACAGAGGGTCACGCAGCGCACATCGAGCGCGCGTAGGCTGCCGCGCATGGCGCCCCCCGATCGGTCTCGCTCCCGCCATCGCGCGCCCGCGCCGGAGCGACGCGGCCCCGAGCCGGAGCCGCCGGAGCCCGACCGCGAGCTCGACTCCTACCTCGCCGCTCTGAGCGGCGCGAACGACGAGCACCCCACCGAGCTGACCGGCCGGTTCGGGTCGGCGCAGGTGTTCCAGCTCCGGTTGCCGGCCCTGCGGATCGAGCAGCTGCGCCGCATCGCCGCGGAGCGGGGTGTCTCGCCCGGTGCGCTCGCGGTCGACTGGGTCGTCGACCGGCTCGATCGCGAGGACACCCCGACCGGTCCGCTCCCGATCGTCGAGGACGAGCAGCCCAAGCGCCGCCTCCTGCCGAGGCTCGGCCGCCGCTGAGCCGCTGCTCAGGGACCGGTGAGGGCGTGCAGCTCGCCGCCGGCGAGGAGGTAGACGTCGCGGCCACGTGCTGCGACCGGCGTGCCGCCGTCGTGGCTCCAGAGCAGTTCGCCGGTGGCGGTGGCGTACGCGCACGTGGGGCCACCGAGAACCGGCAGGTACACCCGGTCGTCCGTGCTGACGGCGGGCGCGGCGGGCTCGCCGGACGGGGGCACCGTCCAGACCAGGGTGCCGGACGCCGGGTCGACGCCGTGGACGACCGACAGCCTGGCCCTGCTGGTGCCCACGAGGGTCTGGGCCACCAGCAACCCGTCGGCGAAGGTCACTGAGGACACCTGCCAGTCGGCGCTCCAGCACCGGCGGCCGGTGGCGGCGTCGATCACGACCAGACCGCTGTCCCGCAGGACGACGACGTCGTCGGTGGCTCCGAGGACCTCGGCGTTGATCCCGACGACGGACGCGGTCCACCGCGGCCGTCCCGTTCGCAGCTCACGTGCGACGAGCCGCTGGTCCTGGCAGTAGTACGCCGCACCGGCTCCCGCCATGGCGCGCAGGGTGCCCACGAACTCGTACTGCTCGCTCGTCCAGAGTCGGGCGCCCGTCGCCGCGTCCAGCGCGACGACCTTCAGCGGGAACGCGAGCGGGTCGGCCGCAGCCCCTTCCTGCACCACGGCCACGACCGTCCCGTCGTCGGCATCGACCGCGTGGTTCGCCGAGGAGACGCGGGTCATCTCCCACAGCGCCCGCCCGGTCGCCACATCGAGCGCGCCCACGGCGTCGGGGCGGGCGAAGCTCAGAACTCCGTCGTTCGGGATCAGGTACCAGGCCCCGGTGGAGGCGGTCCACCGGGTCACACCCGTCTCGGCGTCCAGCGCGTGCACGACGTCCCCCTGGTCGCGGCACGCGTAGAGCCCCGTGTCGTCGGCCGCCCAGGTCCCCATCGACTCGTGGGCGTCGGCGAACGGTGCTCTCCAGCGCAGCTGGGGCACGGGCGGAGTTCGTGGCACCGAGAGCGCGGCCATCCCGATGGCACCCGCGACCGCGGCCGCGCCCGCGCCGATGGCCGCGAGCAGCACCGTCCGGCGGTTCACGCCGCGCACCCGACCACCTCCCCCGGCGGTACGTGCAAACCTACTGCCGGAGATCGACATCGTGCGTGGCGCGGTGGCCCGTCAGCGGTTCGCCACCAGCACGCGGGCGGGCGGGTCGCCCGCGAGGCACGGGCTGCCGCTGAGCTGTGCGGGATCGACGACCGCGGCCAGTGCGCGGTAGCCCGCGGCGGACAGGTGCAGCCCGTCACCGGCGTCGAACGCGGGCGCGAGCCGGCCGGGGTCCGCCGGGTCCGCCACCGCGGCGGCGAAGTCGAAGACGCCGTCGGCGTACGCCGGCCCCTGCTCGCGCACCCAGGTGTTCAGCTCCTGGCGCGTGGCGACGGCGGCGGGCGTGCCGTGCGCGCCGGTCTCGGACGGCGTCACGGTGGTGAGGAACACCCGCTTGCCTGCGGCCCTGGCCCGTTCGGCGAACTGCTGCAGCCCAGCGGTGATGTCGGCGGCGCTGCGACGCGCCGCGATGTCGTTCGTGCCGATGCTCAGGACGACGTCGGTGGCCCCACCGGCCGCGGCCACGTCCCGGTCGAACCGGGCGAGCGGGACGTCGCCCTGCTGCGGCCCGCCGTCGGCGAGGAGCCGGTTCCCGGAGATGCCGGCGCCCAGCACGGCCATCGTCGCGGCGCCACCCGCCGCGACGAGACGCGAGCCGAGCACGTCCGGCCAGCTCTCGCCGGCCATGGCACCCATGCCGTCGGTGATCGAGTCGCCGACCGCCACGACGGTGTTGACCGGGCGGGGCGCGTGCACGTCGATCCCGGTGAGCACGACGGAGGACGGTAGCTGCGCCCCGAACGAGCCGGCGTCGTCGAACGTGGCGTCACCGCGTTCGGACACGTATGCGGCCTGCATCGCGTGATGCTGGGTGAGCACCTCCGGCACCACCGGCAGGAACAGGCTGACCGCGAGCGGGGTGCCCGCCTCGGCCACCAGCGGGACGGCGTCGCTCGCGACCTCGCCACCCGGCGGGATCACCACCGCCTGCCGCCCGCCGAACGGGACGGGCTGCACCGTCCCGAGGACGAGGCCGGCGGCCCCGTCGGAGCGGGCTGCGGTGACGGCGCCGACCGCGAGCGGGGTGGCCCCGTAGGCGTTCGACAGCCGCAGCCGCACCTCCGAGCCGGTCACCTGCGGGTGCACGACCAGCCGCACGGTGGCGCCGCTCAGGCCGGGCAGGGCCGGTCCGGGCTGGGCGGCGGCCTGCCATCCGGTGGCCCAGGCGGGCCGGCAGCCGTCGGGCTGGGCGGTGGCGGGCCGGTTCGGCTCGCTGGTGGCGACCGCGATGCCGATCGAGCAGGTGAGTGCCACCAGCACGGCGAGCGCGGATGGCACCCAGCCCGCGCCCCACGTGCGTCCGTACCCGATCACCGTGTCCTCCGTCCATTGCTTGCCGTGATTGCCTGGCTACGCAACGTGGAACGACGAGGACACCCGGCAGGTAGTCGGCCGAACGGGTGGTCACGCTACGTTGCGCTCATCCCGTGGCCCTCCCGCGTCCCCGATCGGGGACCGCTCTCCACCCGGCCAGGTGCCCCTCGCGCGGGCCTGCGATCCGCGCGACCCGCGGCCTAATGTGACGGGGCAGTCGAGGGCGAGGAGGCCATCTGATGGGTGAGTACGAGGACGTCTTCCGCGCCAGCACGGACGACCCGGAGGGCTTCTGGCTGGGCGCGGCGCAGGCGATCGACTGGTACGTGCCGCCGACCCGCGCGCTCGACGCCTCCCGCCCGCCGTTCTACCGCTGGTTCCCCGACGGGGAGCTGAACGTCTGCCACAACGCCGTCGACCGGCACGTGGACGCCGGCCGCGGCGATCAGGCCGCTCTGATCTACGACTCCCCCGTCACGGACACCCGGCGCACGTACACCTACGCGCAGCTGCGCGACGAGGTGGCGCGGTTCGCCGGCGTGCTGGCCGGCCTCGGGGTCGGGCGCGGCGACCGCGTGGTGATCTACATGCCGATGGTGCCGGAGGCCGCGATCGCCATGCTCGCGTGCGCGCGGATCGGCGCCGTGCACTCGGTGGTCTTCGGCGGGTTCGCCCCGAAGGAGCTGGCCGTGCGCATCGACGACGCGGCGCCCTCCGTGATCGTCTCGGCGTCCTGCGGCATCGAGGGCAAGCGGGTGATCGAGTACAAGCCGCTCCTGGACGCGGCGATCGAGCTGGCGGAGCGCAAGCCGTCGAAGCGGGTGATCCTGCAGCGCCCGCAGGCCGAGGCGGGCATGGGGCCCGACGACGTCGACTGGGCCGAGGCGATGGCGTCCGCGAGCCCGGCGGACTGCGTGCCGGTCAAGGCCACGGACCCGCTCTACATCCTCTACACCTCCGGCACCACGGGGAAGCCGAAGGGCGTGGTGCGCGACAGCGGTGGGCACGCGGTGGCCCTGCGCTGGTCGATGCCCAACGTCTACGACGTCGGTGTGGGCGAGACGATCTTCACGGCGTCCGACGTCGGCTGGGTCGTCGGGCACTCCTACATCGTCTACGCGCCGCTCTTCACCGGGGCCACCACCGTGCTCTACGAGGGCAAACCGGTCGGCACGCCCGACGCCGGGCAGTTCTGGCGGGTGGTGTCCGAGCACGGCGTGAAGAGCCTGTTCACGGCGCCCACCGCCTTCCGGGCGATCAAGAAGGAGGACCCGGACGGCGAGTTCACGCGCAAGTACGACATCTCGTGCCTGAAGTACCTCTTCCTGGCGGGCGAGCGGCTGGACCCGGAGACGCAGCGATGGGCGTCCGAGCTGCTCGGCATCCCGGTCATCGACCACTGGTGGCAGACCGAGACCGGGTGGCCGATCGTCGCCAACCCCGCCGGCATCGAGCTGCTTCCGATCAAGCCCGGCTCCCCGACGAAGCCGCTGCCCGGGTGGGACGTGCAGGTGCTCGAGCCGTCCGGCTCCCCGGCGCCACCCGGCACCGACGGCGCGATCGTCGTGAAGCTGCCGATGCCGCCCGGTTCCCTGCCCACGCTGTGGAACGACGACGAGCGGTTCGTGGCGTCGTACATGTCCGCGTTCGACGGCTACTACCTCACCGGCGACGGCGGGCGCCTCGACGAGGACGGCTACGTCTTCGTCATGGGCCGCACCGACGACGTCATCAACGTGGCCGGGCACCGCCTGTCCACGGGCGGGATGGAGGAGGTGCTCGCCTCCCACCCCGACGTCGCCGAGTGCGCCGTGATCGGCGTGGCCGACGCCATGAAGGGCCAGGTCCCGCGCGGGTTCGTGGTGCTCAAGGCCGGTGTCGAGCGGGACGGCGACGAGCTGCGGGCCGAGCTCGTGCAGCTGGTGCGCGACCAGGTCGGGGCCGTGGCGAGCCTCAAGGACGTGGCGGTCGTGCCGGCGCTGCCCAAGACGCGCTCCGGCAAGATCCTGCGCAAGACGATGCGCGGCATCGCGGACGGCCTCGACGAGCCGGTGCCCTCCACGATCGAGAGCGTCGACGTCCTCGACGCGCTCCGTCCCGTGCTGCGGCGCGGGTAGCCGCCGTTCGGCGACGAGGACGGGGCGAGATCGACCAATTCGTAGTCACTCGGTAACGGATCGTGGTGCCGGGGAGAGACAACCCGTGCAGGCCGGCGCTCCCCACGGCGGCCGCTCCCCGCACCACACCGAGAGGATCCCGCTCTCATGTCCGTTCCCCGTCGTACCCGGCTGTCCCTGATCGCCGCCGCGGCCAGCGGCACGCTCGTCGCGGTGATGACCGGCACCGCCCTGGCCGCCGACGACCTGGACTGCTCCGACTTCGACTTCCAGGAGGAGGCACAGGCCGTCCTGGACGCCGACCGCTCCGACCCGCACCGGCTCGACGGCGGCGTGGACGGCGCCGCGGACGGCGTGGCCTGCGAGTCGCTGCCGGGCCGTGGCGCAGGCAGCGACGCCGACGACTCCGCCCACGCGGACGGCGCGCCCGTGACCACGCCCGCGTCCGAGCCGGACGAGGACGCCGACGACGAGGACGCCGACGGCGGGGACGAGGACCGCGACTGCGCCGACTTCGCCACGCAGGCCGCGGCGCAGGCGGCGCTGACCGCACGCGACGGCGACCGCGAGCCGCTCGACCGCGACGACGACGGCGTCGCCTGCGAGGAGCACTTCGGCACGGAGGGCAGGCAGGTCGCCGTGTACCCCCGGGGCGGCGTCGCCACCGGCGGGGCCGCCCACCCGTGAGCCGCGCGCTGGCGGCGCTCGCGGGCGTCGCCGTCGCCGCGCTGGCGGCGTGCGGCACGCCGGCGCCCGGGCCGGCCGTCCCGGCGGTGGCCCCGGCCGCGCCGGTGGAGAGCGTGGCGCCGCCGCCGCCCACGCCGCCTACCACGCCGGTCGAGCTCACCGTGCCGGCCATCGACGTGCACACCGGGCCGCTGCTCGAGCTCGGCATCGACGCGGACGGCGCTCTCGAGGTGCCCCCGGACGCCGCGACGGCGGGCTGGTTCGGCCTCGCCCCCGCGCCGGGGTCCCCCGGCCCGGCCGTCATCGCGGGGCACGTCGACTACGCGGGCGCCCCCGGCGTCTTCCGGCGGCTGGGCGAGCTGGCGGCGGGTGCCGAGGTGCGGGTGGCCCGCGCCGACCGGTCGACGGCCGTGTTCGCGGTCTACCTCGTGGAGCGCTACGCGAAGGCGCGGTTCCCGACCGAGCGCGTCTACGGCGACACCGCGGACGCCGAGCTGCGGCTCATCACCTGTGGCGGGGCGTTCGACGGCCGGAGCGGCCACTACCAGGACAACGTCGTGGCGTACGGCCGGCTGGTGAGGGTCGCCTGAGTACCGGCCGCCGCGGCGGCCGTGGACGATGGGCACATGAAGGTCGCCGTCGACTTCGATCTCTGCGAGTCCAACGCCGTCTGCATGGGCATCGTCCCCGAGGTGTTCGAGGTGCGGGAGGACGACTTCCTCTACATCCTCGACGAGAACCCGCCCGAGTCCATGCGCCCGCGGCTGGAGCAGGCCGTGGCCTCCTGCCCGCGGGCGGCCATCAGCCTCGTCGAGGACGCGGGCTAACCCTTCTCGGCACGCACCGAGAACATCAGCGGGAGGCGCGGCGCGCCCTCCGGCCAGCCGAACCATCCGTCGCCGAGGTCGGTCATGCCCGCGAACCGGCCCCAACAGCTGACGTCGTGCTCGACGAACGCGCTGAGCCGCAGGCCCGCCGACAGGACGGCGTCGAGCACCTCGTCGATCCCGTGCGCCCACTCGTAGCTCACCGTGTTGTCCGCCAGCAGGCCCTCACCGGTGTACGTCACCGCCGAGTCGAAGCGTTCCGGCCCGGCTCCGAGGTAGTTCCCCGACAGCAGCAGGCCGGTCTCCGGCTGCTCGTCGTCGGCCGCCAGGACCAGCGGGTGGAAGTCGATCGCGTACAGCACGCCGCCCGGTCGCAGCAGCTCGGCCGCCACGCGCGCCCATTTGTGCAGGTCGGGTAGCCAGCACAGCGCGCCCTTTCCGGTGTAGACGACGTCGAACCGGCGCTCGCCGAGCGCCTCGGGCGCCGCGTAGACGTCGCTCTCGACGTACTCGATGTCCGCCCCGCACTCGGCGGCGAGCTCGCGGGCGGCCTCGATCGCCGCGCCGGACAGGTCGAGCCCGACCGCGCGCGCCCCGTGGCGGGCGAGGCAGATCGTGTCGGTCCCGATGTGGCACTGGAGGTGCAGCACGTCCCGGCCGTCGACGTCGAGCGCCGCGTACTCGAAGTCGGCCAGCCGCTGCCCGCCGCGGCGCAGGTGGTCGAGGTCGTAGCCGCGCAGGTGCACGGGGACCCTGGCGTCCCAGTTGGCCCGGTTCGCCTCGATCATCTCGGGGATCGACGTCACGATGATCGAGTCTGTCCGGCTCGCCCGTTGCAGCAAAGCCACTTTCCTGCAATCTCCGGGCGGGTGTTGTCGCCGCGCCGGGCAACGCCGAGGATCTCATCGACGCGCAAGGAGGCGAGATGACCGCCGTCTGGCACACCCCACTCACCCCGCTGACGTTCCTGCACCGTTCCGCCGCGGTCTTCCCCGACCGGACCGCGATCGTCTACGGCGAGCGCCGGCACACCTACGCCGAGTTCGCGGCCGAGGTCACCCGCGTGGCCCACGCGCTGCGCGGGTCCGGCATCGGGCCCGGGGACCGGGTGGCCTACCTGCTCCCCAACGTCCCCGAGATGCTGGTCGCCCACTTCGCCGTCCCGCTCGCGGGCGGTGTGCTCGTCGCGATCAACACCCGGCTCGCCACCGAGGAGGTCCGCTACATCCTCGACCACTCGGGGGCGAAGCTGCTGGTCGTCGACGCCGCGCTGTACCCGACGGTGGCGCCGCTGACGCGCCGCCTCAAGACGGTGGAAGAGATCGTCACGATCGTCGACCCGGCCCACCCGGGCGACGGCACCGGCAGCGGCGTCACCTACGACGACCTGCTGGCCCGGGGCAACGACGAACCGCTGGCGTGGGAGGTCGCCGACGAGACGGCCTGCATCTCGATCAACTACACCTCCGGGACCACGGGGCGACCCAAGGGCGTGCAGTACTCGCACCGCGGTGCCTACCTAAACGCCTTCGGCGAGGTCGTGCACTCCGGGCACACGTTCGACAGCGTCTACCTGTGGACGCTGCCGATGTTCCACTGCAACGGCTGGTGCACGCCGTGGGCGCTCACCGCGGTGGGCGGCACGCACGTGTGCCTGCGCGAGGTGCGCGGCGACGTCGTCTGGCGGCTGATCCGGGAGCACGGCGTGACGCACCTGAACGGCGCACCCACCGTCGTCACCACGATCCTGCGCGCGCCGGAGGCGGGCGAGCTGGAGCGGCCGATCACGATCACGACGGCGGGCGCCCCGCCCAGCCCCACCACGATCGGGCACGCCGAGCGGATGGGCTTCCGGATCGTGCACGTCTACGGGCTCACCGAGACCTACGGGCCCTACTCGGTGAACCAGTACCAGCGCGCGTGGGACGCCCTCACCCCCGAGGAGCGGGCGGCGAAGCAGGCCCGGCAGGGGGTCGGGATGGTGTGCGCCGACCAGCTGCGCGTGGTCGACGAGCGGATGAACGACGTCCCGGCCGACGGCACCACGATGGGCGAGGTCGTGATGCGCGGCAACAACGTGATGCTCGGCTACTTCGACGACCCGGTCGCCACCGAGAAGGCGTTCGCGGGCGGCTGGTTCCACTCCGGCGACCTCGGCGTCCTGCACCCGGACGGCTACGTCGAGCTGCGCGACCGCGCCAAGGACGTGATCATCTCCGGCGGGGAGAACATCTCGACGATCGAGGTCGAGCAGGCCATCGTGTCCCACCCGGCGGTGCTCGAGGCCGCCGTCATCGGGGTGCCGGACGAGCAGTGGGGCGAGCGCCCCAAGGCGTTCGTGGTGCTCGCCGACGGGAAGACCGCCTCCTCCGAGGAGCTGATCGAGCACGTGCGCAGCCGGATCGCCCGGTTCAAGGCGCCGAAGGTCGTCGAGCTGGTGGAGCAGCTGCCGAAGACCTCCACGGGCAAGGTGCAGAAGTTCGAGTTGCGCGAGAAGGAGTGGTCGGGGCACGCGTCCCGCATCCGCGGGTGACCCGCGGCATCGCGATGCTCACACCGGCCGTCGGCCCCCGCACCGCTTAGCATTGCTCATATGCCTGGTCCCGTGCGGGCGGCCGTCGGCGCCGTGACGACGACGACGGCGTCGGTGCTGCCGGTGTTCCTGACCGGTGCGCTGACGGTGCAGATCTCCGCGGAGCTGGGCTTCGACCCCGCTGGCCTCGGCCTCGTCGTCGCCCTGTACTTCGGGATCAGCGCGTTCGCGTCGCTGCCGTGCGGGTGGCTGGTGGAGCGGTACGGCTCCAGCCCGACGAGCCGGATCGCGGTGATCGGCGTGGCGTGCGCGATGACCGCGATCGCGGCGTTCGCCCGGTCCTACCCCACGCTGGTGGCCCTGCTGCTGTGCTGCGCGTGGTGCAACGTGCTGGGCCAGCTCTCGTCGAACCTGACGCTCGCCCGGTACGTACCGGCCACGCGGCTCGGGCTCTCCTTCGGCATCAAGCAGGCGGCGATCCCGATCGCGACGCTGCTGTCGGGGGCCGCGGTGCCGGCGATCGCGCTGACGATCGGCTGGCGGTGGGCGTACCTCATCGGCACCGGGCTCGCGCTCGGCGCGTTGCTGCTGACGCCGCGCGGGGTGGACGGCCGGGAGCGGAACTCCGCCGCGGCCGGTGAGCGCGCGACGGGCGCGCTGAGCGTCATCGGCCTGGCGGCCGGGCTCGGCGCGGGTGCGGCCACCGCCCTCGGGATCTTCCTCGTCGCCGCGGCCGTCGACCGCGGCATCGACGCCGGTCTGGCCGGGCTCACGCTCACCATGGGCAGCGTCGTGGGCCTGTCGCTGCGGCTGGTCAACGGGTGGCTCGCCGACCGGAGGTCCGGCGGGCACATCGCGGTCGTCGCCGGGAGCCTCATGCTCGGCGCGGCCGGGCTCGTGCTGCTGGCCGTGCCGGGGGCGTTCGCACTCGTGCTCGGCACCGTGCTGGCCTTCGGGCTCGGCTGGTCGTGGCCGGGCCTGCTGCAGTTCGCGGTGGTGCGGCTGCACCCGGAGGCGCCCGCGGCGGCCACGTCGATCGTGCAGGTCGGGGTGTACGGCGGCGGGTTCGTCGGGCCGATCGCGTTCGGGTTCATCGCCGCGCACGCCTCGTTCCCGGTGGCCTGGCTGACCGGAGCGGGCTCGATGCTGGCCTCCGGCGTCCTCATGGTGGTGGGCAGGCGGATGCTCATCGCCCACGGCACGGCCGTCGCGCAGCCCGCGACCTCCTGAGCCGGGTCAGGTCCGCGCCTCGAGGGTGCGCACCAGCAGCGCCAGCGCCTCGCCTGCGGCGGCCACCAGTACCTCCCGCGGATCGCCGTCCAGGTCGAACCGGTGCACCTCCGGCCGGCCGCCGTCGTCGACGCCGACGAACACGGTGCCCGGGTCCTGTCCGTCCTGCGGGTCGGGCCCGCCGGATCCGGTCACCCCGATCGCGACGTCGGCCCGCAGCAGCTCCCGCACCCCGCGCGCCATCGCCTCGGCGGCCTCCACGCACACGACCGGACCGTCGGGCACGCCGAGCACCTCGTGCTTGACCTCGCTGGAGTAGGCGACCAGCGAACCCCGGAACCACTCGCTCGCCGCCTCGGCCGCGGCCAGCGCGACCGCGATGTTGCCGCCGGTCAGCGACTCGGTGACGGCCACCGTGACGCCGTGGCGGCGAGCGAGCTCCGCCACCCGCGCGGCCAGCTCCTCGTGGCGCTCGTCGGCCGGCCGCGCGCGTTCGTGGTCGATGGTCGGCTCCATGGTCGGCTCTGCCTGCACGACCGCCCCGTACCCCGTCCGGCGTGCCCGTCAACCCGAGCGCAGGCGTTCCTCCAGCGCGATCGCGTCGAACGGGGCGCGCACCTTGACGTCGTTGTCGAAGTACACGAAGATATCCCGGCCCGCGGGCTCGTGAGCCGCGGGCGGAGCCACCGTGAACTCGCCGGTGGGCGCCTCCCCCGCCCGCCACGCCCGCACCTTGGCCGCCCAGACGTCGAGGGCCTCCGCGGTGTATCCGCTGGTGTAGAGCTCGGTGTCGCCGTGCAGCCGCACGTAGACGAAGTCGGCGGTGACGTCCTCCAGGTGCGGCCACGTTCCCGCCGTGTCCGCCACCACGAGCGCCACGTCCTGGGCCCGCAGCAGCTCCACGAGCTCCGGCCGGGCGAACGACGGGTGGCGCACCTCGAGCGCGTGCCGCAACGGCCGGTCGGCGTCGGTCTCGGTGTGCGCCCGGCCGTCGAGCCGCTCGTCGTGCCGGGTCGCGAGCTCGGCGGCGGCGCCGGTGCTGCGCGGCAGCATCGCCAGGAACGGCTCGATGCGCGCGGGGTCGAACGGCATCCGCGGCGCCAGCTGCCACAGCACGGGCCCGAGCTTCGGACCGAGCGCCAGAACCCCGGAGGCGAAGAAGTTGGCCAACGGCGTCTCGACGTCGCGCAGCTGCTTGAGGTGCGTGATGAACCGCCCGCCCTTCACCGAGAACCGGAACCCGTCTGGCGTCTCGGCGGCCCAGGCACGGTAGGACTCCGGACGCTGCAGCGAGTAGAAGGACCCGTTGATCTCGATGCTGCCGACCTGGCGCGAGAGGTACTCCAGCTCGCGGCGCTGGGCGAGGCCCGGCGGGTAGAACGTGCCGCGCCACGGCGGGTAGCGCCACCCCGACGTCCCGACCCAGACCCCTGCCACCCGCGCGAGCATTCCAGTACGGGGGCAGGATGGCCGCGTGGACGCACTGATCGTGACGGGCGCAGCGGGCGCACTCGGGCACGCCGTCGTGGCGCAGTTCCGGGCCGCCGGGCGCCCGGTGGTGGCGCTGGACCGGCCCGGGGAACGACTCGACGCGCTCGGCGCGCAGGACGGCGTGCACGCCGTCCCGGTCGACCTCGCCGACCGTGCGGCGGTGCACGCCGCGTTCGCCGAGGTGGACGCGCTGCCCGTCACCCCGGACGCGCTGGTCGGGCTGGCCGGCGGGTTCGTGCCGGGCTCCCTCGCGGAGGTCGACGAGGAGCAGCTCGACGACCTGTGGCGCTCCAACTTCGGCTCCGCCCTCTGGACGGCGCAGGCGGTGGCCCCGCGGCTGGCGGCCCGAGGCGGCGGCGCGATCGTCATGGTCGGCTCGCGCACCGCGGTGTCGGGTGCCGCCCCGGTGGCCCACGCCACGAGCAAGGCCGCGGTCGTCCGGCTCACCGCGGTGCTGGCCGAGGAGCTGCGTGCCGACCGCATCCGGGTCAACGCCGTGCTGCCCTCCACGATCGACACGCCCGCCAACCGCACCTGGATGACGCCGCGGGACGTCGAACGGGCGGTCGCACCGGCGGCGATCGCGAAGGTCATCGCGTTCCTCTGCAGCCCCGACGCCGCCCCGATCAACGGCGCCGCGATCCCGGTGTACGGCGATGCCTGAACTGCGGAAAGCCGTCGGCGCCGTGCTCGACTGGCCGGTCGACCACGTCGCGGCCGCCGTCGTCGACGCGACGGGGGTGCGCGCCACCGCGGGCGACGCCGACCGTGCGTTCCCGCTGGCCTCGGTCACCAAGCCCCTCGCCGCGTACGCCGTGCTGGTCGCCGTCGAGGAGGGGGCGGTCGAGTGGGACACGCCGGCCGGCCCCGAGGGCTCGACCGTCCGCCACCTCGCCGCCCACGCCTCCGGCCTGTCGTTCAGCGACGGCGTGCAGCAGGCGAAGCCGGGCACGCGGCGGATCTACTCCAACGTCGGGTTCGAGGTGCTGGGCGAGACCATCGCCGAGGCCGCAGGGATGCCGTTCGACCGTTACCTGCACGAGGCGGTACTCGCCCCGCTCGGCATGGCGGACACGCGGTTGGACGGCTCCCCCGCCGCCGGCGCCGCCTCGACGGCCACCGACATGGCCCGCTTCGCCACCGAGCTGCTCTCCCCCACCCTCGTGCACCCCGACACCCTCGGCGAGGCCACCACGGTCGCCTTCCCCGGTCTCGACGGCATCCTGCCCGGCTACGGCCGCCAGCAGCCCAACGACTGGGGGTTGGGGTTCGAGATCCGCGACGGGAAGTCGCCGCACTGGACCGGCGCGAACAGCTCGCCCCGCACCTTCGGCCACTTCGGCCAGTCCGGCACCTTCCTGTGGGTCGACCCGGACGCGCGGGCGGCCTGCGTCGTGCTCACGGACCGCGACTTCAGCCGCTGGGCGGTCGAGGCCTGGCCGCGGTACACGGACGGAGTCCTCGCGGCCCTCTAGAACCTCGCTGAGCCCCGATGACCTCGGAGTTCCTGATGATCGCGCGGATCCCGGCCCGACCTCGGCAACCATGATCCGCGCATGCCGTTGCACGACCGCACCGCTGCGGCTTCAGCACCGCATCCGGTGATCAGGGCGCAGTGGGGGCGGTCGGCGGCCGAGAACGGGCGCCCTCGCCCGGGCCCGCCGCGATGTGGCAGGGCCGCGTCGTACCGGGGATCATGCCGCGCGGCGTGGCGTCGCCGTGATCACCGTCATGCCCGGATCCGTTCGCGGGATCGGGAATCATCCGCCGGGGTCGCCCGTTGTACAGCGTGTCCGGACCGGGCGACCTGTGTCCCCGGGTCTCAATAATCAAGCGCCTTCACGGAATACCGTTCGGCTGGAGCCGTGTCGTGCCACGCGCCGCGAGGCGACCAGCGCTCGGTCCGGACACCCTCGCGAGCCGGGAACAGAACCCGGCTCGGGATGGTTGCACGAAATGTCCGACGCCGGGCGACCCGTGTCCCCGGGTCCCAACCTTTCGCCGCCCTACGGGGCGTGCCTGGCGCCGTGAGGCGACCGGCGCCCGGCTCGGACAGCTCCCGCCCCTCCGACCTGCCGCGTCCGGCGTTCCCGCCGCCGTCGACGCGGCTGCCCGGGCGGCGCTGCCCCCGACAGCGCCGCCCCCACCTCGTCGGTCTGCCAGCATGCCGGGGGGTGGCCGAGCCGATCCGGATGCCTCGCCGGCACCCGGCTCACACCGGTCGGAAAACCCGGTCTGAGCTGGGAATTTCCGGCTGCCCCGGGCCGTTGGACAAGTCGGATGCGTACGTTCCGCGTCCGTCCCACCGACAGCGAGGGCACCGCCATGAAGGGCGACCGAGTAGAGATCGTCATCGACGCCGGGAGCGGCACCACACGCACCTACGAGATCGAGGCCACGCGGGCCGGCCGGAAAGTCGGCATCACCCACGGCCGGGGAGTGGTCGAGGTCAGCGAGATCACGCGCGGCGGGAGCACCGTGCGCACGGCCCGCTTCCTCGCCAACCGCGTGCTGGCGCTCGTCGAGCACCCCGCGGCCGACAACCCGGTCGCGGACGAGCTCGTTCCCGCCCTACGCTCGGTCTGACCAACGACCTAGGCAGACTTTCGCACTGATGTCCTCTCCCGCGGCCCGAGCCGCTGACGCGCGCCCCGAGCCCGTCGACCCGTCCGGCGAGCCGCGGCGCACCCGACGTCCCCGGCGCCGGCGGCCGCGCGCCCGGAACGAGGCGCCTGCGGTACCCACCGATGACCTGCCTCCCGTCGACGACGCGGAGCTGGACGCGCTCGCCGAGCGCGTTCCCGCCCTCACCCTGCAGGACGCGCACCGCATCGGACGGCGCCTCGACACGGTGCGCCGCACCCGCGACGTCACGGCGCGAGCGCGCGCCGCGGCCGGCATCAAGGCCGCGGTCGAGACCGCGGAGCGGCGGATGGCCGCGCGCCTGGCCGCGCTGCCCACGATCCGCTACCCCGACGCCCTGCCGGTCAGCGCCCGTCGCGACGACATCGCCGCCGCGATCCGCGACCACCAGGTCGTGATCGTGGCCGGCGAGACCGGCTCCGGGAAGACCACGCAGATCCCGAAGATCTGCCTCGAGCTCGGCCGCGGCGTCCGCGGGCTGATCGGGCACACCCAGCCGCGCAGACTGGCGGCGCGCACCGTCGCCGCCCGCATCGCCGAGGAGCTGGGCACCGAGCTGGGCGACGCCGTGGGCTGGAAGGTGCGGTTCACCGATCACGTCGGCGAGAACACGCTGGTCAAGCTGATGACCGACGGCATACTGCTCGCCGAGCTGGCGGGCGACAAGATGCTGCGCCAGTACGACACGCTGATCATCGACGAGGCCCACGAGCGCAGCCTCAACATCGACTTCATCCTCGGCTACCTCACCCAGCTGCTCCCGCGCCGACCCGATCTCAAGGTGATCATCACCTCGGCCACGATCGACGTCGACCGGTTCGCGAAGCACTTCGACGCACCGGTCGTCGAGGTCTCCGGACGCAGCTACCCGGTCGAGGTCCGGTACCGGCCGGTCGTCGACCTCGACGACCCGGACCACGACCCCGACCGCGACCAGCTCGATGCCATCGGTGACGCCGTGGCCGAGCTCCAGCGCGAGGGCGACGGCGACATCCTCGTGTTCCTTCCGGGCGAGCGCGAGATCCGCGACACCGCCGACGCCCTCGCCAAGCGCGACTTCCGGAACACCGAGATCCTGCCGCTGTACGCGCGGCTCTCCACCGCCGAGCAGCACCGCGTGTTCGCCCCTCATCCCGGCCGCCGGGTCGTGCTCGCGACGAACGTCGCCGAGACGTCGCTCACGGTCCCCGGGATCCGCTACGTGATCGACACCGGCACCGCCCGCATCTCCCGCTTCTCCCGCCGCCTGAAGGTGCAGCGGCTGCCGATCGAGAAGATCTCACAGGCCAGCGCCAACCAGCGGGCAGGCCGCTGCGGCCGCGTGGTCGACGGCATCTGCATCCGCCTCTACAGCGAGGACGACTTCGACACACGTCCCGAGTTCACCGACCCGGAGATCCTGCGCACCAACCTCGCGTCGGTCGTCCTGCAGATGATCTCGCTCGACCTCGGCGAGCTCACCGAGTTCCCGTTCGTCGAGCCACCCGACCCGCGCGCGGTCGCCGACGGCATCGCGCTGCTGCAGGAGCTGGGCGCCCTGGACGGGCGTCAGCTCACGGCCGTGGGCCGTGCGCTCGCCGCGCTGCCGGTCGACCCGCGGCTGGGCCGCATGCTCGTCGAGGCCGACCGCAACGGCTGCCTGCGCGAGGTGCTCGTGATCGCCGCCGCGCTGTCCGTGCAGGACCCGCGGGAGCGCCCCGCCGAACAGCGCCAGGCCGCCGACGCCAAGCACGCCCGCTTCGCCGGGGAGTGGACCGCGGGCGGCTCCACCCTCGACGCGGGCGGCTCGGACTTCCTCGCCTTCGTCAACCTGTGGCGCTATGTCGCCGAACAGCGCGAGGAGCTGTCCGGCAACAGGTTCCGGCGGCTCCTGCGCGACGAGTTCCTGCACCACCTGCGCATCCGCGAGTGGCAGGACCTGCACTCCCAGCTGAGGCAGGCCGCCCGCAACGCCGGCCTCACCCCGAACGACCTGGACGCCGATCCCGACCGGATCCACATGGCGGTGCTGTCCGGGCTGCTGTCGCAGATCGGGCTGCGCGACGACGGCCCCGAGCGCGGGGACCGCACCAAGGACCGGCGCAGCACCGGGCGGGAGTTCCTCGGCGCCCGCGGCGCCCGGTTCATGATCTTCCCGGGCTCGCCGCTGGCGAAGAAGCCGCCGCGGTGGGTGATGGCGGCCGAGCTGGTGGAGACGTCCCGGCTCTTCGCGCGCACCGCCGCGCGGATCCAACCGGAGTGGATCGAGCCGCTGGCCGGTCACCTCGTCAAGCGGACGTACTCCGAGCCGCACTGGTCGCGCAAGCGGGCCGCCGCCGTCGCCACCGAGCGCGTCACGCTGTACGGGATCCCGATCGTCGTCGGCCGCACCGTCGACTTCGGGCGGATCGACGCCGAGACCTCGCGCGAGCTGTTCATCCGGCACGCCCTCGTCGAGGGCGACTGGGACACGAGGCACCGCTTCTTCCACGCCAACCGCGAGCTCCTCGAGGACGTCGAGGAGCTGGAGCACCGCGCCCGGCGGCGCGACCTCGTCGTCGACGAGGACACGCTCGTCGCGTTCTACGACGAGCGCATCCCGGCGCACGTCGTCTCCGGCCGGCACTTCGACTCCTGGTGGAAGAAGGAGTCGCGGCGCACGCCCGACCTGCTCGACTTCACCGAGGAGATGCTGCGCACGGCGCAGGCCGCGGGCGTCGACCGCGCCGCCTACCCCGACCACGTCGAGGCCGGCGGGCTCACGCTGCCGCTGTCGTACGCGTTCGAGCCCGGCGCCCGCAGCGACGGCGTCACCGTGGACGTGCCGGTGGCGGCGCTGCACCAGGTCGACCCCACCCCGTTCACCTGGCAGGTGCCCGGGCTGCGGGAGGAGCTGGTCACCGCCCTGATCCGCACGCTGCCCAGGCAGCTGCGCAGGCTCTTCTCCCCCGCGCCCGACCACGCCCGCGCGGTGCTCGCGCGCCTTCGGGCCGGCCGGGAGCCGCTGCTCGACGGCCTCGAACGCGAGCTGGGCCGGATGCGCGGCGTCGAGATCCCGCGCGAGGCGTGGGAGCTGGACCGGCTTCCCGAGCACCTCACCGTGACGTTCCGGGTGGTCGACGAGGCCGGTCGCGAGGTGGCGCGGGGCACCGACCTGGAGGCGCTGCGGCGGGAGCTCGCCCCGAAGGTCAGGGCGGAGCTGGCCGCGGCCGGCGTCGCCATCGAGACGACGGGCGCCACCACCTGGTCGTTCGGCAGCCTGCCGCGCGAGCACCCGATCCAGCGCGGATCGCACACCGTCACCGGCTATCCGGGCCTGGTCGACCGGGGCGCGAGCGTCGACGTGCGGGTGTTCCCCACCGCCGCCGAGCGCGACTCGGCCCACCACCGCGGCGTCCGCAGGCTCCTGCTGCTGGAGACACCGTCACCGGTGCGGCAGGTGCAGCGCGGCCTGGACAACGCCGCGAAGCTCGCGCTCTCCCGCAACCCGCACGGATCGGTGGCCGCCCTGCTCGACGACTGCGTCACCGCCGCGGCCGACCACCTGATCGCCGCCGCGGGGGGGCCGGCGTGGGACGAGCGGTCCTACGCGCGGCTGCGCACGCTCTTCCGCGACAAGCTGCCGGCCACGACCCCGCAGGTGCTGCAGGCCGTGCGCGGGGTCCTCGTCGTCTGGCACCGCGTGCAGGCGCAGCTGTCCGACCTGGGCGCCCCCGTGCTGGCCGCGGGCGTCGCCGACATCACCGCGCAGGTGAACGCGCTGGTCGGACCGGGTTTCGCGACGGCGGCGGGCGCCACCCGGCTCGCCGACGTCGCGCGCTACCTGGAGGCCGTGGAGCGGCGGATCGAGAAGCTGCGCGCCGACCCGGCCCGTGACGCCGAGTGGACCGCTCAGGTCCGGGTGGTGGCCGACGAGTACGCCGCCGAGCTGGCTGCGCACCCGCCCGGCGTCGAGCGGGGCCCGGAGCTGCGCGAGATCCGCTGGATGATCGAGGAGCTGCGCGTCGGCCTCTACGCGCACCCGATGCGCACCCGATACCCCGTCTCGATCAAGCGGATCCAGAAGGCGATCGACGATCTGGCCTGACGGCCAGCAGGTTCATCGCCCGGAAGGAGATCGGCGCCCCGTCGTCCTGGTTCAGCAGCTCGACCTGCGTGACGACCATGCCGCGGTCCGGCTTCGACCGCGACGGCCGGGCCTCGAGCACGGTGGCGCGCAGCCGGACCCGGTCGCCGGGCCGCAGCGGCACCTTCCAGCGCAGCTCGTCGACGCCGGGTGAGGCGAGGCTCGCGACCTTCGAGAGGTAGTGGTCGGCGAGCAGGCGCATGGCGAGCCCCGCCGAGTGCCACCCGCTGCCGATCAGCCCCCCGAACGGCCCGTGCAGCGCGAAGTCGGGATCGGTGTGGATGGGCTGGGGGTCGAACTGCTCGGCGAACCGCAGGATCTCCTCCTCGCGCACGTCGAGGTGGCCGTACTCGTACTGAACACCCGCGACGTAGTCGGAGAACCAGCGGTCCTCGATCGGCGCGGTGAAGTCGGCGGTGCCGAGCGATCGGGTCATGCCCGCATGATCGGCCAGGAAATGTTCAACCGCGACTGAACCGTCCGTGCACTAGCGTCCGGTCGTGGACTGCGACCTCACCACCGTGGCCCGCGCCATCGCCGACCCCACCCGGTCGGCCATGTTGCTGCGGCTGATGGACGGTCGGCGGCACACCGCGCGGGAGCTCGCCGACGCCTCCGGCGTGTCCCCGTCCGCCGCGAGCCCGCACCTGCGGCGGCTGGTCGACGCCGGGCTCGTGAGCGTCCACGTGATGGGCCGTCAGCGGCTGCACGTACTCGCCTCGCCGCAGGTCGCCACGGCGATCGAGGCCCTCGCCGCGGTCTCCCCGCTGCTGCCGGTCGAGTCCCTGCGCACGGCCCACGCGGGCAGCAGGCTGCAGACGGCCCGCGTCTGCTACAGCCACCTGGGTGGGGCGCTGGCCGTCTCGATCGCGCGCAGGCTGGAGGCCGACGGCGCGCTCGACGACCTCGACCACCCGCTGCTGGCCGTACTGGGGATCAGGGACCTGTCGGGGTTCGCGGGCCCGCGGATGCGCACCTGCACCGACTGGACCGAGCAGGAGACGCACCTCGCCGGGCGGCTGGGCAGCGCCCTGCTGGCCGCCCTGCTGGATCGGGACTGGCTGCGCAGGCGCCCCCGCGACCGTGCCCTGAACATCACGGATGCGGGGGCGGCGCAGCTCGCAGCGCTCGGTGTGGCCGCAGTACCGGCAGGGAACCTGTGATCCGGAGCGGCGACGCGGAGGCATCCGCCACGTTAGGGTGCCGATCATGCGCGAGCCCGATCGGACCAGGCCGTCGCCCCCCGACGACAGCTACCTGCGCTCGCTCACCGCGGCCACCGAGCGTGCCGTCGGCGACGCGGAGCCGCTCACGTCCGAACACGCGGGGGCGGCGGAGGAGGTCCGGGCGGCCGTGCTCGCCGCGGCGCTGGAGTACGGCGACGACCTCGTCGCGCTCAGCCAGGACCTGCACGCCCACCCCGAGGAGGGGTACGCCGAGCACCGGTCGGTGCGGGCGGTGGCGAGGCTGCTGGAGCGGCACGGCCACACCGCCCGGGTCGGCGTCGGCGGGCTGGACACCGCGTTGGTCGCCACCCGCGGTTCGGCCGGTCCGCACATCGCCGTGCTCGCCGAGTACGACGCGCTGCCCGGGATCGGCCACGCGTGCGGCCACAACATCATCTGCTCCACCGCTGTCGGCGGGTTCCTCGCCGCCGCCCGGGTGCAGGAGCAGGTCGGCGGCCGGTTGTCGCTGATCGGGACGCCGGCCGAGGAGGGTGGTGGCGGCAAGGAGAAGATGGCCCGCGCCGGCGTGTTCGACGACGTCGACGTGGTGATCATGCTCCACCCGTTCACGCACGACATCGCGATGCACCCGTTCCTCGGCCGCCGCCAGGTCGAGATGGTGTTCCACGGGGTCGCCTCGCACGCCTCCGCGCAGCCGTTCATGGGCCGCAACGCGCTCGACGCCGCGGTGGCGGCCTACCAGGGGATCGCGGCGCTGCGCCAGCACCTGCCGAGCAGCGACCGGCTGCACGGGATCTTCACCGACGGCGGAACCCGGCCGAACGTGGTGCCCGAGCGGGCGGCGCTGCTGTTCTACCTCCGTTCGGCGGCGCCCGAGACGCTGCGGGACCTGGCCGCCCGGATGTCCGAGATCGCGCACGGCGCGGCCGCGATGACCGGCTGCGGCGTCGAGCTGCGCTGGGACCCGCTGCCCGCATACCTGCCGATCCGCTTCAACCACGCGCTCGCCGCGCGCTGGGCGGTGAACCAGGAGCCGGTGGGACGCCGACCGCTGCCGCCGGGTGTGGTGCCCGACTTCCTCACCGGCTCCACCGACCTGGGCAACCTCAGCTACCGGATGCCCGCGATCCACCCGATGATCGCCGTGTCCGACCCGACCGTCGCCCTGCACACCACGGCGTTCGCGGAGGCCGCAGGCGGCCCGGCGGGCGACCGGGCCGTGCGCGACGGCGCCGTCGGCCTCGCGCTCACCGCCGTCGACTACCTGGCCGACGCCGCCCTGCGCGACGCCGTCCACGCCGAGTTCGCCGCGGCCGGCGGGCCGCTGGACGTGCCGACCTACTTCGACTGACCCAGCTCCCCGAGGAGGCCGCGTGACCACCGCCAGCCCGTCCGCCCCGCCCGGCGCCCTCGACAAGGCCCTGGACTGGATCGAACGCGCCGGCAACCGGCTGCCCGAGCCGTTCATGCTGTTCGTGCTGCTCACGCTCGTGGTGGCGGTGCTGTCCTCGGCGATGGAGGCGTTCGGGGTGAGCGTCACCATCCCCGGCGAGAACGAGGTCACGCCGATCCGGGGGGCGTTCAGCGGCGCCGGCCTGGAGTTCTTCTTCACCGGGCTGGCGGACAACTTCATCGGCTTCCCGCCACTGCGCACGGTCGTGACGATCATGCTGGCGGTGGGGCTCGCCGAGCGGACCGGGATGCTCGCGGCGCTCATCAGGCTCGCGTTCTCGCGCGCACCGCGCTGGCTGCTGCCGTACGCGCTCGGGTTCATCGGGGTGAGCGGCAGCGTCATGGCCGACTCGGCGTTCATCATCATCCCACCGCTGGCCGCCATCGTGTTCAAGGCCGCAGGCCGGCACCCGGTGGCCGGGCTGATCGGCGGGTTCGCCGCCGTCGGCGCGGGCTACTCGACGTCGCTGCTGGTCACGAGCCTGGACGCGTTGCTCGCCGGCATCACCAACGGGGTGGCCGCGACCCTGCCCGTCGCCGGCACGCCGGTCACCCCGATCTCGAACTACTTCTACAACGCCGTCTCCTCGATCGTGCTGAGCCTGATCGCGGGCCTGATCATCGACCGGGTGGTGGAGCCCGGACTCGTGCGTTCCGGCTTCCCGGACACCGAGCTCGATGACGACGACCGCGCAGGCGGTCACGACGCGGACGACCCGACCGCCGAGCCGACGAGCGCCACCGTCACCGCCGCGGAACGCCGCGGGATCCGCGCCGCGGGCGTCGCGCTGCTCGTGGTCGTCGCGACGGTGCTCGTACTGGTGCTCGTGCCGGGCTCCCCGCTGCGCAACGACACCGGCGGCTACCTGCCGAAGTCGCCGCTGCTGGACTCCGTGGTCACGCTGGTGTTCCTGGCGTTCTTCGTGCCCGCGCTCTTCTACGGCATCTACGCAGGCACGATCCGGCGCGGCGCGGACGTGCCGCTGCTCATGGGCCGGGCGCTGAAGGACCTCTCCGGGTTCATCGTGCTCGCGTTCATCCTCGGCCAGTTCATCGCGCTGTTCGCCTGGACGAACATCGGCGCGTGGCTGGCCGTCTCCGGCGCGGAGCTGCTCGAGGCGATCGGGCTCACCGGCTACCCGGCGATCCTCGGGTTCGTGGTGCTCGCCTCGCTGCTCAACCTGTTCGTCGTGTCGGGCTCCAGCCTCTGGACGCTGATGGCGAGCGTGTTCGTGCCGCTCTTCCTGCTGCTCGGCTACGAGCCCGGCTTCGTGCAGGGCGCGTTCCGCGTGGGCGACGCCGCCACGCAGGTGATGACGCCGCTCAACCCGTACATGATCGTGCTGCTCACGTTCGTGCGGCGCTACCAGCCGAACGCCGGGCTGGGCACGGTGATCGCCAAGATGGTGCCGTTCGTCGTGCCGTTCTGGGTGGCGTGGGTGCTCGTGCTGACGGTCTTCTACGCGTTCGGCATCCCGATGGGACCGGGCGTCGGCGTGCGCATCGGCGAGTAGCCGGCTCCGTCACACACCGATGGTGGTGCCCGCACACCAACTGCAGTTCGTGTGCGGCACCGGTGTTCGGGTGTGAGCGCCGATCCTCACGGCCCTGACAGCACCCGGCGGGCCAGGTGGCCGAGTGCGTCGGCGATCTGCGCGGGCGTCATCCCGTTCGACCGCTGGTGGCGGAACACCTCGGCCGCGAGCGGGGCCAGCAGCGCGTCCACCAGCGCGTCCGGCGCCGGGACGGCCGCCTCGACCAGCAGCGACCGCACGTGCGCCCGCCAGAACCCGTAGGAACCCGCCGCGAACCGCGCCGCCCCCGCGTCGATCGCGAGCAGCAGCGGCAGGTGCCGGTCGAGGTGCTCCACCATCGCGGCGTAGAAGGCGGCCAGGCGCTCGGCCGGCGGGGCGCCGGGACCCAGCGGCGGCGCGCCCCGCATCAACCGCTCCTGCAGCTCCCGCTCGTGCTCGCCGAGCAACGCCTCCGCGATCGAGACGACGTCCGGGTAGCGCCGGTAGAGCGTGGCGCGCCCGACCCGGGCCGCACGGGCGACGTCGTCCATCGTGACGGCGCGCGGGTCCTCGCGGCTGCGGAAGAGCTCGGCGGCGGCCGCGAGCACCCGTGCCCGGTTGCGGGCGGCGTCGGCGCGCTCGGCGGGCGGGGCGCGCACCCCCGGCGGTTCGACGGCGGCCATGACCGCAGGCTACTGTCCCCCGCCGGAAGTCCGTTGGGTAAGTCGGTGGATCCAGGTTCTCGCACTAGGTGCTCAGCGGCGGCCGGCGAGCAGCTGCGCGAGCGCCGCGGCGACGTCCGGGAAACGCTCGACCGGTTCGGCGGTCACCCGGTCGCGCAGCACGGGCGCGCCGCCGTCCAGGTCGACGGTGAACAGGTACAGGTCGTTGTCGCCGAGCACCAGGTAATCCTCCCGGCCCGGCACCTCCCGCCACAGCTCGTTGGCCGCGACCAGCCCCTGCCAGAAGCCGCCCGGCCCGCGCGCCTCCGGGCTCTGCCCGCTGCCGTAGAGGACCAGCCCGTCGACGTCCAGGCCGTCCTCGCGGCGCAGCAGGTCGGCGTACGCGTCGGGCAGCATCGCCCCGAACCGGTCCCGCAGCCGGGCCCGGACATCCGCGATCGCGGCCTCGTCGGCGCCGGGTTGCACCGGCTCGTCGAACGACGTCACGCGCCGACCCTATGAGGTCCCCGCGTGCGCCAGCAGCACGCCCGTCGTGACCAGCACGAGGGCACCGAGGCGCATCGGGGTGACCGGGTCGTGGTGCAGCGCCAGCCCGAGCAGCACCGCTCCCGCGGCGCCCATCCCGGTGAAGACGACGTACGCCGTGCTGACGGGCACGCCGGCGAGCGTGGCGCGCGCGAGCAACCAGATGATCGCGACGCACAACGCGATGCACAGCACGCTCGGCCAGAACCGGGTGAGCCCCTTCGTGGGCGGGATGCTCTGCGCCCAGGCGATCTCCACCGCGCCCGCGGCGAGCAGCCACAGCCAGCCGTTCACGTCGCGGCGCCGTGCGCCGACACCATGCGGTCGCTCTCGCGGTCGGACACCGGGCCTCCTGTCGGCGGATTCGGACGAACAGCTCACGTCCACCCCTTATCTGGACACTATGTCCAGTTCACTCTACGCCTTCAACCGGACGGCGTGTCCAGTTCTGGGTCAGAGGAGCGCTCATGACCCCGGTCCTCCTGGTCGCCGCACTGCTGATCGGCTGCCTGCTCGCCGCGCAGGCGTCGGCGAACCTCCAGCTCGACAAGGCCGTCGGTACGCCCCACGGCGCGTCGACACTGCAGCTGTGGCTCGCCGTTGCCGTGCTCGCCGTGCTGGCCGCGGTCATCGGGGCGTTCGGCGCACTCGCCGGCCTCGCCGACGTTCCGGCCTGGTACCTGCTCGGCGGACTCGCCAGCCCGCTCTACATCACCAGCGGCATCCTGCTGTTCCCGCGCACGGGCGCGCTGGCCGCAGGAGGTCTGTTCGTGACCGGCCAGATGCTGGCCTCGGTCGCGATCGACCTGTTCGGGCTGTTCGGGCTACCCCGCCAACCCCTGACCGCGGGCATGCTCGTGGGCGCACTCGCCGTGCTCGCCGGCATCACGCTCATCGTCCGCGGCCGGCCCGCCCGCGTTCCCGCGATGGCGCCGGCCGGTGGCCGTGCGGGCACGCAGCCGCCCCTGCCGGCCCGGGCGGCGACGGGCGGCTGGCTGCTGCTCGGCCCGGTCGCCGGCGCCGTGCTCCCCGTGCAGGGAGCCGTCAACGCCCGGCTGCGTTCAGTCCTCGAAGTGCCGATCGCCGTCGCGCTGGTCAGCTTCGTCGTGGCGGCGCTCACGATCTCGGTGGTGCTCGCCGCACTCCTGATCACGGGCCGGACCGCGCCACCACGGCCACCCGGCGCAGGCATGCCGTGGTGGGGCTGACTCGGCGGCCTGTGCGCCGCCGGCTACGTCACCGGCACGTTCCTGCTCATCCCGGCGATCGGCGCGGCCGTCACGGTCGCACTGACGGTCACCGGGCAGCAGCTCGCGTCCGCGGTCATCGACGCGCGGGGGTGGTTCCGGCTGCCGCGCCGGACGTTCACCACCCGGCGCGGCACAGGTCTCGTGCTCCTCATCGCCGGATCCCTGCTCATCCAGCTGGTGTAGCTACTTGTGCGGCATCACCTGGATCTTCCGGCCGACGCCCTGGCGGAACTGGTCCAGGGCCGCCGGGTAGTCCTCGAGGCCCATCCGGTGGCTGATCATCACGTCCGGGCGCAGCGCCCCGTCGGCGAAGAGCTCGGCGGCACGCTCGAAGCTGTGCAGCACCGCCATCGAGCCGACGACCCGGATCTCCTTGTTGTAGATCCGGTACGGCGAGAACGACGCTTTCGCGTCCTCGTTGGCCACGCCGAACTGCTGGAACGTGCCGCCCGGTGCCACCCGGCCGAGCCCGTCCTCGATCGCGGCGACCACGCCCGTGCAGTCGACCACCACCTCCCAGCCGCGGGGGCGGTCCAGCTCGTCGGCGCTGGTGACGGTGGCCGAGCAGCCCAGCTCGCGCGCCGTCTCCAGCCGTGCCGGGTTCAGGTCGACCATGTCGACGCTCGCCGCTCCGGCCCGCTTGGCGAGCTCCATCATCATCAGGCCCATCGTGCCGGCGCCGTAGATGAGGAAGTGGTCCCCGAGCCGCGGCTGCAGCACGTCGAACCCGCGCACCGCGCACGACAGCGGCTCGATCAGCGCGGCGTCCGCCGGCGTGACGCTGTCCGGAAGCCGCACGCAGTTGGCCACCGGCGCCACCGCGAACTCCGCCGCTCCGCCCGCCGTGCTCACGCCGATGGCGCCCCACCGCTCGCAGAGGTTGCCGCGGCCGCGCCGGCAGTAGTGGCACTCGTGGCAGTACAGCGACGGGTCGACGGCGACCTGGTCCCCCACCCGCACCTCGGTGACGTCCGCGCCGACCGCGACGACCTCGCCCGCGAACTCGTGCCCGGGCACGACCGGCAGCGTCGGCGCGAACTCCCCCTCCGCGATGTGCAGGTCGGTGCCGCAGATGCCGCAGCCCGCGACCGCGACCACCACCTCCCGCGGGCCGGGCGCCGGGTCCGGGACCGTCTCCACGGTCACGGCCTCGGCACTGATCACGGCCGCTCTCACTTGATCGCCCCCAGCGAGAGCCCCTGCACGAGCTTGTCCTGCGCCGCGAACCCGGCGATCAGCACCGGCAGCGACACCACCACCGATGCCGCGCAGACCGTGGCCAGGAACAGGCCCTGGCTGGTGACGAACCCGGTGAGGAACACCGGCGCCGTCTGCGCGACGGTCGCGGTGAGCACCCGGGCGAACAGCAGCTCGTTCCAGCTGAAGATGAAGCAGATCAACGACGTCGCCGCGATGCCCGGCAGCACCATCGGCACGACGACCGTGCGCAGCGTGCGGGTCAGGCTGCACCCGTCGATCGACGCCGCTTCGAGCACCTCGACCGGCACCTCGGCGAGGAACGACCGCATCATCCACACCGCGATCGGCAGGTTCATCGACGTGTACAGGATGATCAGCAACCAGATGTTGTCGAGCATCCCGATGCCCTGCGCGATCAGGTAGACGGGCAGCAGCCCGGCCACCACCGGCAGCATCTTCGTGGACAGGAAGAAGAACAGCACGTCGGTCCACTTGCGCACCGGCCGGATCGACAGCGCGTACGCCGCCGGGATCGAGAGCACCAGCACCAGGGCCGTGGACAGCACGCTCGCCGTGAGCGAGTTCAGGAGGGCGGGCCACGGGCTCGTGCCGGTCTGCGCCCCGAAGAAGTTCGCGTAGCCGTCGAACGTGAGCGGCGCGAAGAGCGACGGCGGGTTGGTGGCCGCGTCCGTCTCGCTGTGCAGGGACGTGAGCAGCATCCACAGCACCGGCAGCACGAACAGCACGCCGACGACCCACGCGAGGACCGTGAGCAGGGTGCCGGCGGGGTTGCGGGACGGCGGGTTGACCCGCGGCGCGCCGGCGGGCGGCGCCTCGAGCGTGGTGGCGGTCATCGGGCCCCCTCCTCGCGGAACAGCGACGACACGGTGCGCAGCGCGAACGTGGCGATGATGATCGTCCCGATCACGACGACGACGCCCGCCGCCGAGGCCCGGCCGTAGTCGTGCGCGTTGTAGAAGATCTGGTAGATCGTGTACGGCAGGTTCGCCGTGCCCAGGCCGCCCGAGGTGATCGTGAAGACGGCGTCGAAGTTCTGCACGATGTAGATCGACCCGAGCAGGGCGCCCAGCTCCAGGTACTGGCGCAGGTGCGGGAGCGTCATGTACCGGAAGATCTGCCACGCCGAGCAGCCGTCGATCTTCGCCGCCTCGATGACGTCGAGCGGTTTGCTCTGCAGCCCCGCGAGCAGGATCAGCATCATGAACGGCGTCCACTGCCAGACCAGCGACGCCACGATCGCTGTGAGCGGCATCGTGGAGATCCAGTCCGGCTGCGGGGCGTTCTCGCCGAAGATCCAGGTCAGCACGCCGTTGAAGAGGCCGTACTCCGGGTTGTAGAGCGCGTGCTTCCACACGAGCGCCGCGGCCACCGGCACGATCAGGAACGGGGTGATCATCATCGTGCGGACGACCCCGCGGCCGCGGAACGCGCGGTCCAGCAGCAGCGCGATGACGAGCCCGAGCACGAGGCTGACCAGCACCACCGACACCGTGAGCACGATCGTCGTGACGATCGAGTCGCGGGTGGTGACGTCGGTGAGCACCCGCCGGTAGTTGTCGAGCCCGGCGAACCCGACCTCGTCGGGGTAGTAGGCGTTCCAGTTCATGAACGAGATGACCAGCGTGCCGACGAACGGCAGCTGCGTCACGATGATCAGGAAGATCAGCGCGGGCAGCAGCGGGGCGCGCCGCGCCCAGTCGCCCGCCCGGCGCATCGCGTCGCCCTGACCCCGCGTCCGTTCGGTCGGGGACGTGCGTGGTTCCAGTGCCGTACTCATGACTGCCCCTCCGCCCGCGCGCGGTACCGATCCGCCACGTCGTCGGCCAGCTGCTGGCCCCGATCGAGGGCCTCGTCCACCGTCACCAGCCCGGCGATCGCCGAGCTCACCTCCTGCGACACCTGCGTGCCGAGATCCGGGAACTCCGGGATGTCCACGAATTGGATGCCGATCGCCGGCCGCGGCTGCACGCCGGGGTTGCGCGGGTCGGCGGCCTCGATGGCCGACTTCGTCTGCTCGGCGAACGCGCCCGCCTCGGCGAGGTACTGCGGGTTCTCGTAGGTGGACGAGCGCTTGCCCGCGGGCACCTTCGACCAGCCGACCTCCTGGCCGACCAGCTGCTCGTAGTCCTTGCTCGACGCCCACGAGATGAACTTCCAGGCGGCGTCCTTCTTCTCGCTGGCGGCCTGGATCCCCCACGACCAGGCGTACAGCCAGCCGGAGCTCGCGGTCTCGACCACCGGCGCGGGCGCGTAACCGATCTTGCCGCGCACCGGGGAGTCGGCGGCCTCCAGGGAGCCCGCCGCGGACGTGGCGTCGTACCACATGGCGGCGTTGCCCTGGACCATGTTGTTCAGGCACTCGGTGAAGCCGGCCTGCGGCGCACCCGCCTCCCCGTGCTGGCGCACGAGGTCGACGTAGAACTGCACGGCCTTCTTGAACTCCGGCGCGTTCACCGCGGCCTGCCAGTCGGCCGTGAACCACGTGCCGCCGAAGGTGTTGACCACCGTCGTCAGCGGCGCGAACACCTGGCCCCAGCCGGGCTGGCCGCGCAGGCAGATCCCGGCCATGCCGGGCTGCGCGCCGTCCAGCCGGGCGGCGATGTCGGCCACCTGCTGCCAGGTGGGCTTCTCGGGCATCGCGACGCCCGCGGCCTGCAGCACGTCCTTGCGGTACATCAGGAACGAGGACTCGCCGTAGAAGGGCTGGCCGTAGATCTGACCGTCCGGGCCCTTCAGGGACTCGGCCATCGACGGGAGGATGTCGGCCTGGTCGAAGGACGGGTCCGCCGCGATGAAGGGATCCATCGGCGCGATCCAGTGGCTGCGGGCGTAGATCGGGATCTCGAAGTTGGACAGCGAGGCGACGTCGTACTGGCCCGCCTGGCTGGAGAACTCCTGGCTGATCTTGTCACGCACGTCGTTCTCGGGCAGCACGGTGAAGTTGACGGTGATGCCGGTCTGCTTGGTGAAGTGCTCGGCCGTCAACCGCTGCAGATCCACCATCTGCGGGTTGTTGACCATCAGCACGTTGATGCTGTTCGCCCCACCGCCCCCGACGCTCCCGCCCCAGCCCGCGCAGGCGGTGCTCGTCAGCAGCACGACGAGGGAGAGCAGCGCCGTTCGCACGCTCGTTCGCCGAACCGCTGGCCCTCGCTGCGCTCGGTCGGCGCTTCGCGCGTGCCACTGTGCCGATGACTCGGTCGCAAGCTCCCTCATTGGCGCCCTCCGGCCTCGGTGCTCAGATGAGCACACGCCCGATCACACGATCAGAAGTGTGGCAATGAGCCACCCTCAACTCAATGGCTTGTGGAAGAATGGGCGCGGTTCCGCTCATATGAGCGATGGAGGCGGTAGTGGCGATCGACGGCAGCGCGCGTGGGCCGGCCCATCTCGTGCTGACGGCGTCGGTCGCGCGCCGCTACTACCTCGACGGCCGGTCCAAGGTCGAGATCGCCCAGGAGTTCGCGCTCAGCCGGTTCAAGGTCGCCCGCCTGCTCGACGACGCGCGCAACAGCGGGCTCGTCCGCATCGAGATCGGCCATCCCGGCTCGGTCGACGTGGAGCTGTCGGACCGGCTCATGTCGGCGCTCGGCCTGCAGCACTGCGTCGTCACCGACACCCCCGACGACGTGCCGGCCACCATGCGCGCCCACCTCGGGGCCGCGGCCGCCGAGCTGCTCACGGAGATCGTCACACCGGACGACGTGCTGGGGCTGTCCTGGGCGCGCTCGGTGAGCGCGATGGCCAACGCGCTGCAGCGGCTCGCCCCCGTGCCCGTCGTGCAGCTCACCGGGGCGCTCGCCCGCCCCGGTGTCGACGACAGCTCGATCGAGGTGGTCCGCGACGTCGCCCGGGTGGCCGGAGGGCCCGCCTACTTCTTCTACGCGCCGATGGCGGTGCCGGACGCCGCCACCGCGCAGGCCCTCCGCCGCCAGCCCGAGGTGGCGCAGGCGTTCTCCCGGATCGGGTCGGTCACCCGCGCCGTCGCCGGCGTCGGGGCGTGGGAGCCGGAGCAGTCCACGCTCTTCGACGCCACCGGTGAGGCAGAGCGCCGCGAGCTGGCCCGCCGGGGCGTGTGCGCCGAGATCTCGGGCGTCCTCGTCGACGACGACGGCAACCCCGTGCGCTCCGCGCTCACGGAGCGGATGATCGGCATCACGGCCGAGCAGATGCGGGCCGTGCCCGAGGTGATCGCGATCGTGTACGGAGGGGCCAAGGTGCACGCGGTTCTGGCAGCGGTGCGGGGTGGAATGGTGAACAGCCTGGTGACGCACTCGACGCTCGCCGAATCGCTGATCACCGCGGCGGGGACGTGAGTGTGGAGGTGCCCCTGCTGGGTGGCACGGCCAACCGCGGGCGCGTGCACCGCGTCGGCAACACCGTGCGCCGCCCGCTGCGCCCCACCAGCAGCGCCACCCACGCCCTGCTGCGCCACCTGGAGGACGTCGGGTTCGACGGGGCGCCGCGCGTGCTCGGCGTCGACGACGCCGGCCGGGAGGTGCTCAGCTACGTGCCCGGCCACGCGATCACCGCGCCGGCGCCTGCGTGGAGCCTCACCGACCACGCCCTGCGCAGCGTCGGGCGGCTGCTGCGCCGCTTCCACGACGCCGCCGCGGCCTTCGACCCCGCGCCGTACCGCTGGTCCCACCCGGCACCGGCCCCGTTCGACGGCCGGGGCATCGCCCACAACGACCCGAACCTCGACAACGTGGTGTTCCGGGCGGGCCAGGCCGTCGCGCTCATCGACTTCGACCTCGCCGGGCCCGGCTCGGCCGTCTGGGACGTCGCGGCCGCCGCACGGCTGTGGGCGCCGCTGCGCGACCCGGTCGACATCGCCGACACCCGCCGGGGCCGCGAGCTGGAGCGCACCCGGATCCTCCTGGACGCGTACGGGCTCGACGACGCGGGCCGGGCGGCATTCCTCCCCGCGCTGCGCGACTCCCACGCCTGGATGTGCGGGATCGTGCGCGACGGCGCCGCCCGGGGCGTGCCCGGCTTCGCCGCGTACTGGACGCCGGAGGCCGCCGCGCGCCAGGAGCGGGCGATGGCCTGGGTCGAGCGGAACGCCGACGCGATCGACGAGGCCCTCCGCGCCTCGTGAGGCGGATCTACGCTGGCGGACATGGAACCCGCGCTCGACCCGCTCTTCGACGAGCTGACCGTCGAGAACCTGCGCAGGCGGCCGGGATCGAAGTGGCGCGTGGACCCGGACGTCATCCCCGCGTCGGTGGCGGACATGGACTTCCCGGTCGCGCCCGTGATCGCCGACGCGATCGAGCACACGGTCCGCCACGGCGACCTCGGCTACCCGCGCTGGGAGGAGGTCCATCCGCTGCGCACGACGTTCGCGGACCGGATGCGCGAGCGCTACGGGTGGGCCGTCGACCCCGCCGACGTGCGCGAGCACACCGACGTGGTGCAAGGCGTGCAGGTGCTGCTGCACCTCGGCACGGCCCCCGGCGACGCCGTCGCCGTGCACAGCCCGACCTACCCGCCGTTCCACCACACCGTGGGCGCGATGGGCCGGAAGCGGGTCGACGTGCCGTTCCTCCGGACGCCGGCGGGCTGGTCCGCCAACACCGCCGGCCTCGCCGACGCCGTCGCCGCCCACGACTGCCGCGCGCTGCTGCTGGTCAACCCGCACAACCCGACCGGGCGCGTGCTCACCCGCGACGAGCTCGCCGAGATCGCCGCGATCGCCCGCCGCCACGACCTGCTCGTGATCAGCGACGAGATCCACGCCGAGCTGGCGTTCGCGCCGCACCGCCACGTGCCGTTCGCATCGCTCGACGACGACACCGCGGCCCGCACGGTGACGCTGACGTCCGCGAGCAAGGCGTTCAACCTGGCCGGGCTGCGCTGCTCGGTGGCGCACTTCGGGCCCCGGCGCCTGCTCACCCTGCGCGACGCGGAGCCGACCGAGCTGTACGGCGCGGTCGGCACGCTGAGCGTGGTGGCCGCCGTCGCCGCCTGGCGGGACGGTGCCGACTGGCAGGCCCGGCTGCTGCGCGTGCTGGACCGCAACCGGCGGCGGGTGGCCGCGGCCGTCGCGTCGTGGACGCACGACCCGGACCCGATGCCGGAGGCCACCTACCTGTACTGGTTCTGCGCCGACGCACTGGGGCTGGGCGACGACCCGCTCGACGAGGTGCTCACCCGCGCCCGCGTGCTGCTCTCCGGCGGCCCGGTGTTCGGTGAGGAGGGCCGCCGCCACCTGCGGCTGAACTACGCCACCGGCGCGGCGGTCTTGGAGGACGTGCTCGGCAGGCTGGGCGCGCTCGCCCAGGAGCGTGCTGAAGGGACCCGGCCGTAGCGAGCGGCGGCCACGTGACCGCAATCGCATCGGGTCGCCTGATGGGAGCAGGCGGATACCGGGCCGTATCTGCGACGACGACAACATCTGCGACGACGACAACGCAGCGAGTTAGCCGCCTGGGCGTCGCGCAGCAGGTCGGGGTCCTTCAGCGCGCTCCTAGTAGGGCTTTGTTAGGTCGGTGCGGGGTAGGGGCGTTTGCAGGTGTGGCATGCGCCGGTCCAGATGCTGAGGAGGGTCTGGAGTTCGCGGAGGACGGCGTAGAGGGTCAGGCCGGCGCAGG